>CAVHNA010000089.1:0-10324 GCA_963637205.1 Bacteroidaceae bacterium
GCATAGCGCAGTGGTATGAGCCTGAGAAGCTGGTGGGCAAGCGTGTGCTCTTCGTGGCGAACCTGGCTCCGCGCCAGATGATGGGCGAGGAGAGCTGCGGCATGATACTCTCCGCCGTCAATTACAACGGCGACCTCTCCGTCACCACCACTCTCGACGAGGTGAAGGGCGGTAGCCAGGTGGGATGACACGGCATGCCGTGCGCCCGGCGGAGGCTTTTGTTTAAGGTATATATAATATAATGTATAAGGATAACAACAACGACATGAAGAAAATCAGAGTGGCCGTAGTGGGATACGGCAACATTGGACGCTACGCCGTACAGGCACTGGAGGTGGCTCCCGACATGGAGATAGCCGGTGTGGTACGCCGTCGAGGCGACGAGGACAAGCCAGCCGAACTGGTGCCCTACAAGGTGGTGCGCAGTATAGAGGAGCTTGGCAAGGTGGACGTGGCTATACTCGCCACACCCACGCGCAGCGTGGAGGAACACGCGCTCAAATGCCTGTCCCTGGGCATCAACACAGTGGACAGCTTCGACATCCACCAGCTCATCGTGGACCTGCGCCGTACTCTTGGCGAGGCTGCGCGCAAGGCTGGGGCGGTGAGCATCATTAGCGCAGGATGGGATCCGGGTTCCGACAGCATCGTGCGTACTCTCATGGAGAGCCTGGCTCCCAAGGGTATCTCGTACACCAACTTCGGTCCGGGACGTAGTATGGGACACAGTGTGTGCGTACGCGGCAAGAAGGGCGTGAAGGACGCGCTTAGCATGACCATACCTCTCGGCGAGGGCGTACACCGCCGCATGGTATATGTGGAACTGGAGGAGGGCGCAAGCCTTGACGAGGTGACCGCCGCCATCAAGGCGGACCCCTATTTCGCCAACGACGAGACGCACGTCTTCCAGGTGGAGAGCGTGGATGCCCTCAACGACGTGGGGCACGGCGTGAACCTGGTGCGCAAGGGTGTGAGCGGACAGACGCATAACCAGCTCTTCGAGTTCAACATGAAGATCAACAACCCGGCTCTTACCGCACAGGTGCTTGTCAACGCGGCGCGTGCCACCACAAGACAGGCCCCCGGAGCCTACACTATGATAGAGATTCCGGTCATAGACTACCTGCCCGGAGACCGCGAGGACATCGTGCGTCATTTGGTATAAACGCCTCGGCCGTGTTTCGGACGGTTTTCGCACCCGAAACACGGCCCGTTGCGCCGTATAATTTCCACGGAACGACGGCCAAGACACGTCAAACGGCACTTTTACGGGAAAAATATCGGCTTTTTGTTTGCCGTATATTGGAAAAAATGTAAATTTGCTTTCGGAAGTGACTTTAACTAACATTTTTATTAACATTTAAATCATTATTTATGAGAAAAAAGCTACTGAATCTATGCTTAACGGCACTCGCCTGTGTCATTAGCGTAGCTGCGTATGCGCTCGAAAAAAATGGAGAGGGCGTCTACCAGATCGGTACTGCGGAAGACTTGAAGGCTTTCGCGGAACTCGTGAATGGTGGTGACCTCCATGCCTGTGCTCAGCTTACGGCTGACATCGACTATGGCGTTGAGCAGACCATGATTGGTACCAGCAGTGCCAACAGGTTCGACGGCACGTTCGACGGGCAGGGACACACCATCAAGTACACATTCTATCCGGAGGCGGCTGTGGCCGCTCTGTTCGGCTACACTGGAGGTGCGGCTCTGATACAGAACCTCCACGTTGTCGGAAACATCACTACCTCCTTTAAGTATGCCGCCGGTATGGTGGGATACCACAGAGGTATCATCGACAACTGTATCTCTGAGGTGACCATCACGTCCGGTGTTACGGGCGACGCCACACACGGCGGTCTCGTGGCCATCTGTCAGCAGGGTGCGTTCATCACCAACACGTTGGTGAAGGCTACCATCACTGGCGCCGCCACACAGAACTGCGGTGGTATAGTAGGATGGTGCGACGACCGTACCAACATCCAGAACTGTCTGGTCATCAACAACGGCGAGTTCGACATCAACGCCAGCAGTAACACCTTCGCGCGTAATAGCGCTCAGATGCAGGTATTTGACGTTGAGAAGTACAAGACGTTCCGTGCGGCTGCCAATCCCAGTGACGCAAACCAGCTACAGAGCGGAGCTTGCTACAACAACTTCGCCACCAACCTCTGGGGCGAGAGCGCTACAAGCGGAACTGTCATCACAGCGGAAGACCTGAAGAGCGGTAAGATTTGCTACCTGCTCAACCACGACCAGAGCAAGGCTACATGGAAGCAGACCATCGGCGAGGACGAGTATCCTCTGCCCGGCATGTTCGGTGAAGGACACAAGCAGGTCTACGCTTCAGTGGCTACCGACTGCCACGGCGTGGCTGAAGACGCTACCGCAGAGGTGGCATACAGCAACACCGATGCCGGCGTTACGGCTACCGCCCACACATGGGACAACGGAGTATGTACCACTTGCGGCTACTTCGACAACGCTTATGTGGAAAGAGACCCCATAGCTTGCGCTTACAAGATGAAGACCCAGGAGGACTTTGTCTGGTGTGACGTAAAGCAGCAGGTTTCCAACGGTGGATGGTTCTCCATGATACAGATGAACGACCTCACACTCACCCCAGCTAAGGGTTATCCTATCTTCAACCTCACCAACTGGTTCGGCGGTACATACGACGGACAGGGATACGACCTCACCATCGCCATCGACATCACAGACCGTGAAGCGTCGTACGTGTCTCTCTTCCCCCAGTTCCGCGGTACTGTCACCGACCTCAACCTGCACGGTACTATAAACACCATCTATAATTACGCAGGTTCGGTGATTGGTGACTCCAGATCCGGGGGCTACAACACCACCACGTTGAACAATGTCTACAGCGACGTTGTGGTGAACACCACCAAGTCGGGCGATGCAACCTGTGGCGGTATCATCGGTCTTACTGACTCTCCCGCCATCTTTAACAACGTCATCTTCGCCGGTAAGGTGGTAGGTGCGGACGGTACCACCAACGTGGGCGGTATCTGCGGATGGTGCTCCGATCGTCTCACCCTGAACAACGTGGCCATGACAGGTACCATAGAGAACTGTACGGACGACACTCACTCAATAGCGCGTCACCCAACGGCCATGATTATCAATAACGTTTGGTGTAACCCCGTACACGGAGCTCCAATAGAAGACTCCATGCCTCTTTACTACAATGACGGCGACGTGGAGAGCGGCGCTTTGGCATACGTGCTCAACGGCAGTGTCAACGGCGGTACCAACTTCTACCAGACCATCGGTACTGATGCCGCTCCCTATCCTTTCACCGCAGGCGGACATCAGATGGTATATGCCGAACCTTCTGACGGCTACCGTTGCGACGGTACGCCACAGGGCGACCTCACGTACTCCAACACTGCCAATGAAGTTGTGATACCCGACCACCAGTTTGAAGAGGGTATCTGCACCGAGTGCGGCGACATTGACATCACCTACATGACTCCCGCAGAGGACGGCTTCTACGAGATTTCCACTCCCAAGCAGTTGCTCTGGTGGGCTACTTACGCATCCAAGTATAATCTTGGAGCTAAGGGTCGTCTCTTGGAAGACATCGACATGGAAGGCATAGAGACCTATCCTATCATCGGTAAGGAAACTGAACCATTCTACGGAAGCTTCGACGGACAGTATCACTCCATCAGCAACCTTATCATCAACTACCCCAACAATATGGGTGTGGGCTTCATCGGCTACATGAACAGTGTTCCCGCCGGTGTGGAGCATAAGGACGCTGACCGCAGCGGTACGCCCGCTTACATCAGAAACCTTACTCTCGACGAGACTTGCGAGGTGATAGCTTACGCTTACGTGGGCGGTATCCTCGGCGGTACTTCCGCATGGCAGGGTAACGTGGAGGTCAGCAACTGTGTGGTACGTTGCAGCGTAACGGCTACAACCGGTGCCAACGCCGGCGGTATACACGGTGTATGTATGGGCAGCACCTGCGCCATCACCGTTGACAACTGCGGTGTGACATCCGAAATACACGGACCCACCGAGAACGGTGTTATCTCAGGATGGATGGGCTCTTACGGTAAGCTCAGCAACTGCTGGTCTATCTCCGACGTGTACCAAGGCGCTGATCGTGTGGACAACTTCGTACGTTACGGAACTTGTACCTGCACCAACAACTGGTGGAACTATTCCCAGAGCAGTGTCGTTACCAACACCTTCAACAGAGAGAACGCCGCTACAGGTGAGCTGGCATGGGGTCTGAACAACAGTCAGTTCAAGGAGCCCGTATGGTACCAGCGCATCGGCGAGGACGACATTCCTTACCTTGACTCGGAGCGCGGCGTTGTGGCTAAGCTCAACGGTGAGTACTACAGCATCTACGACGAGGCATCCCTCGACGAGGCTATAGCCGCTGTCAAGGGTCAGTATGAGGAGACCGTAAACGACGCCAAGGCTTACAAGGCCGCACGCGAGGCTCTGGGCGAACAGCTCGGCGCACTCGACGGTTGTGTAGACTACCTCACACTCGCTGAGGCTATGGACAGCATCAACGCCTATGCCAACGTGGTGAACACCAGCGTCAACGTTTACAAGACTTACATCAACAAGTGCGAAGAGGTGCTCGCTTACCTGGCAGAGCATGACGACTTCGAGGGCGACGTACGCGACGCTCTGGAGGCTTACCTCAACGACGAGACCGAGCCCAACGAGGAGAATCCCTTCGGTTCTTATCCTTATATTATAGAGAACACGGTGGCTCCCGACTCTTCTATAACAGCTGAGACAGCACGCGTGGACGCATGGCTGACAGAGGCTATCAACACTGGTTACATGGCTGGTTCCGACATCACCAACCTCGTCACCAATCCTACCTTCGCCGACGGCTTCAACGGTTGGGAAGGGAAGGGTACAGGTGCTGTCACCTACACCACCACAGCCGCTGAGCCTAAGACTGTCTCAGGTGCTGAGACATGGAACACCACCATGGACATGTGCCAGACTGTCAAGGGTCTGAAGCCCGGTCTGTACCTGATGAAGATGGCAGGAGCCTCACGTCCCGCCAACAACCGTTACAGCTACAACTACACGGCTTCTATGAGCGCCAACGGCAACACCAACTACTTGATGACCGTCTACGAGGACTTTATCAGAGTGGAAGACGCTGACCCGGATGTCAACTGCCATCCCGAGGATCCCACCGCTGACCTCAAGATATACGAGGACGGCGTGAGCACAGACGGCGACGACTTCATAGGATACTGCGCACACGGACCTCACGGACTTGCAGTGGCAGGTGCTGCGGGACGTTACATCAACTACATCGCGGCTGAAGTAGGCGAGGACGGTGAACTGAAGATTGGCATCAAGGCTCCTTCATTCGTAGGAGGTGCCAGCGAATGGTCCGGTTACTCAGACATCCGTCTCACATATCTCGGCACTGCCGACGAGGCAGACGCGGCACAGGTAGACCTCGCTCTCCAGAGCCAGCTCGCACGTGTCAACACCATACTCACCAAGTATGTGGAAAGTGACGGTGTAGAGTCTGCCATCACGTCAGCTCCCAACTATCCCGCTTCCCTGAAGGCTGAGATAGAGGCTGCACAGACAGAGGCACAGGCCGCCGCTACGGTAGAGGAGAAGATGGCTTGCATCAGCAAGATCTCAGACCTCTTCAACCGTCTCTTCGACGCCAAGACAGCTTACATATCTTACTACAACACGGCTACCAGCATAGAGACTCTCGCCGAGGCTCTCGTCGGTGACTTGTCAGAGGATGAGTACAACAGCCTTTGCGCCTCAGCCGAAGGAATGCTCGACGCGTACTTCGCAGGTACCGCTACTGTAGAGGAAGCTCTCAACCCCGCTTGCCTTGAGGTAGAGCCTCTGGCCAGTACCATGCCTAAGATTGACAGCACAGGTGTATATCACCTCGCTACTCCCAAGAACCTGCAGGCATTCTCCGCATTTGTGGCAGGTGGCAAGAACAGCATCAGCGCTGTACTTGACAACGACATCGACATGGCGGGCATAGCCTTCCATCCCGTAGGTGTGGCATACGAAGGTGCGTCAGGCGTTCAGTACAAGGGTGCGTTCGACGGTAACGAACACGCCATCACCAACCTCACCATCGGTGACGCTGAAGCTCCTTACACCGCTCAGGATGCAGCTCTCTTCTATTACGTCGCTGGCGGTAGTGTCAAGAACCTCAAGGTTCAGGCTGTATGCAGCACGTCCAACAAGTACGCCGCAGGTATTGCAGCTCACACCAGCGCAGCTACTATCGACAACTGTGACGTAGACGTGCTCATCAACTCTACTATAGAGGGCGACGGTACACACGCAGGTCTGGTGGCTGTCAACGAAGGCTCTGGTACCAAGATCAGCAACTGCTACGTTCACGTTACCTTCAACGCCGAGCCTACCAACTCTTGCGGTGGACTCATCGGTTGGGCTTCTGATGCCGTTACGGTCACGGACAACCTTGTCATAGCTGACGTGGTGGCACTCAACGCCTCTGGCTGCAACTCCATTTCCCGTAACTCCGGCAATGTTACCGCTACCAACACGTTCTACAAGACTGTCTTGGGAGACACTGGTTGCGGTACGCAGACTACGGACGCTAAGTTGGCTTCTGGTGAAATCACTTGGGCACTCAACGGTTCTTCCGCTGACAACGCTCACTGGTTCCAGACTCTCGGCACGGACACCATTCCTCATCTGTACGCAGGTGACAAGGTTTGGAAGTCAGCTGGCAAGTACCAGAACGAAGAGCCCGTCATAGAGCTCAACGCTTACGCTTACAACGTGAATGCTAGAACAAATGAAGAGTCTGTTTACGTTTACTACACTCTCAACGCACCCGCAGAGGCTGTGGCCGTAGAGTTCTACAACGGCGAGAACCTCGTTCTCAGCGTTCCTTCAGACGGTCTGGAGAAGGGTGGGCACGAAGTCAAGGTTGCCAACAGCGAACTTGGCGAGAACGGCGCTTCCCTGACCTACAAGGTTAAGGTTACCGGCATCGGTACCGCAGACTTTACCAAGGTGGGCGACAGCTACAAGTTCTTGTCAGCTTACGGTCTTACGGTCAACAACAACCCGGCAAGCACCAACTTCGGTCAGCTGCTCGTCACAGAGGGTCGTCCTACTCTCAGCCACGAGGGTATGCACTCTGCCGACAAGCCCGGCGCTCTCTTCGCGTTCGACACAGACTTCCAGCCTGTGAACTCCGTAGACGGCACTCCCGGTTTCTATGGCGGTCTGGATATCAAGGATGAGACTCCGCTCATCATCAGCAGCTCTTACCAGTTCGACCTCCGCGACATAGAGTTCTCTAATGACGGACGTCTGTTCGTTACACGTGCCGCAGGTCTCTCTCCGAGCTCTATCTACGAAATCAACCCCGACAACCTCAACGAGCCTTGGACTCCTGTCTTCGCAGGTGGCGACCTCAACGAGGAGACCGGTATCACTTACGTTGACGGCGTAGAGCAGAACCGTATGGCCATCAGTTTGGCTCTGGAAGGTGAAGGCGAAAACCTGAAGATGTACATCCTCGGCGGTTCTCGCAGCAACGGTGAGTTCAACACCAGCGACTTCAACTGCAGCGTCTACAACCTCGGTACTGCCAAGACATGGTCTGGCGCACCCAGCGCAGACTTCGCTCCTCTGAACGGTGTCTACACCATAGCTCCCAGCCACGTCGGCATCAAGTGTGACGGCAACGGCGGTCTGTGGTATGTACAGTACCGCGCTAATCCTTCTGAGACGTTGCCTGCTATCAAGCACTACAACGCAGAAGGTAAAGAGGACTACAGCGATATCTCTACCGCTACCTATGGCGGCAAGATGGCTATCTCTCGCGACGGTCTTATCGCAATGCCCGTAGGCTCTAGCAAGATAGCGTTCTACGAGACTGACTACGCTCCCAACCCACTCGGCAAGATATTCTTGACAGGTAAGGGTAGCGTTACCACTACTGAGAACCAGTTCACAGGTATGGCGTTTGACTACGCAGGCAACCTCTACATCGCTTCCAGCGGTACGAAGACACTGAGCCGTTACACCGTTCCTCGTGACAGCAAGGTTACTGTAACTCCTTCTGCACAGACTATCACGCTCGGTGTGACTACTGGCATCAATGGTGTAGAGTCTAACAAGTCAGAAGGCGCTATCTACAACGTATCTGGTCAGCGTGTAAGCAAGGCACAGAACGGCATCTTCATCCAGAACGGCAAGAAGGTGGCTGTGAAGTGACACTCTCATAAAAGGTGATGCCCTGCCGCCCAGCGGCGGGACATCACTCTGAACTCTCAAAAGGCTGTGCCGCACATGCGGCACAGTTTTTTTATTAGCTTCTCTAGCAGCCGCGGCGGTAGCCGCGGCCTCTCTAGCTTTTCCAGAGCCGCTAGCTTTTCTAGAGCCACTAGGCCTTCAAGACTCCCCAGATATTTTGTGTTTCGCTCGTTTAGTCGTACCTTTGCATCCGGTAACATAAAAGATTTAGCGATATGGAACAGTCATTGTTTATATACAACACATTGAGCAGACAGAAGGAGCTTTTCCGTCCCATCACTCCGGGTAGGGTGGGTATGTATGTCTGCGGCCCCACCGTCTATGGTGACGCTCATCTCGGTCATGCGCGGCCTGCCGTCACCTTCGACCTCTTGTTCCGCTACCTCACCCACATCGGCTACAAGGTGCGCTACGTGCGTAACATCACAGACGTGGGCCATCTGGAGCACGACGCCGACGAGGGCGAGGACAAGATAGCCAAGAAGGCGCGGCTGGAGCAGCTGGAGCCTATGGAGGTGGCGCAGTACTACACCAACCGCTTCCACGACGCCATGAACGCCCTGGGATGCCTGCCGCCCAGCATAGAGCCGCATGCCTCTGGACATATCATGGAGCAGCAGGAGCTGGTGCGCCAGATACAGGCCAACGGATACGCCTACGTGAGCAACGGCAGCGTGTACTTCGACGTGGAGAAATACGACAAGGACCATCACTACGGCGTGCTATCAGGACGTAGCCTCGACAACGTGAAGGACGCCAGCCGCGAGCTGGCGGGAGTAGGGGAGAAGCGCAACCAGGCGGACTTCGCCCTGTGGAAGGCAGCACAGCCCGAGCATATCATGCGGTGGCCTTCGGAGTGGAGCGACGGCTTCCCTGGCTGGCACTGCGAGTGCACCGCCATGGGACGCAAGTATCTGGGCAGCCACTTCGACATACACGGCGGCGGCATGGACCTTATCTTCCCTCACCACGAGTGCGAGATAGCGCAGGCGGTGGCGAGCCAGGGCGACCAGATGGTGCACTACTGGATGCACAACAACATGATTACCATCGACGGCAAGAAGATGGGCAAGTCGTACAACAACTTCATCACCTTGCAGCAGTTCTTCGCCGGCGACCATCCTCTGCTGAAGCAGCCGTACTCGCCCATGACGATACGCTTCTTCATCCTGCAGGCTCACTACCGCAGCACTGTGGATTTCGGTAACGACGCTCTGCAAGCGTCCGAGAAGGGTCTGGCCAGACTGATGGACGGCTATCGCAAGCTGAAGCGTCTGCAGGACGGACAGAAGGTGAAGGGACAGCCAGCGGTGGAGATGAAGTACGTGGACGAGCTCCGCACCAAGATGTACGAGGCTATGAACGACGACCTGAACAGCCCTGTTGTCATCAGCAACCTCTTCGACGCTTGCCGCGTGGTGAATACCGTGGTGGACAAGAAGGCTAGCGTCACGGCGGAGGTGGCACAAGCTCTGCTGTCGCTCTTTAGCACCTTCACCTTTGACATCCTGGGACTGAGGGAGGACACGGGCAACAGCAACAAGGCACGCGAGGATGCCTTCGGCGCCGTGGTGGACATGCTGCTGCAGCAGCGTCAGCAGGCCAAGGCGGACAAGAACTGGGCTCTCTCCGACAAGATACGCGATGACCTCGCCGCTCTGGGCTTCGAGGTAAAAGACACCAAGGACGGCTTCAGCTGGACGCTGAACAAGTGAGACGGAGCTGAGAGCTTGGAGCTGAGAATTGAAGAAGGTGCGGCGGTATCGCCGCACCTTCTTTAGCTCTTCTAGAGGGACTGGTAGGTGCGCCGCAATGGGCGCACCGTACTCTGGCTTTTCTAGCAGTCGCGGCTGCATCGCTGCGGCTACCCTAGGTTTTCTGGATTCTCTAGCTAGAGTTATTCTAGAATTTCTAGAGGTTCTAGAATGGGTGCGGCAGTGCCGCACCCGCTAGGACTGTTAGGACCGCCCGAGCAAAAAGATGCTGTGCCGCAAGGTCTTGACCTTGCGGCACAGCGTTGGTTATATGG
>CAVHNA010000090.1:0-10315 GCA_963637205.1 Bacteroidaceae bacterium
CCTCATGCGCCCGAGCGACGTGTTGATGCTCACGTCCGTAGCCTCGGCAATTTCCTTGAACGACTTGCCCTCGTAGAATCTCATCAGCACCACTTCCCTCTGCACGTCGGGCAGGTAGTTGAGTATCTGCATCAGCATGTCGGACTGCTGGGCCTCTATAAGGTCCTTCTCGTGACTCTCCTCGCTAAGTCTTATGTCGTTGAGTATGCCCTGCGAGAACTCGTCGCGTGTGACGATACGTTTTGACTGCATGTCGCGTGTGCCGTCTATCACTATATTGTGCGCTATTCGAGTGAGCCATGCGCTGAACTTGCCCGTGGTCTGATACTTGTGGCTTCTGATGGCTACGATAGCCTTCTCGAAAGTCTCCTGAAGCATGTCTTCGGCCTTGGCTTCGTTCTTCGTCATGAAAAGCAGGTATGTATAAACTTGCTGCTGATATCTTTTCAACAACACGTCAAACGCCTCGTTATTGCCCGCTTCGTACAACTTCACCAACTCATAATCGGTGAGAGTGTCATTTTTATCCATTACGTCCATTACGTACTTTTTTCTTGTCATAGGTGTAATGTTGTTCTATAGGCAATATCTTTTAGAGTTGTTATGTTTTGATGTTTGGCAATGCAAAGAAAGCGTTTATTTTCGTAACATGCAAATTTCCCCGACGCTTTTTTCTCGCATATGCGTAAAAAAGCTGAGAGGCGGTACTCTTGGCGGCTGTGCTATTTTCAACGCAGGGAACATCCCTCCAGATGCGTTCCTCTGAGGAAGTCTTCTACGGGCATACGTTTTTTGCCTGCCATCTGTATCTCCACAAGATGAAGATACCCGCCAGGGAGGGCTATGCGGATGAAGGTCTTGCCGTCTGTCTGCAGTGTGCCGGCGGCGAGGCCGTGCCGTGTCTCTTCCTTGACTGTACGGTAGACCTTTAGTACAGTTTCTTTGCCATTGGGAGCCACGAGTGTGGTCCAGGCGGCAGGGTAGGGGCTGAGACCGCGAATGAAATTGTGCGCACTGCTGAGGTCGTGGTTCTGCCACAGTATTTCGCATGTCTCCTTGAATATTTTCGGTGCCGGGCGAAGTGGTTGTCCGGCTGCTAGCAGCGACTGGTCTTTCGGCGTGGCTTTGCCCTCGGTGATGAGGTCGACAGTCTGGCGAACCAATGCGGCACCCTTCTCCATCATGATGTCGTGTATGTCGCCCACACAGTCGTCATCCCCTATGGGTATGCGCTCTTGCAGCAGTATTCCGCCGGTGTCTATGTCCTTGTCAAGGAAAAAGGTGGTGAGGCCAGTCTCTTTGTCGCCGTTGATGATGGCCCAGTTGATGGGAGCCGCGCCGCGGTATTGCGGAAGGAGGGCGGCGTGGAGGTTGAATGTGCCAAGGCGCGGCATTCCCCATACCACCTGAGGAAGCATCCTGAAAGCGACCACTATCTGCAGGTCGGCGTTCCAACTCTTGAGCTCGGCGAGGAAACCCTCGTCGCGCAACTTCTCGGGTTGGAGTACCGGTATGTCGTGTGTCATGGCATATTGCTTCACGGGAGAAGACTGCGGCGTGTCGTGATGTCTGCCAATGGCCTTGTCCGGCATGGTGACGACCCCGACCACATTATAACCCTTCTCTACCAATGTCGCCAGCGAAGGAACAGCGAAGTCCGGTGTTCCCATGAATACTATCCTTATATTGTTGTTCATGTCGTGTTTCTTTTTTGTGCTGTGCAAAGATACCGCTTTTCGTATTATCAGCGGCATTAAATATAATGACAGTTTGCCCACGTCGTGTTTTTTGCGTAATTTTGCGCATTCATTATGGAAAAAGTTGTAACAGAAGAGGAACTTGAAGAGCTTGGAAGGCTGATAGACGCTTCCCGCAACGTCGTCGTGTGCATCCATGTCGGTCCCGACGGCGACGCCATGGGTTCTTCGCTTTTCATCAAACATTGGCTGGAGAGGAAAGGGAAATGCGCTACGATAATTGCGCCCAACAGGTTTCCCGACTTCCTCGGCACCTTGCCTGGGGCGGATGCGGTGAGAGTGTACGCCCAAAACGAAGATGAACTGAACGCCGTAGTGGCCAAGGCCGACCTCATAGTGGTGGCGGACGTGAGTGATTCGACACGTCTGAACGACCTTGCGCGGCCAGTGTCGGACAGTAAAGCCACGAAGGTGATGATAGACCATCATCTGAACCCTGAGCCATTCTGCGACATCACGGTTTCCCAACCCCACATGTGTGCTACAGGAGAGGTCCTCTGCCATCTGTTGCACCAGATGGGCGAGCTGGACGCCATCACTGCGGAGGAGGCCGAGTGCCTGTATGTGGCGATGATGTGCGACACGGGGGCTTTCAGTTACAACTCCAACCGGGCCGAAGTATTCGAGTGTGTGTGTCATCTTCTCAAACACGGTATCGACAAAGACGAAATCTACCGCAAGGTGTTCTGGACATGGTCGCCTGCGCGTCTCAAACTGACTGGGTATATGCTCTACGCCAAGATGGAGATGATGCCCAAGCTGCATGCAGCCATCATGTCCCTCACCAACGAGGAAAGACGTATGCTCGGCACCCAGAACGGGGATACGGAAGGTATCGTAAACATGCCTCTGCAGGTGAAGGGCGTTAAGCTAAGCATCCTCCTGAGCGAAGACACCGAACACGAAGGTGTGGTGAAGGTGAGTATGCGCAGCGTAGGAGACGTAAAATGCAACGAGATATGCTCTACGTATTTCAACGGAGGCGGACATAAGAACGCCAGTGGCGGTCGGCTCTGCTGTACTATGGAAGAGGCTTTGGAGAAGACTCGAAACGTGGTGCGTGAAATGGCGGACGTGTTAAAAAATGCCAAATAGGTTGAAGACGAGGGCTTTAATTGATGACGTTTTCGTAATTTTGCAAGACATAAAAGATACTGTATGAGGAATCAAATATATAAGTTTGCGGCGTGTGCGCTGGCTTTTGCCGCATTGGCGTTCACTTCGTGCAAGGACGATGAGACTTATGCCGACCAGAAGAAGAAGGAGCGCGACGCCATCAATGCCTTTCTCGGACGCGACGTGAAGATAAAAGACGACACGGGGAGGACTATCTGCGACGTAGGCGTGATAAACGCCATAACGGAGGAACAGTTCAAAGCTCAAGGCAATGTCACGGACTTGACGCGCAACGAGTATGTACTCTTTGCCAGTTCCGGTGTATATATGCAGATAGTGCGCGAGGGCGTGGGAGACGTGATGGAGTCCGGTGACCAGAAACGCATCATCTGCCGTTTTATCGAGTTCAACATCCTTGGCGACAGCCTGCAGTTGACGAGTGAGGTGCCCTATTGGCATACCAACCCTGACATTATGGATGTGAAGAACACGTCCGGCACGTTCTCGGCCACCTTCAACACGGAAATCAATACCGGAGGAGCTATGTATTCCACTTATAACAGTACCAGCGTGCCCAAAGGTTGGCTCGTGCCATTGACGTACGTCAAGGTGGGGCGTCAGAGCAGTGAGGAACAGATAGCCAAGGTGCGACTGATTGTGCCGCACTCAGAGGGACAGACCAACGCCACCAGCGCCGTGTACCCCTGTTTCTACCAGATTACATTCCAGGAAATGAGAGAGTGAGTGGAAGGCGGTATTTACATACACGTCCCCTTTTGTCGCAGTAGATGTATATACTGCGATTTTTTTTCTACCACGTTGGGCGATGAATGGCAGACCGCATACGTGGCAGCTCTTTGCAGAGAGATGAGGCTTCGTCGCACGGAGATTCCCTTCACGCGTGTACATTCTTTATATATAGGCGGCGGCACGCCGAGCACATTGTCAGGCGACTCTTTGCATGCCATCTTCCGTTCCGTGTCAGACTGCTTCCCCCTTGCCGAAGATGCAGAGGTCACCATAGAGGCGAATCCGGACGATGTCACGGACGAATGGATAGCCTGTGTAAAAGACACGCCGGTAAACAGGATAAGCATGGGCGTGCAGACCTTTTCCGACGACATACTTAGGGTTTTGCGCAGACGCCATACTTCTGGTCAGGTGGAGCGTGCCGTTTCTGGATGTCTCAAGGAAGGGTATGGAAATATAAGTCTCGACTTGATATACGGTCTGCCTGGACAGACTGTGGAAATGTGGACTGCAGACGTACAAAAGGCATTGGCGTTCGGACTGCCGCATCTCAGCGCATACTCCCTGACATACGAGTCCGGCACTGCGCTTACTTCCATGCTAGAACGAGGTGAGGTGGAGGAGGTGGATGACGAAGTGGCCCTACGTATGTACCGTATTCTGGAGGACGAGACGGCAAAGGCAGGTATGATACATTATGAGATTTCGAACTTCTGTAGAGAGGGGATGCAGTCAAGGCACAACAGCGGTTATTGGGAGGGTGTCCCTTATCTTGGCTTGGGGCCTGGCGCTCACTCGTACGACGGCAAACGCCAGAGGAGAGCCAATGACGAGAACCTCAGACTTTATGTAGAGGCTGTCGGCGATGTACCTCACGTCACCGAAACCCTTATGGACGGTGAGTTGTATGACGAACTGGTGATGACACGTCTGCGCACCGCTGAGGGACTCCCGTTGTCGTGTCTTGACACTGCACAGAGAGAGTATTGTCTCGCCATGGCGCACCCACATGTGGCTTCCGGCAAATTGATGTTGGAAAACGGTCATTTACGTCTTACAGAAGACGGAATATTCGTCTCAAACGACATAATAAGCGACCTTATGCGGTAGCAATACGTGCGTCTTTGGGCCTTTATGCGCTTTTATGTTTTCTAACATATACCTTACTTATTGCCGTTCCATGAAAAATCCATAAATTTAACCCGTAAAAAGTGACAATCAACGCTAATTAAACCTATTTGAGTATGAAGACTTATAAGGCTAACGAGATTAAAAACATTGCACTCTTGGGCAATGACGGTGCGGGTAAGACCACTCTTACGGAGTCTCTCCTCTACGAGGCAGGGATTATCAAAAGACGTGGTCGCATCACACAAAAAAACACAGTAAGTGACTATTTCCCTGTAGAACAGGAGTACGGATATTCCGTGTTCTCTACGGTGTTCCATGTAGAATGGAACGGGAAGAAGTTGAACGTAATAGACTGCCCCGGCAGTGACGACTTCGTGGGATCGGCTCTCACGGCTCTCAACGTCACGGACACTGCCTTGATATTGCTGAAAGGCGGTGCCGGCGTGGAGGTGGGCACACAGAACCACTTTAGGTATACGGAGAAGCTCCACAAGCCCGTCATCTTCCTTGTAAACCAGCTTGACGACGAGAACTGCGACTATGATTCGTTGCTGGAGCAGCTGACCAGCATCTATGGCTCCAAGGTGGTGCCGGTGCAGTATCCAATAGAGACCGGTCCCGGTTTCAACTCCCTCATTGACGTTCTTCTGATGAAGAAGTATTCGTGGGGAGCGGAAGGCGGTGCGCCGACCATAGAGGACATCCCGGCAGACCAGATGGACAAAGCCATGGAGATGCACAAGGCACTGGTGGAAGCTGCCGCCGAGCACGACGAGACTCTGATGGAGAAGTTCTTCGAGAGCGAGTCTCTCACGGAAGACGAGATGCGCGAGGGCATCCGCAAGGGTCTGGCTTCACGCGGTATGTTCCCGGTGTTCTGCGTGGATGCAGTGAAGGACATGGGAGTAAGACGTCTGATGGAGTTCTTGGGTAATGTGGTGCCTTTCGTAGACGAAATGCCGCGTGTATTCAACACCCGCGGTGAGGAGGTGTCTCCAGACCCTGACGCTACTACGAGTCTGTTCTTCTTCAAGACAGCCATGGAGCCTCATATAGGCGAGGTGCAGTATTTCAAGGTGATGAGCGGTAAGGTACACGAAGGAGACGATCTCTCGAACGCTGACCGCGGCAGCAAAGAGCGTATTTCCCAACTTTTCGTCTGCGCAGGCGCAAACCGCATCAAGGTGGAAGAGCTCGTGGCCGGCGATATTGGTTGTACCGTTAAGCTGAAGGACGTGAAGACAGGCAATACCCTCAATGGCAAAGACTGTGACAACCGCTTCAATTTCATCAAGTATCCCAACGCCAAGTATACCCGTGCTATACGTGCCGTCAACGAACAAGAGACGGAGAAGATGATGAACGCATTGCAGAGGATGCGCGAGGAAGACCCGACATGGCAGATAGAACAGAGCAAGGAGCTGAAACAGATACTTGTGCACGGACAGGGCGAGTTCCATCTGCGTACGTTGAAGTGGAGGATGGAGAACAACGAGAAGATACAGATAGCTTTTGACGAGCCTAAGATTCCGTATCGCGAGACCATAACGAAAGCTGCCCGTGCGGACTACAGACACAAGAAGCAGTCTGGAGGAGCAGGCCAGTTTGGAGAGGTACACCTCATAGTAGAACCCTATTACGAAGGAATGCCGGCTCCGGATGTTTATACTTTCGGTAATCAGGAGTACCGCATCAACGCCAAGAGTACGGAGACTGTGAACCTGGAGTGGGGTGGCAAGCTTGTCTTTGTGAACAGCGTAGTGGGTGGAGCCATTGACGCACGCTTCATGCCCGCCATTCTGAAGGGCGTAATGCAACGTATGGAACAGGGACCTCTGACAGGATGTTACGCACGCGACGTACGTGTGACAGTGTACGACGGTAAGATGCACCCAGTAGACAGCAACGAGCTCTCGTTCATGCTTGCGGGCCGTCAGGCGTTCGCCGAGGCGTTCAAGAATGCCGGGCCTAAGATACTGGAGCCCATATACGATGTGGAGGTGTTCGTGCCAAGTGACAAGATGGGCGACGTAATGAGCGACCTTCAGGGCAGACGTGCTATGATAGTGGGAATGACCAGCGAGAACGGTTATGAGAAGCTAACCGCCAAGGCTCCGCAGAAGGAGATGTCCAACTACAGCACCGCACTCAGCAGCCTCACTGGCGGTAGAGCAAGCTTCATCATGAAGTTCGCTTCATACGAGCTTGTTCCGGGTGATGTGCAGAACAAACTGATAGCGGAGTACCAGGCTTCCCAAGAAGAGTGATGCTTGATATATTCGGCACTAAGAAGTGCTGTTTTGTTAAATAAGTTAAAAGCCAGTGCGTTTTGCGCTGGCTTTTATTTGTGAATTTAACAAAGTTGTATACCTTTGCTTCCATGAAAAGGAAATATATCTGGCTTGTGTGCATGGTGATGGGATTCTCGTTCCTTGTGCTTCTGTATCTGCAGAGCCGCTATGCCAACGCTATTGTCAGGATGCGCAAGGAGCAGTTTGACGAGAACGTGTTGCGCAGCCTCAATCAGGCTTCGCGCGACTTGGAACGTTCAGAGACGTTCAGATATATGCAGGACGTCTTCCACCAACATGAACAGGACACTCTAAATGTTTCGGGGATGACACCGGTGAAACGTATTTCCACCGCGGACACGCTAACCGCTGGACATAGACCGAAGATGCAACTGGTGGGAAGAAACATGTTCCCCAGCTTGCTTGGCTTCAATCAGGTGAACAGAATGGCCCAGACCATGTCGCATCTTCGCAAGCAAGTGCAGAACGCTTATGTGCACGAACGTGAGGTGCTGGAAGAAGTCATCTATGCGGTGATGTACACTGCCAGCGACGAGAGACTGCAGGATCGCATCAACAAGGCGGAACTTGACAACTGCCTCAGGATGGCGTTGGAGCGAAACGGCATAACTCTTACATTCCATTATATAGTATATACCGCCGACGGCAGAGAGGTGTTTCGCTGTGAGGATTTCGACAAGAAGGGACAGGAGTACAGCTACAACCAAACCTTGTTCCGCAGTGACCCGACAGGGCAGATGGGTGTGGTATGCGTCCATTTCCCCGACCAGAAGAGGTTCATACTTGGAGCCGCCAGATATGTGGCTCCCGCCATGTGCTTTACACTGGTGCTTTTCTTCACTTTCGTAATCACGGTCTACTTCATAGTGCGCCAGAAGAAAGTGAACGAGATGAAGAACGACTTCGTACATAACATGACGCATGAGTTCAAGACTCCCATCTCCACCATATCCATTGCCGCCCAGATGCTCTCCGACAAGTCCATAAGCAAGAACGAAGACACGTATGAGCGGCTAGGGGGTGTTATCTATAACGAGACGAGACGCTTGCGCTATCAGCTGGAGAAGGTGCTGCAGATGAGCCTGTTCGACCATAACAATATAGCGCTCAAACTTCAGGAACAAGATCTCAACGAGTTGATAGGAAACGTGGTGCAGACGTTTTCTCTGAAGGTTACCAAGAACGGCGGTTCGCTGGAGACCAAGACGAACGCTTACAACCCGTTCGCCAACGTGGACGAGATGCACTTTACCAATGTCATCTTCAATCTTCTGGACAACGCCGTGAAGTACAGCAAGGAGGATGTACCTCTGCATCTGGAGGTCTCTACGTGGAATCAGGGCGAAGACAATATCTGCATCTGTGTAAGTGATAACGGTATAGGTATACAGAAAGACGACTTGAAGCATATCTTTGACCGCTTCTATCGTGTGCACACGGGTGACAAGCACAACGTCAAGGGGTTTGGCCTCGGACTGGCCTATGTTCACAAGATGGTGCAGCTGCATCACGGAAGCATCAAGGTGATGAGTGAAATAGGGGTCGGTACAAAGTTCGTAATTACATTACCAATAATAAAATACTGAGAATTATGGAAAACAAATTGCACATTCTTCTGTGTGAAGACGAAGAGAGCCTGGGTATGCTTGTCAGAGAGTACCTGCAGGCTAAGGGCTACGAAGCGGAACTCTACCTTGACGGCGAGGCAGGCTACCGGGCTTTCATGAAATCAAAGTTCGACATGTGTCTGTTGGACGTGATGATGCCCAAGATGGATGGTTTCACGCTTGCCAAGGAGATACGTCTTGTCAATGCCGACGTTCCCATTATATTCCTTACGGCCAAGAATCTGAAAGAAGACATACTGGAGGGCTTTAAGCTCGGGGGAGACGACTATCTGACCAAGCCATTCTCCATGGACGAACTCGTGTACCGCATGGAGGCTATCTTGCGCCGCGTGAAGGTGAAGACCATGCGCAATGTCACAAGGTATCAGTTGGGCAAATTCCTGTTCGACACCCAGAGGTCAGTGCTCATAAACGGTGACGAGCAGACCAAGCTTACCACCAAGGAGTGCGAGTTGCTGACCATGCTGTGTGTGCACGCCAACCAGGTGCTTGAGCGTGAGCTGGCTCTGAAGACTATTTGGATAGACGACAATTATTTCAACGCCCGCAGCATGGATGTCTACATTACCAAGTTACGCAAGCATCTCAAGGACGACCCCACCGTGGAAATCAACAACGTGCACGGCAAGGGATACCGTCTGATAGTTCCCAACATGATGGAGGAGTAGTCCTTCCAAGGTATGTCCAGCCGGTTATATAACGACATCGCCGCACACCAGTCAGAATGGACGATGTGTGCGGCGACGTCTTTGTCACTAGGTGCCACGCAAGTGGCTGCCGTGTGCATGTGCGTCAAGTACGCTTGATGACAACAATGTGCGTCACTATGCCTGCTATGATAAACACCAGCGAAAGCAAGTTCCACCAGTTGGAGTCCACCAGATAACCTTTCTGAAAATAGCTGACCAGCAGCATTATCGTGCCCAATACGATAAGGACGATTCCTGAATACTTTTTCATGTTCGTATGCTTGTTTTTGTTGTTTGTCCAATTTTGGTACAAAATAACGTATTTTCCGTGAGATACAAAAATCTTTTGGGTAAAAAAAGTCGTTGTGCGCACGATTTGTCATTTCATTTTTTTTCGGCGGCAATCTTGTCATTCTCGCGAAAAAGCTATACCTTTGCATCGCATTTTGCAAAACAAAACAATATTTATCAATTTAACGTATTATGAATCAATACGAAACCGTTTTCATTTTAACTCCCGTTTTGTCTGACGATCAGATGAAGGAAGCGGTAAGCAAGTTCGTTGGTCTTCTCACCGATGCCGGTGCTGAAATTATCAACCAGGAGAACTGGGGCTTGAAGAAGTTGGCTTACTCTATTGACAAGAAGAGTACGGGTTTCTACGAACTCATTGAGTTCAAGGCTGCTCCCGAAACCATCAAGAAGCTTGAGGTTGCATACCGTCGTGACGAGAAAGTGCTCCGCTACCTTACGGTAAAGATGGAGAAGTATGCTGCAGAGTATGCAGAGAAGAGAAGAAACAACAAAAAGGAGGCTTAAACTATGGCACAGCAATCAGAAATCCGTTATTTGACAGCACCAGCTATTGATGTCAAGAAGAAGAAGTACTGCCGTTTCAAGAAGAGCGGTATCAAGTACATAGACTACAAGGA
>CAVHNA010000091.1:0-10298 GCA_963637205.1 Bacteroidaceae bacterium
AAACATTTTTTTCTCGCTAATACAATTTTTATCCACACCGATTTTCTACTGAGCCGCGGCGTGCCCCATGGCTGCCAACAGGGCGCAGCCTTTGAACGCTTTGAGCGGCACGTTGCTGATACTGCCGAAACCTATGGCCGCTACGGCCGCAAAGAGGCCGTCGAGTAACAAGTCTGATATCATGACACTTTGCGTGCGCTAAAAATACTGTATGTTCATTATGAGTATACCCAGCGAGAGCCCTATGCCGAGGCATGCGGTGATGACGCAGGCATTGATAAAGCGGCTGACGCTGCACAAGAGGTGTCCGTGTATGAGGTCGCTCACCGAGTTGATGTAGAGTATGCCGGGGATGTGGTAGAGCACACTGGTGCCCAGCGCCACGTCGGGCGTGGAGGTGACATGGAAGAGGAATCCGCACGAGGCTATGATGGACGACGAGCACGCCGCCGCCAATGTGGCCAGCCGCATGTCCCAGCCCCACCGCCCGTGCAGTGCGTTCTTGAGCCAAAAGCCGTTTACCGTAGCGATGAACACTATGGCCATGGCGGCCCAGTCACCGTTGAAAAGCCGGCAGAAGGATGCGTTGGCCAGTCCCGTAAGCACGGTGACAGCCACTGACGAGAGTTGCGGCGTAGCGAGGATGTCGTCAAGCTCATGCGCCGCCGCCTCAGGACTCACCTTCTCGTCGCGCACCTTCCACGACAACTGGCTAAGGCGAGAGATGAAGTAGAAGTTGACTCCCATGGCCGGTATCTTCTCGTGCGCCGTCATTGACTCGCCGGTGTCGCGTTTCCTCACGGACATCATCACCGAGTGCGGCAGTATGGTGATGTCGGCATCCAAGCCCCAAGCCTTGGCCATGCGCAGCACGGTCATCTCGCAGCGCGCTGACGTGCTGCCCGCCCCGAGTATCACGGAAGCGTAACGCGACAGAAATTTAGCAGTACAGTTCATCCACATATAGAGGTTCGTTCTTGCAGTCCGTCTTCCTCAGTCTGGCCTGCACCTCGTCCATCACCTCGTCGTCGTCCACCGACATGTCGTCCATGATGAACTCGTCGCCGGAGGAAAAAGACACTATATGGTGGCGTTTGTTGAAGCGCAGTACTCCGCGGAAGAAGCCCCATCCGAATGTGACCACTACGGGCGAGAGAAGCATGTCCATGATGACGAAAACCTTGAAATTATCCATACTCTGTATTGTATCTCCTTTCTTCGGAGCGCGAAATTACGCCAAGAACGGCGGTGCACCAAAGGAGGGCATTCAGAATACGCGAATGCGGCGTTTCAAGTTTCCTCCGTACGGAGCCTTGCCGTCACTGTCTTCCTCTCCAGACGCGGTCGTCCACCCCGTTGTCGAAGTTCAGCTTGCGCGCCAACACGAAGAAGTAATCGCTGAGACGGTTGACGTATGCCTCCACGTTGCCGTCAATGTAGGCACCGCTCTCCGCGAGTCGCAATATCGTGCGTTCAGCCCTACGGCACACCGTGCGGCACACGTGGGCTACAGCGGCGGCACGCGAGCCTCCAGGCAGTATGAACGAGCGCAGCGGCGGCAGCATCTCCTGCAGGCGGTCTATCTCCGCCTCCACGGTGCTGACCCTGTCGGCGGTGAGCGTACAGCCCTCCGAGGGTTCATTCTCCGAAGTGTCCGTGGCCAAATATCCTCCCACGGTGAAGAGGACGCTCTGCACGTCCGTCAGGAAAAGCGTGTCGTGTGGGTCGACGCAGTAGGTCGCCAGCACGCCTATGTGCGCATTCAGTTCGTCCACGGTGCCGTAGCTCTCCAGCCGCTGGCAGCATTTGCTCACTCTCTTGCCTCCTATCAGCGAGGTCTGACCATTGTCTCCGGTCTTGGTGTAAACTTTCATGTCTGTTTGTCTTTAGGTTGATGGTCCGTTAAAATGTTTGCCGTTACAAAAAAGCGGCGCGCGGACCTCCGCTCCTGGCGGCCTTGTAGCCGTACGTGAAGTAGAAGTCCGCACGCCCCATAATGGAAAACGTATCTGTTCGCCTTGTCGTTTAGAACTCGGCGTTCTTAGGTGTACGCGGGAACGGTATGACGTCGCGTATGTTCTGCATGCCCGTGACGAAGAGTATGAGACGCTCGAAGCCCAGTCCGAAGCCGGCATGCGGACAGCTGCCGTACTTGCGCGTGTCCAGATACCACGTCATGTCCTTCATGGGTATGCCCCTCTGCTTTATCTCGTTCATCAGCTTGTCGTAGCTCTCCTCGCGAACGCTGCCTCCGATAATCTCGCCTATGCTGGGGAAGAGCACGTCCGTACCCTGCACAGTCTCCTCCATCTCCTTGCCGTCGAGCACAGGCTTCTCCGCGTCTATCTTCATGTAGAACGCCTTTATCTTCTTGGGATAGTTGGTCATGATGACAGGCTTGCCAAAATGCTCCTCCACGAGGTAGCGTTCGTGCTCGCTGGCCAAGTCGTCGCCCCACTCGCAGGGGAACTCGAACTTCTTGCCGTTCTTGACAGCCTCCTGCAGTATCTTGATGCCTTCGGTATAAGGCAGGTGCACGAAGTCGTCCTTCAGCACGCTCTCAAGACGCTCTATGAGACCCTTGTCCACCATCTTGTTGAGGAAGTCGAGGTCGTCGCGGCAGTTGTCAAGAGCCCAGCGCACGCAGTACTTGATGAAGTCCTCTTCCAATTCCATCAGTTCCTCCAAGTCCATGAAGGCTACCTCGGGCTCTATCATCCAGAACTCCGCCAGATGGCGCGGCGTGTTGCTGTTCTCCGCCCTGAACGTGGGACCGAAGGTGTAGATGGCTCCCAGAGCGGTGGCTCCCAGCTCTCCCTCCAGCTGTCCGGAGACGGTGAGCGAGGTCTGCTTGCCGAAGAAGTCGTCGGTGTATATTATGTTGCCGTTGGCGTCCTTCTTCAGGTCGTAGAGGTTCTTGGTGGTCACCTGGAACATCTGCCCGGCACCCTCGCAGTCGCTAGCTGTGATGAGCGGCGTGTGGAAGTAAAAATATCCGTGCTGGTGGAAGTAGGTGTGTATGGCCATCGCCATGTTGTGACGTATGCGCAGTATGGCACCGAACGTGTTGGTACGCGGACGCAGGTGCGCCACAGTGCGGAGGTATTCCCAGCTGGCGCCCTTCTTCTGCAATGGGTAGGTGTTGTCGCAGTCGCCCAGTATCTCTATAGTGGCAGCCTGTATCTCGCTGCTCTGCCCGGCAGCCGGACTCTCCACCAGCTTGCCGCTGACGCAGAGGCAGGCTCCCGTGGTGACGCGGCGCAGCGTATCGGCGTTGAAGTCGGCGTCGTTGCACACTATCTGAATGTTCTTGATGGTGCTGCCGTCGTTGAGGGCGATGAAGAAGATGCCCTTGCTGCCTCTCTTACTGCGCACCCATCCCTTCACCACCACGTCGCCGTCGTGGCATCCTTCCATGGGGAGTGCCTTGTATTCCTCTACGGACATGCGTACGAGGTCTACTATCTTGGTTCTTTTCATATCACGTATTGCCGTTGTTGTTGCACTATATATATAAATGTATAAGCCGCACTTATTCGAAAGCTCCCATGCGCAGCATGTTCACTTCCTTCTCGGTAAGGAAACGCCAGTCGCCGCGGCGCACGTTCTTCTTGGTCAGTCCGGCGAAGAAGACGCGGTCGAGCTTGGTGACGTGGTATCCGAGGCTCTCGAAGATACGGCGCACGATGCGGTTGCGTCCGGAGTGGATCTCTATGCCCACCTGCTTGCGGTCCGTCTCGCTGGCGTACTCTATGGAGTCGGCGTGTATCTCACCGTCCTCAAGGGTGATGCCGTCAGCGATGAGACGCATGTCGGCAGCCGTGACGTTCTTGTCGAGGTGCACGTGGTAAATCTTCTTCTTCATGAACTGCGGATGCGTGAGCTTGCTGGCCAGCTCGCCGTCGTTGGTGAGCAGCAGCACGCCGGTGGTGTTGCGGTCAAGACGTCCCACGGGGTAGATGCGTTCGCGGCAGGCGCCCTTCACCAAATCCATAACGGTCTTGCGGTTCTGCGGATCGTCGCTGGTGGTGACGCAGTCCTTAGGCTTGTTGAGGAGCACGTACACCTTCTTCTCTATGCTCACCAGTTGGTCGTGGAAGAGCACCGTGTCGGAGCGTTTCACCTTTGTGCCCAGCTCGGTCACTATCTCGCCGTTCACGCTCACCACTCCTGCCGTTATGAAGTCGTCGGCCTCGCGGCGGCTGCATACGCCGGCGTTGGCGAGGTACTTGTTAAGACGTATGGGTTCATCCGGGTCGATGTGCGTCTCCTTGTACTCTATCTGCTTCTTCATGCTGTACTTGGCGTTCGGATTGTAGCCGGGAGTATGCTGGCGACGCTGTGGACGCTGCGGACGCGACTGGTAGCCGCCCTCTTGATTGGCGTTGTATCTGGGACGCTGCTGATAGCCGCCTTCCTGGTTGTTGTTGTTGTAACGTGGACGCTGCTGGTAGCCGCCTTCCTGGTTGTTGTTGTAACGTGGACGCTGCTGGTAGCCGCCTTCCTGGCTGTTGTTGTAACGTGGACGCTGCTGATAGCCGCCTTCCTGGTTGTTGTTGTAATGCGGACGCTGCTGATAACCGCCTTCCTGATTGGCGTTGTAACGCGGACGCTGCTGATAGCCCCCTTCTTGGTTGGCGTTGTAGCGTGGACGTGGCTGATAACCGCCCTCTCTGTTGGTGTTCTGCGGACGGTACGAACGGCTCTGTCCGTCTGCGCTTGCGCTGAAAGCCGGGCGACTGATGCGCGGACGCAAGGTGCGTCCTGTGGTGCTGCGAGTGCCCTCGGTTCTGTGGTTGTTTTCACTTGCGGGACGATAGCCGTCGCGACCACTGTCCTCGCTCTTCTCCTGGAATTTCTCTTTCCAGCTTTCTTCTTCTGTACTCATTTTAAAAAGTGTTTGATGCCGTACCCTTGCGCGTTCGCGTTTGAGCAAGGCCGATTTTGGTGCTTGTTGTTTTTCTCGTAAGGCGTTGCAGCCTCTATCTGTGTGTTATCTTGTTTCTATGGATATTTTCGCGTCCTGTGCCGACGTGCGGCTGGCTGTGGCGCCGTCCGTCAGATGCCGGTGTATGTGTGCGGTGTTATCTGCCGGAGCTCGGCCTTCACGCTCTCGCTCACGTCCAGGCCTTCTATGAACTCCTTTATCGTGCTCTCGTCTATGCCCTTGCCCGTACGCGTCAGAGCCTTCAGCGCCTCATAGGGATGCGGATATGCCTCGCGGCGCAGTATGGTCTGTATGGCCTCTGCCACCACCGCCCAGCAGTTGTCCAGGTCGCGGAGGATGGCCGCCTCGTTGAGCACCAGCTTGCGCAGTCCCTTCAGCGTGCTGTGCAGGCTTATCAACATGTGTCCCATGGGCACTCCCACGTTGCGTAGCACGGTGCTGTCGGTGAGGTCGCGTTGCAGACGGCTAATCGGCAGCTTCTGGCTGAGGTGCACCAGTATGGCGTTGGCTATGCCCAAGTTGCCCTCGCTGTTCTCGAAGTCGATAGGGTTCACCTTGTGCGGCATGGCGCTGGAGCCCACCTCGCCGGCCTTTATCTTCTGACGGAAGTACTCCATGCTGACGTATTGCCAGAAGTCGCGGTCGAGGTCAATGATGATGGTGTTGATGCGCTTCATGGTGTCGAAGACGGCGCCCAGACAATCGTAGTTGCTGATCTGCGTGGTGTATTCCTCGCGCTCCAGTCCCAGCTTCTCCGCCACGAACTTGGCACCTAAGGCCTTCCAGTCATACCCGGGGTACGCCACGTGGTGTGCGTTGAAGTTACCTGTGGCTCCTCCGAACTTGGCGGTAATGGGGCACTGGCGGAGCATCTGCAACTGACGCTGCAGGCGGTACACGAACACCATCACCTCCTTGCCAAGACGTGTGGGGCTGGCGGGCTGTCCGTGCGTCTTCGCCAACATGGGTATGTCTTTCCACTCTTCGGCGTACTCGCTCAACTGGTCTATCAGCTCCTGTAAGAGCGGGTAGTACACGTCACCCAGAGCCTCCTTGAGGCTGAGGGGCACGCTGGTATTGTTGATGTCCTGGCTGGTGAGCCCGAAGTGTATGAACTCCTTGTACTGCTCCAGTCCGCCTATGGCGTCGAACTTCTCCTTTATGAAGTACTCCACAGCCTTGACGTCGTGGTTAGTCACATTCTCAATGTCCTTCACGCGGGCCGCGTCGCTTTCGGTGAAGTGCAGGTATATGTCGCGCAACGTGGGGAACAGCTCCGCGGGGAATTCCTTCAGCTGCGGCAAGGGCAGCTCGCAGAGGGTGATGAAATACTCTATCTCCACTCTCACACGGTAACGTATGAGCGCATATTCTGAGAAATACTCCGCAAGGGGTTCGGTCTTCCCTCTGTATCTTCCGTCAATGGGGGATATCGCTGTCAACAGGTCGAGGTTCATAGGAAATCAGTTGAATAATGTGTCTTTTTGTTTCATTTTCGCTGCAAAGGTAAGTCTTTTTTCGCAACAAGGGAAGCAGGGCATATCAAAATAAAGCAAAATGCGCGAATAAATTGACATACGTCATCATTGGCGGCGGAATGGACGCGGATATGACAGGGGACATCGGCACGGAGTGCGCAAACGGCGGCATTTGCCGCGCTTTCGCGCTGTTTTTGTGCGCATGGCCTCGTTTTTTCCGCAAATAAGTGATAACTTCGCGTGTCGCGAACAATCAAGGACAATCCTACATAAATACATTCGTAATATGATAACATTTCTTTTGAGCCTCTTGGCTCTCGTGGCCGGCTATCTGATTTACGGCCGCTTTGTGGAACATGTGTTCGGGCCTGACGACCGCCCCACCCCGGCCGCGGCGCAAGCCGACGGTGTGGACTATGTGGTGATGCCAGGCTGGAAGATATTCATGATCCAGTTCCTCAACATAGCCGGCACGGGGCCCATCTTCGGCGCCATCATGGGAGCCAAGTTCGGTCCGGCGGCGTACCTGTGGATAGTCTTCGGCTGCATCTTCGCCGGCGCCACGCACGACTACCTCAGCGGCATGCTCTCCATGCGCAACCGGGGAGCCGGCCTGCCAGAGCTGATAGGCAAATACCTGGGGCTTCCCACCAAACGCGTGATGCTCTGCTTCACCACGTTGCTGTTGCTCATGGTGGGCACGGTGTTCGTGTACAGTCCGGCGGAGATACTCCACAACATAGGCGGACCCGAGATAATGTGGATTTTCATCATCTTCGCCTACTACGTCGTGGCCACCATGCTGCCCATCGACAAGATAATAGGCAAGGTGTACCCGCTCTTCGCCTTCGCCCTGCTCTTCATGGCGGTGGCGCTGATGGTCTACCTGCTCATACACTGGCCTTCGGTGCCTGAGCTGTGGGACGGCCTGGGCAACATGGCCAAGGAGCACGACCCCTCGTTCGCCGACGACATCTTCCCCTGTCTGTTCATAACCATCGCCTGCGGAGCCATCAGCGGCTTCCACGCCACGCAGAGTCCGCTCATGGCACGCTGCCTGAAGAGCGAGCGCACGGCGCGGCCCGTGTTCTACGGAGCCATGATAACCGAGGGCGCGGTGGCGCTGATATGGGCCACCGTGTCGTCCTTCTTCTTCTACGGCTCGCCCTCCCCGGCGTACGAGCTGATAGAGGCCGCCAGGGAGACGGGCTTCCACACCTCGGCGCCGACCGTCGTGAACCTCGTATGCAACGAGTGGCTCGGAGTGTTCGGAGGCGTGCTCGCCCTGCTGGGCGTGGTGGCAGCCCCCATCACCAGCGGCGACACGGCGTTCCGTTCGGCGCGCCTGATAATAGCCGAGGCTCTCGGTCTGGAGCAGCACTCCATACGCCGCAGGCTCTACATCTGCATACCCGTCTTCGCCGTGTCCATAGCCATGCTGGTATGGCAGATGAGCAATCCCAACGGCTTCAACGTCATCTGGCAGTATTTCGGCTGGGCCAACCAGACGCTCTCCGTGTTCACGCTGTGGGCTCTCACCGTCTTCCTCTCGCGCAGCGGCAAGCCCTACGTCATCACCCTCATCCCGGCCCTGCTCATGACCACCGTGTGCTCCACGTTCATCTTCGTGTCACGGCAGGCTCTCGGCCTGCCGACCGCACTTGGCTACGGACTCGGGGCTCTGACGTTCGCCGTGGCGCTGGTGTGGTTCTTCGCATGGCTGCGCAAGGACCGCAAGGCTCGCAACTCGTAAACACCCGGGGCTGACCCCGGACATCTATTCACCCATACACGCAAGAAAATGAAAAGACTGCTTTCCTTCGCTCTGGCCATCTGCCTGACGGCATCCTTCGCCGCCGCCAAGGGTCTGGGCTACTCGTCCAAGAAAGGCTTGGGCGAGAACTTCACCGACCGCAACGGCACGTTCTGCACGCACGCCGTGCCAAAGGAGTTCCCCGAAGAGGACACGCCGCTCTACAACGTCACCGTCAACGGGGCGTACGTGGGGCTCTTCACCGACCGCAACCACTGGGGCGGACTCGTACACTTCGGCAGCTTCGAGTTCGAGAACGGACGCGAGGTGACGGTGCGCATCAGCTACCACCAGCCCATCCGCAACTTCGAGGTGCTGCCTGGCAAGTCCCTCTCGCTGCTCGGCGTGAGGCAGACCGGGAAGCGCAGCATAGAGATAAGGATGGACAAGGCGGACCAGAACCTGACCGTGGTGGTGAACGGCGAGACCAAGAAGCACGTGCTGCACCTCTTCTGCAACAGCATTGACCGCAAGGCACCGTCAGTGCCCGACAGCGAGGGATACCACCGCTACGAGGACAAGAAGCTGCACTACTTCGGCCCCGGCTACCACGACCTGAAGGCGTTGCTGCAGACCGACCTGCTGCAGATAGAGGACGGATGGAGCGTCTACATAGCCGCCGGAGCGGTGGTGTACGGCAGTCTGCGCATGTGCGGCACCACCCACTGGCCCAAGGTCTACGGACGCGGCATGATATACAACGACACGCACAACACGCGCGTCATCTTCGACGCCAGCTACTGCAAAGGCGTGACCGTGGAGGGCGTCACCTTCCACTGCCACCGTGCGCAGTGCTGGCAGGTGGCGCTGGCGCACTGCGAGAACGTGGAGTTCAAGCACGTGAAGATAATAGGCACGCGCTACGCCAGCACCGACGGACTCGACATCATCAACTGCCAGCAGTGCGCCTTCCTCAACACGTTCATCCGCGCCAACGACGACGCCATAGCCATCAAGGGACTGGGCGACGCCAAACCGGCGGACAGCGCCCCCAACCGCAACCTCACCTTCTGCGGCATGCAGCTGTGGAACGACTGCAACTGCGCCATGGGCATAGGGGCGGAGAACCACTGCTCGCTCTACGAGAACATAAGGTTCATGAACAGCAGCGTGCTCTTCTCGTACGACGACCCCGACTACCACGAGATGCTGGACGAACGCGCCGCCATGACCATCTGCTGTATACACGGCACCTACTTCCGCAACATCAGCTACGAGAACATCGACGTCTACCACTGCGAACGCCTCATAGCCGCCGGCTTCCAGCCCAGCTTCTGGTTCGGCGCGCTGAAGGGCGACCAGTCCACGCCGGGCGGCATCAGCAACCTGACGTACCGCAACGTCCGCTCGTTCTCCAACAGCGGAAGCGGCATAGCCAACAAGATACACCTCTACGGATGGAGCGGAGCCGACGGCACACCGGCCAAGACCGTGGACGGCGTGAGGTTCGAGCGTCTGGAGGTGGAGGGCGTGAAGGTGGAGAACACCGGCCACCCCATCTTCTCCGAGACTGACATGACGACGGTGAAGAACATCACCGTGGAGCCATAAAGCAAGAGCGTTCGCGGCAAACGCGAACCTCGCTGCGGACATAGGAGGCGCGTTTGCGACAAACGCGCCTCCTACGTTTCCGCCCAAAGCCCAATTCCCAACACATGACACATTTGTAGAGCCACCCTTGCCACTGTCCCTGCGCAAGACTTTCTCCTAACTTTCAATATTACCGTCGTACGCAAACATTAGTCCCATGCCGTTTGGAAAGTAACCAATGTTCGCAAACATTGACAAGAAAATGTCTTTCGGCATTGCAGTGTCTGTAGGAGGAGCGTTTGCGACAAACGCGACCCAAGAGGAATGGTAGTAGGAGCGCATCTCCGAGTCGCGTCCCTTGCCACTGTTCGCATGCAAAGCCTTTTCCAAAATTTCAACGTAACCGTCATTCGCAAACATCAGTCCAATGCAGTTTGGAAAGTGAGCAATGTTTGCAAACATTAGTCCCATGCAGTTTGGAAAGTAACCAATGTTCGCAAACATTGACAAGAAAATGTCTTTCGGCATT
>CAVHNA010000092.1:0-968 GCA_963637205.1 Bacteroidaceae bacterium
CGGAGAACCGGATGAAGCTAGAAACGGCGTTTCCCGTATTCTCCGAGAACCGGACGAGCCTTTCGTTTGTAAAATCTTGCAAGAAGAGAGATTAGCCTTGCCCACTGCGGGTCGCGTTTGGCGCAAACGCTCCTACTACCTTTCCGCTTGTGAGGTCGCGACGCGGAGATACGCTGCTACAAAGCTTTCTGCGGGTCGCGTTTGACGCAAACGCTCCTACTACGAGGCGCAGACATGCCCGCTACCGAACGAAGGTTCACGCAGGCCGCGTCAGAACACTACCTTGAAGATGAAGCGTATGCCCCACTTGTGGGTGTTGTCGTAAATGTAGTTGAGACGCCTTACGTATTCGATGTGGAAAATCTTGAATATGTTGTGTATGCCCGCCACAACTTCCACGTACGGCACCTTGGGGTCTATGACATGCGAGTGGTACGAGAAACTGCCGTCGGCGTTGAACGAACCGGGGAAATAGTAGAGCTGACTGTCGTAGCGGTTGCGTTCGAGGAAGGGATTGTTCCTGTCGGTGAGCTTGCCCCACATGGTGTTGACGGCCAGGAACTCGCGCCATTTCAGCTCACGCAGTCCGGGTATGCGGTTGAAGAGCTTTCCGTTGAGGTCCCACGACACCATCAGCGAGGCGTACCGGTCTGTGGGGAACTCCATGTTGCGCACCAGATAGAAGAGGTGTTCCTCGGTGATGTAGCTCATGTTGGAGGCGGGTATCATCAGGAACGGGAACGGCACCTTGTTCCACTGTATTCCACCCTTGGCCATGATGTCCACCTTGCCCCACGAGCGGAACCAGAAGCGTTTGTATATCTTCGCCTCGGTGACATTGTAGTTGTGCTGTCCTCCGAAGAGTCCCTTCACGCCCACCGTGTGGCTGATGCCCAGTATTGGCGCGTCGTAGTTGGTGGGTATGCGTCGCTGCTTGGTGTTGATGAACGTGGCTCCCGGCTGGTATT
>CAVHNA010000092.1:978-10254 GCA_963637205.1 Bacteroidaceae bacterium
GTATTGCAGTCCGAGGCTCATCTCGGTGAACTTCACCTTGTGTATGTTCAGTGAGTTGTCGTTGCTCGGTGCCGCCACGTAAGAGTCCTGGCTGGCCGAATATCCGTTGAGCGGCTGGTAGAAGAGACGTCCGGCGCCTTCGTTGTTCTCCCTCCGGAACTGCGAAAAGAGGCGCATGCCGTTTTCCCACTCCCAGTCGAGGCTGACGTTGTAACGCTCGAAATAGTTCATGTGCTTGACCGGTGCCCACTTCAGCGCGGAGAACACGTTGTCGCGGTCGGTGGATATCACGTACTTGTCGCTGGAGGACATCACGTTGTTTTCGTAAGACAGGGTAAGGTTGCGGCACGGGTACTCTCGTGGCAGGTAGTCTTTCTTGTTGAAGGAATAGGTCAGCTGCGCCAGTCCCTTCCAACGTTGGTCGCCGAAGCCGTACTTGACGTTGCCCTTCAGGAACCAGTGCTTGCTCAGGTTGGCCGTGGTCTGTGCGCTGACGCGCAGGTGCAGTCCCTCCACGTAGTTGGTACCTATCATGGTGTTGATGGGGCCTATGTCCACCTTGCTCGGGTGCTCGGGGTTGATGCTCGTCTCCACGTAGTTCTCTATCAAGGCCTTCCCCACCCATATCACCTGCTTGAAGCCCTTGATATTGTAGAGCCTCTGCATGAACAGGTCCATGGTGTTCTCCCCCTTGGTAAGGGGCGTGGGGCGGTGCTCCTCCCAGAACGACTCGTCGCGCATCTCGGCCGATGCCTCCAGTTTGGTGTCGCCCTTGAAGCGGAACGTGCGGTCGGCGATGGGCGTGAAGTCCCATCCGCTGTACTTCACCACTCTCTCCACCTGCATCTTCTGTATCCACGAGGCCAGCTTCAGCTGCACCAGCATCTTGTTGTTGACCACCACCTGTTCGCCCGAAGGAAGCGGCTCGAAGTCCTGGTTGATGTTCATCTGCTCCACGAAGTTGATTTCGGAACGGCTGGGGATGCCTATCTCCGCCCTCTTCAGACGCCAGGTGGAGTCGGCGAGGATGTAGAGGGAGCCGGAGAACCCGAAGTCACGCGGGTTGTTGGGAGTGAAGTCCACCTGGAAACATTTCTGTTTGTCGAGCATAAGGGTGTCCACGATGAAATAGCGGTAAAACTCTATGGCTCCCGAAGTGGCGATGGGGCTGGTGAACGGGTGCTGCAGAAGGCGCACCTGGTCCTTGTATATGTCTATGTCCGTGAAACAGTCGGCAAGCATGCCGGTGAAAATCTCGCCAGTGTTGATAAGGCTGGTGACGCCGTCCTCGTGTTGCCCCACTATGATGGACTTCTCCTGCTTGGGGTCCTTGCGGTATATAACCTGCCGCACCTTCTCGTCCACCACCAGTGGCAGTATCAGCTTACCCGTCTCGGGGTAGACCTCCACGTGCTCCTTCAGGAAAGGGAAACGCTTGAAATGCGAGTCGTCGAACACCTTCTCCGTGAACTCGTTGAGGGCAGTCGTCATCTTCTCGTACTTCATGAAGGTCAGGAAGTCGTGGTCGTAAAGGTTGGACGCTTTCTTGGCGGCTATCACCTTGCGCATCATCTCCACTGCGGGATTGTTCTTGCGGCTGTACTTCTGTCGTTTGCGCGACACCGTAACCTCCTGCAGCGACGACGACATCTCCATCAGCTTGACGTTGAGCGTCTGCGCTTTCTTCACCTCTATGGCCTTAGGGTCGAAGCCCATCATGGAGAACACCACGGTGCCGGGACGGTAGGCTATCTTGTACTTTCCGTTGATGTCGGTCTGCACCATAGTGCTCTTGTCGTCCATGTAGTAGACGTGAACCGTGGGCAAAGGCTCGCCCGTGTCACCCTCAGTGACCACGCCCTGCACAAACTGGGCGGCCACTCGCAGGCATAACAACAGTGCGAAAACGAAAAAGGAGACTATGCGTTTCAAAATAATACTCTATTGTAGAAAATCCGCGCAAAGTTACAAAGTATATGGGAAATACGGAAACCTGCGGAGAAAATATAATACAATTTTCCATAATAAACGTGAAAAAGGCTATGGCGATACGCACATGCGCACGGCCATAGCCTTTCTCTTTATTTACAGTCTCTTAAAGTGGAGAACCGTTTACATCACGTCGTCGGGATAGTCGAGGAGTGTCTTCCTGCTGGCCAGGCTTCTCTCGTAGTCCTCGCGGCTGCCTACGACTATCTTCTCGAATTCGCGCAGACCCGTACCGGCGGGTATGAGGTGACCACAGATGACATTCTCCTTCATGCCTTCCAGATAGTCGCACTTGCCGTTGATGGCGGCGTCGTTGAGCACCTTCGTCGTTTCCTGGAAAGACGCGGCGGACATGAAGCTGCCGGTCTGCAGGGCGGCGCGGGTGATACCCTGAAGTATCTGGGTAGACGTGGCCGGGAGGGCGTCGCGCACCTCTACTGGCCTGAGGTCGCGGCGTTTGAGGCTTGAGTTCTCGTCGCGCAGACGGCGTGCCGTCACTATCTGGCCCTTCTGCAAGGTTTCGGAGTCTCCGGCGTCGGTGACCACCTTCTTGCCCCAGATGCGGTCGTTCTCCTCGTTGAAGTCGAGCTTGTCCACGGTCTGCATCTCCAGGAAGCGTGTATCTCCGGGCTCGTTGATCTGTACCTTGCGCATCATCTGACGTACGATGACCTCGAAGTGCTTGTCGTTGATCTTCACGCCCTGAAGACGGTACACATCCTGCACCTCGTTGACGATGTACTCCTGCACTGCCGTGGGGCCCTTGATGGCCAAGATGTCCGCCGGAGTGATGGCGCCGTCGGAAAGCGGAGTGCCTGCACGCACGTAGTCGTTCTCCTGCACAAGCACCTGCTTGCTCATGGGCACGAGGTACTTGCGTACGTCGCCGACCTTGGATGTAACGATAATCTCTCTGTTGCCGCGCTTCAGCTTACCCATGCTGACCTCACCGTCGATTTCGGAAACGATGGCGGGGTTGCTGGGGTTGCGGGCCTCGAAGAGCTCCGTTACACGCGGGAGACCTCCGGTGATATCGCCGCCTCCGTATGAAACGCGAGGTATCTTCACCAGTGCGTCGCCGGCCTTCACCAGCTGACCGTCTTCTACGGCAATGTGACCGCCGATGGGGAAGTTGTACGTACGTATCAGCTCGCCGTTCTCGTCCAGAATGTGGGCTACAGGTATCTTGTTCCTGTCGCTCGACTCCTTGATGATAAGCTCGCGGAGACCGGTGGTCTCATCCGATTCTACACGATACGTGACACCTTCTATCACATCCTCGAACTGCACGCGTCCGGAAGCTTCCGTGACGATGACAGCGTTGAAGGGGTCCCACTTGGCCACCACGTCGCCCTTGGCCACCTTGTCGCCGTCCTTCTTGTACAGAGTGCTACCGTAAGGAACATTCTGCGTAAAGAGCACAATGCCTGTGGTGGGGTCTACGAAGCGGACTTCGGTAAGACGACCGACTACTACCATTGCGGGCGTGCCATCTTCTTCCTGGATGTCCACCGTACGAAGCTCCTCAAACTCGAGGTTGGCGTCATACTTGGCCTTTATCATGGCGTCGGCGGCCGCGTTGCCTGCCACACCACCGGCGTGGAACGTACGAAGCGTAAGCTGTGTACCAGGCTCACCGATAGACTGGGCGGCTATGACACCCACAGCTTCGCCCTTCTGCACCATACGGCTTGTGGCGAGGTTGCGGCCGTAGCACTTCATACATACGCCCCTCCTGCTCTCGCAAGTGAGCACGGAACGGATTTCTACCATCTCTATGGGGCTGTCCTCTATCTCCTGAGCCTTGGCTTCGTTGATTTCCTCGCCTGCGGCACAGATGAGCTTGCCGGTGAGAGGATGTATCACGTCGTGTACGGAGACACGTCCGAGGATTCTGTCGTAGAGGCTGCTTATCACCTCGTCGCCGTTCTTGAGTGCAGTGCACATAAGTCCGCGCAGGGTGCCGCAGTCCTCCTCGTTGATGATGACATCGTGGCTGACATCCACCAGACGACGTGTCAGGTATCCGGCGTCGGCCGTCTTCAAAGCGGTGTCGGCAAGACCCTTACGGGCACCGTGGGTGGAGATGAAGTACTCCAGCACGGACATGCCCTCCTTGAAGTTGGAGAGGATAGGATTCTCAATGGTCAGAGGTTCGGCACCGGCCTTCTGGGGTTTCGCCATCAGACCACGCATACCGCTCAGCTGGCTGATCTGTCCGGCACTACCACGCGCTCCAGAGTCAAGCATCATGTACACGGCGTTGAAACCTTGGTCGGCTTCCTTCATCGTCTTCATAAGCACGGCGGAGAGGTCGTTGTTGACGTGCGTCCAGGTGTCAATAACCTGGTTGTAACGTTCCTTGTCGGTGATGAATCCCATACCGTACTCGTTGGTTATACGCTCCACCTCTTCATTTCCTCTGCGTATGAGTTCTTCCTTCTCCTTGGGGATGATGATGTCGCCAAGGTTGAAGGACAAGCCGCCCTCGTATGCAAGGCGATAACCGAGGTTCTTGATACCGTCGAGGAAATCGCAGGCACGTGCCACGCCCACCGTCTTTATAACGTCGGTGATAATGCCGCGCAGAGTCTTCTTGGAGATGACGTCGTTGAAGTAGCCCACCTCTGTAGGTATTATCTCGTTGGCGATGACTCTACCAACGGAGGTTTCCACAAGGTGCTTGCCTATAGTGCCGTCTTCCATCAAGTCGTCCACCATCACGTAAACAGGTGCGTGCACGTCTACGCGCTTCTCGTTGTAGGCGATGATGGCCTCTTCCGGACCGTAGAAATGCAAACCGGCACCCTTCGCTCCGGGACGAAGCTTTGTGATGTAGTAGAGTCCGAGCACCATATCCTGAGAGGGCACAGTGATAGGCGCACCGTTCGCCGGGTTCAGAATATTGTGCGACTGGAGCATCAGCAGCTGCGCCTCCAGTATCGCCTCGTTGCTCAGCGGCAAGTGTACGGCCATCTGGTCACCGTCAAAGTCCGCGTTGAAGGCAGTACATGCCAACGGATGCAGCTGTATGGCCTTACCCTCTATCATCTTAGGCTGGAACGCCTGTATACCGAGTCGGTGAAGTGTAGGGGCTCGGTTGAGAAGAACGGGGTGACCCTTCATCACATACTCCAAGATATCCCAGATAATTGGGTCCTTGCGGTCGACTATCTTCTTTGCGCTCTTGACGGTCTTCACCACGCCGCGCTCTATGAGCTTGCGTATGATAAACGGCTTGTAGAGCTCTGCGGCCATGAGTTTAGGAAGACCGCACTCGCCCATCTTCAGCTCAGGACCTACCACGATGACGGAACGTGCGGAATAGTCGACACGCTTACCCAACAGGTTCTGACGGAAACGTCCTTGCTTACCCTTGAGAGAGTCTGACAGTGACTTCAGAGGACGGTTGCTGTCCGTCTTGACGGCACTGCTCTTCCTGCTGTTGTCAAACAGACTGTCTACGGCCTCCTGCAACATACGCTTCTCGTTGCGGAGAATCACCTCGGGAGCCTTTATCTCCAGAAGACGCTTCAGACGGTTGTTACGGATGATGACGCGACGGTAAAGGTCGTTGAGGTCGCTGGTGGCGAACCTGCCTCCGTCCAGAGGAACCAACGGACGCAAATCTGGCGGTATGACAGGCAGAATCTTCATTATCATCCATTCCGGCTTGTTGCGGCCGCGGCTTGAGCGGAAACTCTCAACCACCTGCAGGCGCTTCAGGGCCTCGTTCTTGCGCTGCTGAGCGGAGTCTTGGCTTGCAAGGTCGCGCAACTCGTACGACAAGGAGTCAAGGTCGAGCTGTACCAAGAGGTCATAGATGGCCTCAGCACCCATCTTGGCGATGAACTTGTCGGGGTCGCTGTCCTCAAGGTATGAATTGTTCTGCGGTATCCTGTCCATGATGCTCATGTACTCATCCTCGGTCAGGGTGTCAAGACGCTGCAGCGGTTTCTCCGCATCATTGGCCATTACACCCGGCTGGATTACCACATACTTCTCATAATATATGATGGCGTCAAGCGACTTTGTGGGTATTCCCAGCAGATAGCCTATCTTGTTGGGCAAAGAACGGAAATACCAGATATGGGCCACTGGCACCACGAGCTGGATGTGTCCGCTTCTCTCGCGACGTACCTTCTTCTCAGTAACCTCCACGCTGCATCGGTCACAAACTATACCCTTATAACGTATGCGCTTGTATTTGCCGCAATGGCATTCGTAGTCCTTGGTAGGACCGAAGATGCGCTCGCAGAACAATCCGTCACGCTCAGGTTTATATGTGCGATAATTGATGGTCTCCGGTTTCAGCACCTCACCATAAGAATTCTCAAGGATTTCCTCAGGAGAAGCGAGACCTATGGTTATCTTGGTAAAATTGGTTTTTACCTTGTTTTCTTTCTTAAAAGCCATATTATATCCTTATCTTAAAAGAGTATGTTTCATTAATCCAATGTGACGCTTAAGCCCAAGCCTCTCAGTTCGTGCAGCAACACATTCAAAGACTCAGGTATGCCAGGGGTCGGCATTGGCTCGCCCTTCACTATAGCTTCATAGGCCTTACTTCTGCCTACCACGTCATCACTCTTGATGGTAAGAATCTCCTGCAGCACATGAGAAGCGCCGAACGCCTCTATAGCCCAGACCTCCATCTCTCCAAAACGCTGGCCTCCGAACTGCGCCTTACCTCCAAGAGGCTGCTGCGTGATGAGTGAGTACGGGCCGATGCTTCTGGCGTGCATCTTGTCCTCTACCATGTGACCGAGCTTGAGCATGTAAGCTACTCCCACGGTGGCCAGCTGGTCGAACGGCTCGCCGGTGGCTCCGTCGTAAAGCTGTGTGGAGCAATAGCGCGGGAGTCCAGCCTTGTCTGTCCATTCGCACAGGTCGTTCAGAGATGCTCCGTCGAAAATAGGCGTGGCGAAATTCACTCCAAGCTTACGTCCTGCGTATCCGAGCACGGTTTCGAATATCTGACCGATGTTCATACGGGAAGGCACGCCCAGAGGGTTCAGCACAATATCAACCGGCGTTCCGTCGGCGAGGAACGGCATATCCTCCTGACGAACAATCTTGCTGACAATACCCTTGTTACCGTGACGTCCGGCCATCTTGTCGCCGACGCCTATCTTACGCTTCTTGGCGATGTAAACCTTTGCCATCTGGATGATGCCGCTAGGTAGCTCATCGCCTATGGTGATGGCGAACTTCTTGCGCTTCATCTCAGCGTCAAGGAGCTTGTATCTCTTCAGATAGTTGCTTACGAGGGTCGCTATCAGTTTGTTGGTATGCTCGTCGCTTGTCCATCCGGACAGCTGAACAGCCGTATAGTCGAAGCTGTTGAGCATATTGGCGGTGATGACACCGCCCTTGGCTATCAGGTCTGCACCCATATAGTCCTTGATGCCCTGGCTCTTCTTGCCCTTGGTCAGCTCAAGCAACTTGTCCACCAATATCGCCTTGAGGTCGTCAACCTTGCTGTTGAACTCGTCGTCGATGGCTGCAAGACGTGGCTTGTCCTGTATCTTCGCGGCGCGGGTCTTGATGGCGCGGGAGAAAAGTTTCTTGTCTATAACGACACCGGTCAACGAAGGACTGGCCTTCAGCGAAGCGTCCTTCACGTCGCCTGCCTTGTCTCCGAATATGGCGCGCAGCAGCTTCTCTTCCGGACTTGGGTCGCTCTCGCCCTTCGGTGTGGTCTTACCGATCATGATATCGCCGGGAACGACTCTCGCACCGATACGTATTATACCGTTTTCATCAAGGTCTTTGGTTGCCTCCTCGCTTACATTGGGAATGTCGGACGTGAGTTCCTCCATGCCTCGCTTCGTCTCTCTCACTTCCAACGAGAATTCCTCTACGTGAACGCTGGTTAGGATGTCTTCCCTTACCACGCGCTCGTTCAGGACTATGGCATCCTCGTAGTTGTAACCCTTCCAAGGCATGTAAGCCACCAGAAGGTTCTTACCCAAAGCCAGCTCTCCGTCTTCCGTGGAGTAGCCCTCTGTCAGTATCTGACCTGCCTTGACCCTGTCTCCCTTGTTGCAGATAGGGCGGAGGTCTATGGTCATGTTCTGGTTGGTACGTCTGAACTTGGGGATTCGGTATTCCTTGAGCGCTGGTTCAAAGCTTACGAACTCCTCTTCTTCCGTACGGTCGTAAAGCACTCGTATGGTGGTGGCGTCCACATACTCTATTACACCGTCGCCCTCAGCGGTTATCATCGTACGCGAGTCTTCGCAGAGCTGGCGTTCTATTCCAGTTCCCACGATAGGAGCCTCCGAGCGCATCAGAGGTACTGCCTGGCGCATCATGTTGGAGCCCATCAACGCACGGTGGGCGTCGTCATGCTCAAGGAACGGGATGAGCGAAGCCGCTATGGAAGCTATCTGCTGGGGAGAGACATCCATAAGGTTAACCTCACTGGGAGGAACCACGGGATAGTCGTCATCCTGACGGCACTTCACTTTGGCGCGGATAAACGTTCCGTCGTCGTTCAAAGGAGCGTTACCCTGTCCTATTATCTGCTTCTCTTCTTCCTCTGCCGTGAAATAACGTACACCGTCGTCGGAGAGGTCAACCACTCCATTCTCAACCTTGCGGTAAGGGGTCTCTATGAAACCTAGATCATTGATTTTGGCATATACGCAAAGCGAAGATATAAGTCCGATGTTAGGACCTTCGGGGGATTCAATGGGGCAAAGACGGCCATAATGCGTGTAATGTACGTCTCGCACCTCAAATCCGGCTCTTTCACGCGAAAGACCGCCGGGGCCTAACGCACTGAGACGACGCTTATGAGTGACCTCCGACAGGGGGTTGGTCTGGTCCATGAACTGGCTCAACGCATTCGTACCGAAGAACGTGTTGATAACGCTGCTGATAGTCTTGGCGTTGATAAGGTCTGTAGGAGTGAACACCTCGTTGTCGCGGACGTTCATCCTCTCGCGTATCGTACGGCTCATTCTTGCCAAACCGATGGCGAACTGATTTGCCAACTGCTCGCCGACCGTGCGTACACGGCGGTTGCTCAAATGGTCGATATCATCGACATTCGCCTTGGAGTTGACAAGCTCAATGAGGTACTTTATGATTTCTATGATGTCCTCCTTCGTAAGGGTACGGACACTTATGTCTGTGGCAAGGTTCAGTTTCCTGTTGATACGATAACGTCCTACCTCTCCCAAGTCATATCGTTTGTCGCTGAAGAACAAATTGAAAATCACCTCACGTGCGCTGGTGTCATCCGCCGCTTCTGCGTTGCGCAACAGGTGATATATATAC
>CAVHNA010000093.1:0-10163 GCA_963637205.1 Bacteroidaceae bacterium
ATATCAGTAGTACTGCTTTTCAATATCGGTAGTACTGCTTTTCAATATCGGTAGTACTGCTCCGAAAGGGGAAGTTTTGGCAAAAACGAGCACGACTTTGACTTCGTTTCCATAATTTAATCAACCTTGCCGCAAAGTTATAAAAATGCCATTTGCGGCAAATAAAGTTTGCCCTCTTTTGCCGCAAATGACATTTCCGCATTATACATTATAATATATATTATGCCGATCTCTCCGTCATGGTGTCCACAATGACCTTGCCCATCTGCCATACGCAACGGACATTCAGTTTGTCGTCAAGTATTACGATATCCGCATCCTTGCCTTTCGCCAGCACGCCCTTCCTGCGATGCACGCCCATAATGTGCGCCGGCGTCTCGCTTGCCATACGTACCGCATCCTCTAGGGGGACACCGGCAAGCTGCACCATGGTGCGGACAAGACGGTCGGACGTAGCTATGCTGCCGGCAAGAGCGGACCTGTCCGCCAACTTGCACACGCCGTCTTCTATGATGACACGAGGGTCGAAAGCCTTGACATCGCCTTTGGCGGCCGCTACCGCAAGGGCGTCGGAGATGAGGGCCATGCGCTCTACACCTTTTATCTTGTATGCCATACGCAGAATGGTAGGTGGAACGTGTATGCCGTCCGCCACGCATTCTATGGTCATGTCGTCTATCAGGTAGACACTCTCCACGGTACCCTCATACTTGTACCCCTGCTTGTTATGGAATCCCGGCATGGCGTTGTAGAAATGGGTAACGTGCGTGAACCCGACCTTATAGGCCGCCATCACGTCACTGTATTCCGCATTGGTATGCGCTATGCTCGGCAAGATACCCTTTTCCTTACAGTATTTGCCGAACTGGAGGGCTCCCGGAAGTTCGGGCGCCGCATCCCACCTTGCCAGACAATGCGAGTTCTCCACAATGGGGATATACTCGTTGGGGTCAGGGTTCTTTATCCATTCGGGTATCTGTGCGCCGGCCTTGTTGGGGTTGATGTAATGCCCCTCTAGGTGCAACCCTAGGATAGGGCTGTCCTTCTCCTGCATCAGCTTTGTGCATGTATCCACCGCCTTCTCTATCATGGGCACGGTGCTGCTGCTCAACGTGGGGAATATGCTGGTGGTACCATGCTGCGCATGAGCGGCTACCGCAGTACGGAAGGACTCTTCTGTGCCCTCTTGGAAATCGCAGCCGCCACCGCCGTGGACATGCATCTCCAGAAAGCCTGGCACTACGTACATTCCCTTGGCGTCTATCAGATTGGCTCCGATAACGGCAAGGTCGCAGTTGGTAACTTCCAGAATCTTGTTGTCTCGCAGGATTATGCTTCCGTCCTTGAGCCATCCCTGTGGGGTAAGTATCTTACCGTTGATAATTTGTGTAAGCATAGGTCGTCTGTATTAGTTGTCGTGAGTCGCGGCAGATGATATATCACAGGCCATAAGTTACGGCATGGCGCAAGTTATGACTTGGCCATGCTGTAAACTACGTCCATCACTTTCTTCCCTATCTCCTCCGCTTCTGCCATGGTGCTTGCCTCGCTGTAGACTCGGATGATTGGCTCGGTGTTCGACTTGCGCAGATGCACCCACTTGTCGGGGAAGTCTATCTTTATGCCATCTATATCGTTAACCTCCTCGTCGGAGTACATCTCTTTCACCTTGGCAAGTATGGTGTCCACGTCAGTGCTCGGAGTGAGGTCTATTCGGTTCTTTGCTATGAAGTAAGGAGGGTATGTAGCTCTGAGCTCGCTGGTCTTCACCCCTTTCTTGGCAAGATAGGACAGTATGAGCGCTATTCCTACCAAAGCGTCCCTGCCATAGTGGGCGGCGGGATAGATGACACCGCCATTGCCCTCACCGCCTATCACAGCTCCAGTCTCCTTCATCTTGGTCACCACATTGACCTCACCTACGGCGGCGGCACTGTACGTCTGGCCGTATCGCCGTGTGACGTCGCAAAGAGCACGCGTGGAGGAAAGGTTGCTGACCGTGTTTCCCGGAGTATGCTGGAGCACGTAGTCGGCCACTGTCACCAATGTGTATTCCTCGCCGTACATGGTACCGTCCTCGCAGAAGAGTGCCAAACGGTCTACGTCGGGGTCTACCACGAAGGCTATGTCCTGCCCGCCTTTCTGCATCAAAGCCTTGATGTCGGAGAGGTTCTTCTCCAACGGTTCGGGATTATGCTGGAAATCACCTGTCGGGTCGGTGAAAAGTCCTGTCACATGTTTCACTCCAAGTCTGTCAAAGAGCTTGGGAAGGATAATTCCGCCTACGCTGTTCACACTGTCGAAGGCTACGTGAAAGTCGGCCTTACGTATGGCGTCTACGTCTACAAGGTTGAGACCGAGTACCATGTCAATGTGCTTGTCGTCATATGTGTTGTCTTCCCTATAGCCGCCCAGATGGTCTACGTCGGCATACTCGAAATCTTCCGCCTCGGCTATCCTCAGCACTTCGTTGCCTTCTTCTTTGTTGAGGAACTCGCCTTTCTCGTTAAGCAATTTCAAGGCGTTCCACATACGCGGGTTGTGACTGGCGGTGATGATGATTCCGCCGCAGGCTCCCTCCATAGTGACCGCCACTTCCGTGGTAGGAGTGGTGGCGAGACCGATGTTCACGACATCGAAGCCCATACCCATAAGAGTACCGCATACCACGTTCTTCACCATCTCGCCTGAGATACGCGCGTCCCTGCCAACCACTATCTTGTTGCTTTCCACCTTGGTGGTGCGACGTATAAGGGTGGCGTATGCAGAGGTGAACTTCACGATGTCCAGAGGGTTGAGAGTATCTCCGGCCTTTCCGCCGATGGTGCCTCTGATGCCTGAAATAGATTTGATAAGTGTCATGACTTTCTTTTTTGATGTGTACAGTTAATATTTCTCCGGGAAGAGGGCTGAGCAGACAGCCCTTGCCGGTATGGTGATGTTGGCAAACCTGCCATGCAGCGTACGAACGCTCAATGTCTGTGGCATATACTGTTCGTTAAGCACAACGAAAGCCGTGCTACCGTCTTTGTTAAGGAACGCACAGTACATCAGGCCACTCCCTTCTGTCGGTTCGGTGGCGCCTATATACACGGCTCCCGGCTTTACGACGCTGGAGAGATGCCCTATAATATAATAATGTGAGTTGAGGGTGATGGTGCGGTAGTCGTTGCGGTCTATGTCCACGGCTCCATAACATGTGGAGCAACCTTTCGGACGGAACGGCCCGCGTTCTGTGTCGAGCATCAGATTCCACACCATCACGGCGCGACATCCGCCCTGTATAGTGCCGAGAGCTATTTCTCTCATGTCGTCTATAAGTTTTTTCTCCAGATTTCGTCCATCATCCCACATGCCAATAGATGTCTCGGTGAAAATAAGCTCCTTATCAGGGCGTGCAGCTCTTATCTTGGCGAGTTCGCTGCGACTGCCTCCATAGTTGTGGTACGCCGCACCAGAAAGATACGAGGCTGCTTTCTCGTTGTCGTACACCTTGAGTGGGTACTGCTGCTGCTCGGGCAGACGGTCGTAGTTGTAGTTGTGGTCAAACGCGTATATCTTCGTCTTCAGCCCTGCGTTCTCAAATGCAGGGCCCAAGGCTGTTGCCACAAACTCCTGTTGTTGTTGCCACCCCATAAAGAGAGAGGCTGAGTTGCCGCGGTTGAGCGGTTCATTCTGCACCGTAATGGCGTAAACGGGTACTCCGTGTTGCTGAAAGGCCTTTATCCACATAACGAAATACTGTGCGTAGTCCTGATAATATTCGGGGTTCAGTTCTCCGTCGGTCCACGACTGGAATGGTTTCCTGTCCTTTAGATTGTTGACCTTCATCCAGAGGGGACATGTCCATGGAGACCCCAACACAAGTAGGTCCTTGTTTATCTTAAGAATTTCCCTCAGCACAGGTATCACGTAGTCAAGGTCTTCCGCAGTGAGGGCGAAGTTCTCTATGCCTTTCTTGTCGCAGCAGGTGAACTCGCTCAACGAGAAGTCGGAACAACCTATGGAAATGCGCACATAACTATACCCGAGACCATCCTTCTTAGAAAATGTCTTATTCAGGAACGCCTTGCGGTCATTCTCTTCCATCTGCATGAGGTTGTAACATGTGCTTCCGGTAAGAGCCGCACCAAAACCATCCATGGTCTGTCCCTTGTCCTGGACACGAAGTCCCACCACCATCCCTTCCGGACGATTACTGAATGTCACCTTCTGTCGCTGGAAACTAAGACGACGGTCGGCCGTGGTGGTGAGGGTATATGGCTTGATGCGTGCCGCCAACGGCATCACGAGGAGTAGAGTCAATGCGTAGATTATAGCTTTTCCCTGTTTCATGTTCATTTCTTTTTATTTTCTCAAAAAGACTTTCCTGCCGTTTATGATATATATGCCGCTCGGCAGTCTCTTTCTAGCTTCCTCATCGTCGGCGGTGGCGACCTTACGTCCGTTCAGATCGTAGACATCGCCGTTCGTCGTGTCTGTGTCTTCCACTGACGCTATGCCGTCCATGTCTTCCACTACTGTCAACGTCATGGACGCGCTCTTCTTGCTTCCGTCCGTAGCGGTGGCCGTAATCTCCACCTCGCCCAAGCCTACTGCCGTGACAAGTCCGTCTTCCGTGACAGTAGCCACATCTTCGTCATCCGAAGTCCATGTGAGTGTCTTCACCGTAGCGAACACAGGAGATATCACCGGCTCAAGCCTCAGGGTGTCTCCCAGTTGGACAGTTGCCATATCCGGTTCTATTGTGATGTCCGTGACAAGGGTCTTCGTGAGCCCTACCGTGTATTGCACGTCGGCCGAAACGGCACCCACGCCATTGGCGGCTGCAACACTTTGGTTGGTGAATGCCATGCTGCCGTTGCCGGAGAATGTGCTGTCTGCATGGAGGGTGAATGAGAATGTCCTTCCTGACAGGGCTGATATCTCTTCGTTGGACGTGGAGATGACTATAATCCTCATGGCGTTGGCTCTGCCCTTGCCGTCTGTGCCGAGCGTTTTTATCGTCATCTCATGGTCGTTCCCTGCCAAAGGAGACAACTTCACTTCAGTAGGCAGCACATAGAGCCCTTCTGAGAGGCTGAGGTCGGTCTGGTAGGCTGTTATCTTCTTGGTACTGTTGAACCAATGGTTTACGTTTTTCGTTCCTGCGACTTTCAGGGACAGGGCGTTGGTGTAGAGCTTAACGGTGAAGCCGCCGGCTCCTACTTCCTCGCCGGATATCAGCCTCTGCAAAGCCACTACGTCGGCCACGTCTACCCTACCGTCTTCGTTGATGTCAGCCGCTTCCTTGCAGAAACCGGAAAGCGTATCGCCTTGCAGATAGTTTTCCATGGCCATAAGGTCTTCCTTGTCAAGGGTCTTGTTCTCTATGACATCGCCCTTCATTATGTATCTGCTATAGTACGTGCCGCTGGCGACATCGTATTTCACCACTTCGTGTCCTGAGTCAAAGACGGGATGCTCGTCAGTGCCCAATGTCTGGTACCATCTCACGTTCTCGGAGTTGCTGCCGTTGAGCATATAGCACAGCTCTCCGCCTGTCACCTGCTCTTGCGTCACCGCAGTGCCCTGAGTTCCGACAGTGCTGTAGCAGTTGGTCATCTTGGCGCCACCGCGTATCAGAGCTTCCGTACCAGAGACTCCAGTCACTTCAGCACAGTTCCAGCAAGAGTTGAGTTGCGCACCTGCGCCCACCCAACCGGATATGGCGGCGGACTCTCCTCTCTCTCCTGTGACGGTACCTGCATTGTAACACTCCGTGATGACAAATGTTGCCGACGAACCCATGTTGCAACCGATGATGCCGGCTACGTTGAGACCGGTGCCATGGATGGTGGCTTCGTTGCCGAGTCTGGAGAGCGTGACTTCGCCACTTCCGGAAGACATGCCCACTATGCCCATGTACGACGTACCCGTGATGCTGCAACTGCTGTCAAGCACCATGTCACTGACGCTGGCGCCGCCTGTCACCACTCCGAACACTCCCACTGCCGTAGTGCCTTCGACATGCAAGTTGGTGATGCGGTGTCCTCTGCCGTTGAAGCTGCCCTTGAATGGGCATTTGGTGTTGCCGATGGGCTCGAAGAAGTCGTTGTAACCGTTCATATCTATGTCTGCGTCCAGATACGCCACGCTACCGTTTCCTCCGTTGTTGACCGCCGTAGCGAACTCTATCAACTGGTCAGGCGTGGATATGTTGTACGTTGAGTCGGCGTACACTTCCTTGTAACCGAGATAATTGTCTATCCAGTCAATGCGTTCAGGGATATAGCTACGCAACACGTCCACCTCCGCCTCATACGACCCTTTGGCATCCACATTCTGATGAACGGTCCGGTTGAGTATAGGCCATCGTCTGAAATTGAGCTTCTGCGAAGCGTCCAGCTCATTTGCCACGCTGTCCACAAAGGCCAACAGAGACTCCTTGCTAAACGCACCGGACTTCCTCATCTCCTTCCACATCTCCTTGAGGCGTTTGTCTGTGTACGTGTCGGAAAGCACCCTATTAACCAACGAAGCCATCCCATTGGCTCCGCTACCACCACTCTTGTACACCCACGTGGTGCGGTTGTTAACAGGATATATGCGGTTGTCGTTGTTAAAGGCGAGGTCAAAGTCCCAGCACGCTGCCACCTTGAACTGGTTCTCCTGCCTGTTCTTGCTGAGATATGTGCTCCAGTACGTGTCCGTGTTGCCCGAGAACTCTCCCACGAGGAAATGCTTGAGGAAGCTCTCGGAGTCAAGATACTTCCTGTATCCGTTTTCGGCATCCGAATAGTTACGTCCCCAAAGGGCGACTTCCATAATGGTGAATTGCCTCTTGATGTAGGTAGACTGCGCTCTGACTATGTCATTCTCTCCAGGCGACTTTATCGTCACCGGTATACCGCGGCTGCTGGTGAATTTGGATGTTTCCTGGTCCGCATATGCGTCTACCTCCAGAAGATAGCCTCCTGTCAGCTCAGGTTCTTCCGTATCCTCCGGTTCCATTTCTGTGATGTTCACGCGATGGGGGTCAACGCTTATCTGGTCGCAGAGCTGGTAGCAACCGCGGTATTCTCCGTTCAACAGCACATCCACAGGCTGACAATAAGGGGTGTATTCCATTCCAAGACGCTTGCTGAACTCAAAGGCCACTACGTTGCGCATAAGCGTCTTGTCGCCATAGTTGTTGATGAGCGTCCACTTCTTTGCCTTGGCGGGACTCTCCATCGGAGAACCCTCAAGCATACGATGGCTCTTGTCAGCGAATTTTATCCTGTAAGGCTTCTTGGGGAAGTTCCACGAAGCGTTGCCTCTTCCACGGGCGTATATGGGATACTCCTGTATGCGTGTGCCGTCGTCGTATGTAATGGTGATATTGGCGTTCAGTTCGGTGGATTTGCTCGTTATGTCCTGTGCGCTTTCCGTATGGATGCTGACAGTGGGAAGGTTAGTCACCTGGTAGAACTTGCTGTCGTCACCCACTCCGCTGTAACCGTAAAAAGCTATCTCGCCTATGTTGCACCTTGCGTCGTTGGGGCCTACATACCTCACGTATCTGAAGCCGCGCGACACATTAACGTCGGCGTATGTCATCATATTGTCCTGCGTGGCTTCCGGTATCAGATACAGGGGCACGGCATCCATGAAGTCCTCGCGGTTGGAGCCTTCGAAGAGTGCCAGTTGCACTCGTGCGCTTTGTCCGCTTCTGGGACACCACCCTACCCGTGTTATGACGTGCGGCTCGCCCAAGTCAAGTCCCACCCAGGTGTTACTCCTGTCATAGGATGCATAGAACGTTCCGAGGTCCCCGTCAAAGGCGCACGCCAACGTGTTGGCGGTTTCCGAAGATTTGCCTGTGGTGTAGTCTACATTGGCGCTTCCTATCGGCGAACCTTGCAAAAGCACCGATTCCTGGGCGTATGCTGCCGAGATGAAGCCCGTCAAGAGCAGTACTGAGAAGAAAAGCCTCGTGGCCATACCAATAGTGTGTGTATATGCCGATTTAAGTTTTGTGGTCATTATGTACCCAATAAAGATTTGTAGGTTTGTTTTGCAAAGTTACAGAAAATATTTGATGTGATGCCCTTTTCCATAAATTATTTTGGCGCTTGCGTCTACCTTGGACAGCCGCAGACTATGAATAGGAAGGAAAAGGAGGTTGTTTTTGGACGAAAAAGCGTTTTTTTATACGGCATGTCTGCATAAATTTGGACTTATTTGCGTATCTTTGTTTGCAAAATAGCTAACAACGTAATGAAAAAGACCACAACACAAATCATGGCACTCCTCGCCATATTATTGGCGGAGGGGTTGTCGTCGTGCAAAGAGAACATCAACACGTCAGCGAGATACGTGTTCAGAGAGTACACAGTGGCTTCTTACCTGGAGTCGCACGAACAGTTTAGCGAGTATGTAAGACTGGCCAAGGAACAGAAGGCGAGCGATCTCACAGAGACGTCTGTCTTCCAACTTATCTCCGCGTACGGAGAGTACACCTGCTTTGCTCCCACCAACGAAGGAATACAGAAATATCTGGAGTCACTGGTAGAGAAGAAAATCATAAGCGAACCTTCTTGGGACGCGTTCCCCAGCGAGGAAGTCAAGGACTCTATCCGTTACGTGATAGTGATGAACAGCTTGCTTGACGGCAAGTCGGCCGAGAAGAAGTATTATCTGGGAGACTTCCCCAACGACAACGAGGAGTTCGCCCTAAGCACAATGGCGGACTGCAAGATCAGCGTCACGTACGACAAGGACAACAGGGATGTCTGTTATATCGATAGCGTGTGCGCCGTGTCGACCACCAATCGCGACATAGAGTGTATCAACGGTGTTATCCACGAGCTCAGCTATCCCATAAACCCCACCAATGCCACCCTTGGCAACACCCTGCACCTCTATGCGTCGCAACCGGACTGCGGCCTCTTCGTGATGGCTAACCTGGTGGAGGCGTGCGGACTCACCGACACCTTGTCTAAGGTAAAGGACTACGAATGGGAGAGGCTGGTGAAGACGGGTATCATAACCAAAAGCTTCTGGAACAACCTGAGCGTTTACGTCAACCCGCCTGAGCACCGCAAATACGGGTTTACGCTCTTCGCGGAGACTGACGACTTCTGGAAGAACACCCTGAACAAGGATATTGCCGACATCACTGTGGACGACGTGCGCGAATGGGTGGTGGAACAGGGTTATTATCCGAAGGCGGTGGACAACACCGATTACCACGACGAGAACAATGTGCTCAACCAGTTCGTCACTTACCATCTGCTGCCTATGCGCATCCCGGTGGACAAGCTGGTGCTGCACTACAACGAGAAGGGCTACAACTACAAGACTACGCGTACGCTCACCGTTCCGGCATGGGACCACTACGTTACTATGGGCAAGCGTCGCCTGCTCCGTCTGTGGGAAAGCAAGCAGAGCCAAGGCGTGTACCTGAACAGATTCCCCGAACTTAATGACGGACGACACGAAGACTACAACGAGAAGTACTGTCTTCCGGAAAACGAGGGCATATACGTCAATACCACCGGTGATTCCAAACTGGTGAAACTCCTTAACTCTATTATATACCCCATAGACAAACCGTTGGTTTACGACCAGCACGTGAGGGAGGAACTGAAGAAGTGCCGTCTCCGCTACGACGCGTACGAGCTTATGCCAGAGGCTATGTCTAACGACATGCGAGTGATGAGCCACTTCGAGAGGTTCTACTTCCCGGCTGACGAGGTCTACCAGTATTTCCAAGACTTCAACGTCAACACTAAGGACATGACCTTCTACCTTCTCAACGGAATAGCCCAAAACTGGCCTAACTACCAGGCTGACGAGGTGCTTTGCGAAGGTCTGTACGATGTGACCCTGCGCCTGCCGCCAGTGCCCCTCAGTGGCATATACGAATTGCGTATGGGCGTGTCCACCGAAAGTTCCTGGAGAGGTATCTGCCAAGTTTACTTCGGCGACGACAAAGAGAGACTCTACCCTGCCGGCATTCCTGTGAACATGGGCAAGGGAGGCAACGACCCGACGCTGGGATGGGAGAAGGACACTGACGACGACGATTACAACACCGAGATAGACAAGCGTATGCGTAACAACGGCTTCATGAAGGGTCCTGAATATTTCACCGAGATTCCCGGAAGCAACGAGACGGCGCGAGAGATAACCAAGAC
>CAVHNA010000094.1:0-10063 GCA_963637205.1 Bacteroidaceae bacterium
AGTACCCAGAGCCGGGGTCGAACCGGCACGGGTTGCCCCACTGGTGTTTGAGACCAGCGCGTCTACCGATTCCGCCATCTGGGCCTTAATGCGGCGCAAAGATACGGCATTTCATTGAAACAGCCAAGGGAAACACACTTTTTTTCGTTCATTCCTTGTTTTCCGCTTCCACTGGTTCTTTGTCTTTCTTTGCTTCCTCGCTCTTCTTGGCAAGATATTCCGGAAGTTGCATGCCGGCCTGCTCAAGCAAATCGTTGAGAGGGGGAAGACTCTTGATAAGTCCCGACAGGAAGTTGGCCGTACTGCTCTGAGTACCGTTGCCGCCATTGGAATCCCATACAGTAACCTTGTCTATGTTGATGCCCTTGATGGCATCCACCTGCGTGCGTACCAACTCGGGCAACTTCTCCAGAAGAAGCAGAGAGTATGCCTTGGTAGCATCTCCACCGGCAGACTTTATCATCCTGTCGTAACCGTCGGCTTGCTTGGCAAGCATCTCGTAGAGACCCTTCGCCTCAGCTTCCATCTTGGCGTAGATGGCGTCAGCCTCACCCTTGGCGTTGACACGTTTCTGCTCCGCATCCGCCTCGGCGGCGATGACAAGACGTTTCTTCTCTATCTCCTGCGACACGATGACATTGGCGGTCTGTGTACTGCGCTCACGGCTGGCACGAGCCTCTTCCGCCTTCTGCTCTGCGGCATATGCCTCTTCCAAAGCCTGTGCGGCGGCCACCTTCTCGGCGGCAGTTGCCTTACGTTGTGCGGCAGCCTCTGCCTCGCGACGGTCAGCGTCCGAATTGGCAATCTCCACCTTAGCCTCGTTCTCTCCCTTTACTGCAGCCGCATTGGCCTCGGCGGTACGGATACGCGTCTCGCGCACAGCGTCCGCTTTACCTATCTCTCCCAGCTTCTCCTGCTCAGCCACACGAACCTTCGCCTCGTTGATAGCCTTGGCCGCAGCCTCCTGACCGAGAGCCTCTATATATCCCGACTCATCCTTTATGTCGGTGACGTTGACGTTGATGAGCTTGAGTCCTATCTTTTTGAGCTCCACCTCCACGTTGGCCGTGATAGCTTCCAGAAACTTGTCACGGTCGGAATTAAGCTCCTCTATGCTCATGGTGGCTATGACGAGACGCAACTGCCCGAACAGGATGTCACGCGCCATTTCCTGTATCTGCTGTGCGTTCTGCCCGAGAAGACGCTCAGCCGCAGCGTTCATATAGTCAGGGTCTGTGCTTATTCCCACGGTAAAGCGGCAAGGCACGTCCACACGTATGTTCTGACGGGAAAGCGCATTTGTGAGGTTGGCATCTATACCAATAGGAGTCAGACTCATATAGGCATAGTCCTGAATGACGGGCCACACGAAGGCTCCTCCTCCGTGTACACAGTTGGCGGACTTTTTACTGCCGCTGCCACTTCCGTAAATGACGAGAATCTTGTCCGCAGGGCATTTACGATACCTGTTGGCAAGGAACGACACGATGGCTACAAAAAGTATTGCGCCAACAACGATGATAGTCAATGGGTCTTGAAACATTTGTGTTATTATTTAGTTGTTATGTTATTCTGCGAAGGTACGCTTCCATCTATGCCTTTTCCACTTCCAGCACATTGTTGTCTACGACACGCAACACACGCACCTTACTGCCCGAAGGGATAAACTCACCGTCTGTGCGTGCGTCCAACTCCTGCACCGAGCCGCCGAAGCTTATCTGCACCTTGCCTAGTCCCTGTCCGTTCGCCGGTATGCGCAGATACACGTCACACACCTTGTCCACAGAGTCGTTTATCCGGAAAGTGCCATTGCTCTGCAGCCTCATCATCTGTCCGAACAGGAACATGAACAGAGCCACGAAAGCGCAGCCCACCACACATGCCGCCAAGGCAAGCAGAGTCCTGTTGCTAACAGTATCCCATAAGCTGATACCTGTCCACCCGAATCCTAAAAGGAAATAGAACACATTGCGTATGGACAGCAAGCTCATAGCTCCGGCGTTGTCCATGTTGTCAACCGACGTGTCAAAGTCCACGTCAACGTCGCCGGAGTTGATTTCCCCAATTCCCACAAACGACATGACGGTCTGTATGGCGAACACCACCGTGGCGAAAATGGCTATTCCCCAATAGAGTCTCAATGTAGGCGGCAAAGAGGTGAACCAAGTTGTAATTTCTTCCATAACTGTTATTGTTGTGCTTTCTTTTCAGTGAGCATAACCACTGACAAGCTATTTTACATGACGCAAAGTTAGTTTTTTCCCTCCGATTTGCAAATATTTATACAGCAAAAATTGCATAACACATACTGTTTTCGTACGTTTGCAAAGACAAAGTGACAAAATCATGGACAAAACAGAACACCCATTGCACAAATTCAATTACTGCCCAGTCTGCGGCGGCAACGAGTTTGTGGAAAACGACTTCAAAAGCAAGCGTTGCCTCCGCTGCGGTTTCGTGTACTACTCCAACCCCAGCACATCCACAGTGGCCGTGATACTCAACGAAAAAAACGAACTGCTCGTGGTAAGGAGAGCCAAAGAGCCTGCCAAGGGTACACTGGACTTGCCGGGAGGCTTCTGCGACAACGGAGAAAGTGCCGAACAAGGAGTGCTGCGCGAGGTACTGGAAGAGACAGGCCTCATCGCCGAAGTACACAGATACCTCTTCTCCATACCCAACGTATATCCGTTCGGAGGCTTGGACATACACACTCTGGACTTGTTCTTCCTGTGCTCCGCAAGCGACACACGTCATGCCGTGGCCGCTGACGATGCGGAAAGCCTCATGTGGATACCTCTTGAAGATGTGCATGCCGAAGATTTCGGACTGCGCTCCATAAGCATGGGAGTGGAAAGACTGCTGAAAGATCTGAAATAGACAAGTCCGAAAACCTTACCGCAGCCCTTTCTATACACATTCTTCCATGTTCCACGTTAACGAGAAAAACCTTGTTATATATAATGTGAAAAACAAAAAATTGCAGTACCTTTGCGCCCAAAATCAAAATGGAAGAAGAAAAATGAAGGAGAATCTGGTTATCGTGGAGAGCCCGGCAAAGGCTAAGACCATAGAGAAATTCCTTGGAGACGACTACAAGGTTTTGTCAAGCTACGGACACATACGCGACCTGAAGAAAAAGACGTTCAGCGTAGACACAGAGTCTTTCACACCGCAATACGAAATACCCACAGACAAGACGAAAGTGGTGGCCTTGCTGAAGAAACAAGCTTTGGATGCCAAGACCGTATGGCTGGCTTCCGATGAAGACCGCGAGGGGGAAGCCATCAGCTGGCATCTGTTCGAGGTGCTGGGGCTGAACGAAGAGAACACACGCCGAATAGTATTCCATGAAATCACCAAGCCAGCCATTCTGGATGCCATACAGCATCCGCGCAAGATAGACATAAACCTTGTAAACGCACAGCAAGCACGCCGCGTGCTCGACCGTATAGTCGGCTTCAAGCTCAGTCCCGTGCTGTGGCGCAAAGTGAAGCCGGCACTAAGCGCAGGGCGCGTGCAAAGTGTGGCCGTAAGACTGATAGTGGAACGCGAGCGCGAGATACAGAACTTCACTGGCGAAGACAACTACCGCGTTACCGCCGTTTTCACCACAGAACACGGAGCCGAACTGAAGGCGGAGCTCAACCAACGTTTCTCTACGGCGGAACAGGCCGAGAAATTCCTCAGCAGTTGCTTGTCCGCCAAATATTCCATACAAGAGATAACCACCAAACCTCAGAAACGAACGCCGGCTCCTCCATTCACCACCAGCACGCTGCAACAGGAAGCGGCTCACAAGCTGGGATTCACCGTGGCGCAGACCATGATGGTAGCGCAGCACCTCTATGAGAGCGGGCGTATCACATACATGCGTACCGACAGCGTGAACCTGAGCACCCTCTGCCTTGGCGCTAGCAAGAAGGTGATAACGGAGCAGATGGGAAGCGAGTATGTGAAGACACGGCAATACCGCACCAACGCCAAAGGCGCACAGGAAGCGCACGAAGCCATCCGCCCCACATACATGGATCAGCAGCAGATAGAAGGCACTCAACAGGAGAAACGGCTCTACGACCTGATATGGAAACGGACCCTTGCAAGCCAAATGGCTGACGCCGAGATAGAGAAGACACAGGTGACCATCCACATAGACGGAGTGGACGAATACTTCGTAGCCAATGGGGAGACGGTGAAGTTCGACGGCTTCTTCCGCGTATACAAGGAGACCGACAACGACAATGACAGCGAGAACAACGGCATACTGCCTCAACTGAGCGTGGGCGAGAGTCTGGAAAGGCAGAAGATAGTGGCCACACAGCGATTCGCCCAGCACCCCGTCCGTTACAACGAAGCGAGTCTGGTGAAGAAACTGGAAGAGCTCGGCATAGGACGCCCAAGCACATACGCAGCCACCATCACCACCATACAGCAACGCGAATATGTCAGCAAGGGTGACAAGGCCGGGGAAGAGCACGAGTACCTCACATACACACTGGAAGGCTCGGAAATCACCCACACCACGCATACCGCCACCATAGGCGCAGAGCGAGGCAAGCTGCTCCCCACCGATGTGGGCATTGTGGTAAACGACTATCTGAAGGAGAACTTCCCCGCCATCATGGACTACAACTTCACTGCGGACATAGAGAAGGAGTTTGACGAGATTGCCGAGGGTAAAGAGGAGTGGACGGACGTGATACGCAACTTCTACAACGAGTTCGAGCCTCTGGTGGAGAAGTCGTCAAACGCCCATACCGAGCGTAAAGTCGGGGAACGTCTGTTAGGCAACGACCCCAAGACCGGTGCTCCTGTGACGGTGAAGATAGGACGTTACGGTCCAGTTGTCCAGATAGGGTGCTCCGACTCCAAGGAAAGACCGCGTTTCTCCCAACTCAGTAAGGGACAGACCATGGAGTCCATAACTCTGGAAGAGGCGTTGGAGCTCTTCAAGCTGCCTCGCAAAGTAGGCGAATATGAGGGGAAGCCTGTCGTGATAGGCTCGGGCAGATTTGGCCCGTACGTGTCACACAACGGCACATACACGTCCATACCCAAGGACGTGGATCCGCTGAAGATGACGTTCGAGCAAGCCGTCATAATGATTCACAGGAAATACATGGCAGAGAAGGAACGTCACCTCAAGCAGTTTGAGGAAGACTCTGATATGGAAGTGCTCAACGGACGTTACGGCCCATATATAGCATACAAGGGAGCCAACTACAGACTGCCGAAGAACCTACACGACAAAGCCAAGGAACTGACATACGAGCAATGCCTGCAGGTGGTGGAAGAACAAGGCGAGAAGGCCTCAAAGAGCAAGAGTTCCAAACAGTAACAGCATCCGGGAAACATGACACGTATTATGTTGGTAGGCTACATGGGGTCTGGCAAGACCACTGTAGGAAGGCGGCTCGCCATGTCGCTTGGACTTTCCTTCTACGACCTTGACTGGTATATAGAGATGCGTTTTCACCGCACGGTGGCCCAGATTTTTGAAGAGAAAGGAGAAGACGGCTTCCGCCAGATGGAACGCAATATGTTGAGGGAAGTGGCGGAGTTCGAGAATATAGTTCTCTCTTGTGGAGGCGGCACTCCATGTTTTTTTGACAACATGGACTATATGAACTCCCTCGGAGAGACGGTGTATCTGAAAGCCACTCCGGAGGTGCTGGCGACCCATCTGAAAATGGGTAAGGTAGTGCGTCCACTCATAAAAGGCAAGACAGACGAGGAACTGATACGCTACATCCACGAGTCGTTGGCCGAACGTGAGGTGTTCTACAAGAAAGCCAAACATATAGTGGACGTGTCACTGCTTGACAACCGCGAGAAGATAAAAAACAGCGTACAACTGCTTCGTGAAGAATTAGGACTATGAAGAAATGGAGAATCGAGGACTCTGAGGAACTCTATAATATAAAAGGATGGGGAGTAAACTACTTCGGCATCAACGAGAAGGGACACGTGTACGTGACACCCAAGAAGAACAGCGTACAGGTGGATCTGCAAGAGGTGGTGGAGCAGCTAAGCACCAGACACGTCACAGCCCCCCTTCTTCTGCGTTTCCCCGATATACTGGACAACCGCATAGAGAAGACCGACGAGTGTTTCCGCAAGGCTGAAAAAGAATACGAGTACAACGGAGAGCACTTCATCATCTTCCCCATCAAGGTGAACCAGATGCGTCCCGTAGTGGAGGAGATCATCAGCCACGGCAAGAGGTACAACATAGGACTTGAAGCGGGTTCCAAACCGGAGCTTCACGCCGTGCTCGCCACCAATATGGACAGCGACAGCCTCATCATCTGCAACGGACACAAGGACCAGAACTTCATAGAGCTGGCTCTGCTAGCGCAGAAGATGGGAAAACGCGTTTTCCTCGTCATAGAGAAGCTGCCCGAACTGAAAGTCATAGCGGAGACGGCCGAGAAACTGGGAGTACGCCCCAACCTTGGTATACGCATCAAGCTGGCGAGCAACGGTTCCGGCAAATGGAGCGAGAGCGGAGGCGACGCCAGCAAGTTCGGGCTCAACTCATCCGAGCTCCTCATGGCTCTGGAGTTGCTCGACAAGATGAACCTGCGCGACTGCCTCAAGCTCATCCACTTCCATATCGGTTCACAGATAACCAAGATACGGCGCATCAGCACCGCACTCAGGGAAGCGGCGCAGTATTACGTACAACTTCACGCCATGGGATTCAACATAGAATTCGTGGACTGCGGAGGCGGACTTGGCGTAGACTACGACGGCACGAGAAGCAGCAACAGCGAAAGCAGCGTCAACTACAGCATTCAAGAATACGTCAACGACTGTGTGTACACACTCGTAGAAACAGCCAACAAGAACGGCATACCCCACCCCAACATCATCACGGAAGGCGGACGTTCCTTGGCGGCGCACCACAGCGTACTTATCATAGACGTCATGGAGAGTGTCTCCGCTCCGCAAATGCCCGAGGACTTCGAGCCTTCGCCCGAAGACCACAAGCTGGTGCATGACCTCACCGAGATTTGGGACAACATATCACAGCGTTCGCTCCTGGAGGACTGGCACGACGCGGAAGACATCAGAGAAGAAGCTCTCGACCTTTTCCGGCACGGCATCATAGACCTCAAGACAAGGGCACAGATAGAGTCGCTGTATTGGGCAATCAGCCACGAGGTGGCGGAACTGGCCCATCATCAGAAGCACATCCCCGACGAGCTGCGCAAACTGGATAAGCAGATGGCGGACAAGTATTTCTGCAACTTCAGCCTTTTCCAAAGCATACCTGACTGCTGGGGCATAGATCAGTTGTTCCCCATCATGCCCATCGCACGACTGCAGGAAGAGCCTACCAGAAGCGCCACGCTGCAAGACATCACCTGCGACAGCGACGGCAAGATAACAGCCTACGTCAACGGCGGACAACAGACCAACTACATCCCACTCCATCCCGTCAAGGCTGACGAACATTATTATATAGGTGTGTTCTTGGTTGGAGCCTACCAGGAGATACTGGGGAACATGCACAACCTCTTCGGAGACACCAATGCCGTCCATATCTCTGTGGACAAAGAAGGATATACCATAGACCAAGTGATAGACGGAGAAACCGTAGCCGACGTGCTTGACTATGTCCAGTACGACCCCAAGAAATTGGTCAGACGGCTGGAGATATGGGTAAGCAAGGCTATCAAGGACGGCAAAATCACTGAAGCCGAAGGCAAGGAATTCATAAGCAATTACAGGGCTGGCCTCTACGGCTATACATATCTTGAGTAACGATGAAAGAAACACTAAACGTAATAAAGGTCGGTGGCGGCGTAGTGGAAGAGGAGCAGTCGCTTAGCAGTCTCCTGTCACAGTTCGCCAAGCTGCAAGGCTACAAGGTTCTTGTACATGGAGGTGGCCGTAGTGCCACACGTGTTGCAGCCGAACTGGGCATTGAGAGTCAGATGGTACAGGGGCGGCGCGTCACCGACGAGAAGATGCTTCGTGTGGTGACGATGGTGTATGGAGGACTCGTCAACAAAACTGTTGTCGCTGGCTTGCAAGCTCGTGGTGTCAACGCCGTTGGACTTACAGGTGCCGACATGGACATCATACGCAGCCACAAACGTCCGTTGAAGAAAGTCACCATGGAAGACGGGGCGGAGCAAATGGTGGATTTCGGATATGTGGGAGACGTGGACTATGCCAATGGGGACACGTTGGCGCGACTCATAAAGATGGGCATCGTCCCCGTTGTAGCCCCTCTCACACACGACGGCAATGGGCAGATACTCAACACCAATGCGGATACCATGGCCAGCACGGTGGCATGCGCCCTGTCAAGTCATTTTGACGTCACACTGACATTCTGTTTCGAGAAGAACGGCGTGCTGATGAATGCGGAAGACGACGACAGCGTGATAGCCGACATAAACAAAAACACCTTTGCTGACCTTACCGCCAAAGGTGTCATAGCGGGCGGCATGATACCAAAACTTGAAAACGCTTTCCACGCCATAGACAAAGGAGTAGGCAAGGTTGTCATTACAAGCTTCAAAGACATTGAGGGCGTTCACGGAACTACCGTCAAGGGATAGCCGTTCGTAGTCGGAAAAGCGGATTAACTCTTTTTAACGCATCTGCGCTGTAACTAATTAGCCTCTGCACCGTTTAATAAACAGGGACACAGATGAAATGTATAAGTTTCAGAGACGATGTGTTGCCGCTCAAAGACAAGCTATATCGTCTGGCGGTGCGTATCACGTTGGACACGGCAGAGGCCGAAGATGTGGTGCAGGAAACGCTCGTCAAAGTCTGGAAGAGATGTAGCGACTGGGAAGACCCGAAGGAAGTGGAAGCGTTCGGCTACACGGTATGCCGAAACGCCGCCATTGATGTGGCAAGCAGGGCGGAGCGAGGAAATGTCGCCTTGGACGAAGCCCAGGAAAAAGCGGATTTCACGGTTACCAATGCGTCAGATACGGCAGAACGACTGTCCATAGTGAAAAAACTGATGGACGACCTGCCGGAGATACAGCGCAGCATCATGGAACTTAGGGACATCGAAGGCAAGACCTACCAAGAGATTGCTGGTATTCTGGACATATCAGACTCCCAAGTCAAGGTGTACCTGTTCAGGGCACGCGCCAAGATAAGGGAACAAGTAAGGAAAATTGAGGAATATGGACTATAAATACATTGAACAGCTATTGGAAAGATATTGGCAATGTCTGACCACTGTGGAGGAGGAACGCATCCTGCGGTCTTTCTTCATGCAGCAGGACATACCCTCTCATCTGAAGCCATACGCCTACTTGTTCTTGGCTCAGGAAGAAACCGCCAAGGAACATCTGGGCGAAGACTTTGACAAACGTCTGCTCGCCATCGTAGGCGAAGAGGAGGAAGAGGAGAATGTGGTGAAGATACGCCCCGTTTCCTTCTGGCAGCGTCTGCGTCCGTTGTACCAAGCGGCAGGACTCGTAGCTCTTATGATAACCATAGGCACGGCGGCGCAGAGAAGTTTCGGCGACTCGGCGGAAGACACGGACACACCTCAATATGCCGAGGGTGGGGTAGAGAACAAGGCGGACGTCATTGCCAATCCCACGCAGCAGTCGGCCGCCCTCAAGACGGATGCCGCCGACACTCTGGAATATACGAGATAACATCATTATTTGCTTTTCTGATTTAATACAATCAGTGCTTTAAAACAATACGGGTCGCTGCGAAGCGGTCTTTCTCTTCGGAGAAAATCATATACAATTATTTATCGGTATTTGTTGGGGGAGGAGCGGCTGTGAAGCATGCTCCTCCTTCGTTTTTTCTACCTTCCGAAGCACGGAACCGGAGCATACTCCGTCAACCCGTTCGACTTCCGCTCCTCTCTGAGCAGTGCCGTGGTCTTCAACTGGAAAATCACACAGCAAGGACAGTCTTATACGGATTGCAGAAGTGCATGGACGAGTTCAAGGAGCTGAGACCTTATTTCTATGTATTGCTGTCCGCTAAAACTCAAAAGGTCATAAATCTGGTTCATCCGACATTTCGAGTGATAAAGACGTTATAGTATAAAAGAAAACCGCTG
>CAVHNA010000095.1:0-9868 GCA_963637205.1 Bacteroidaceae bacterium
GTCCCTTACCGTGGAGGACAGTCGTTTGTCATGGCAGACATACCGGGTATCATAGAAGGCGCGTCGGAAGGCAGGGGACTTGGACTGAGGTTCCTCCGTCACATAGAGCGCAACTCCCTGCTCCTGTTCATGGTGCCTGGCGACACGGATGACATAAAGAAGGAGTATGAGGTTCTTCTCAACGAAGTAGGGACGTTCAATCCGGAGCTGTTGGACAAGGAGCGTATCCTTGCCGTAACTAAGAGCGACCTCTTGGACGACGAACTCGTGGAGATGCTCTCTCACGACCTTCCGGCCGACTTGCCCTGTGTCTTTATCAGTGCCGTTACCGGTAAGGGAATGACGGAGCTTAAGGATATGCTTTGGCAAGCCCTGAACAGCGAGAGCAACAAGTTACAGGCCATCACGCAGAAGGAAGCTATAGTGCATCGCAACAAAGACCTTACTTGGTTGCGCTCTGAGCTTGAGGACGAAGGTGAAGATGAAGAGATAGAACCACTCAGCGACGATGCCGTTGAAGATATTGACGACCTTGAGGATTTTGAGTACGAAGATGAGTAGCCTTGTCGTTTATGACACTCCTTGTTGGCTAAAGGCTTTTTCCACTGGCAAGGACTCTTGCGTGGAGGATATGGGATTTTCCATTGAAGACCTCGCCTTGCCTCGTCAGACACACTCCTGCAATGTGCTGAGGGTGGACGCCTCGGGTAGACCGGAGAATACGGACGCTGTATTCACTGATGTCCCGGGACTTTGCGTATGCGTCAAGACGGCGGACTGTATACCTGTGCTGCTTTATGATGACAAGGAGAGGACTGTCGCCGCCATCCATGCCGGGTGGAGAGGTACTGTCGGTAAGATAGTTTCCAAGACCATATCGGAGATGGACTCCGCCGGTCAGCATCTTCATGCCATCATAGGTCCGGGCATTTCTCGGAAAGAGTTCGAGGTGGGAGAAGAGGTGTACGACGCGTTCCTTCAGAGTGGCTTTCCCATGCGGAGAATAGCGAAGAGATTCCCTTCAGCTCAAGGAGGAGAACGGTGGCATATTGACCTTTGGGATGCCAACAGATGGCTTCTGGAGCATCAGGGCGTGAAGGACATACTCGTTGCAGGCATCTGTACCAAGTCCTCACCTCTTTATTATAGCGCGCGTAGGGAGACCATCAACACGGGAAGGAACTATAACGGTATACTGATATTGCCATGAAGAGGAGTGCACTGATTTTACTTATGCTTTTGGGCGTGTCCGCCTTGCATGCGCAGGATTCAGACCAGGAGGGCGTGGACATAGACGAGTGGCAGGTGATGAGGGTGGCGGCTGCCAAGGACCCTTTCGCCCATACCAATCAGTTCACTATTAATTTCGCCAATTACACCGACGAAGAGTGGTGTTATCCTCTGGACAAGGCAAAGCTTATCAGTCCTTTTGGCGGCTCACGCAGGCATGCCGGCACAGACCTCAAGACGTTCAAGGGCGATACCATCAGGGCTGCGTTCCCGGGAGAGGTGATACTGAGCGGACCTTATTATGCATACGGCAACTTTGTGGTGCTGAGACATGCCAACGGTCTAGAGACGGCATATAGCCACAACACAAAGAATCTTGTCAAGAAGGGGCAATGGGTACTGGCAGGTGAACCCATAGCCTTGGTGGGGCGTACCGGCAGGGCAACCACGGAACACCTGCATTTTGAGACGAGAGTGAGAGGAAAGGCGTTTGACAGTGCCAAGATTTACGACCACAGCAACCATTCCATCCGCAAAGAGGTGATAGTCTTCACCAAGACCGCCAACGGCAGCATCCGTATCGACATAGAGGACAAGGAGAAGGAGCGATGATTCTTCAGCCTTGTGGACGGAGAGCCTCGACGATTCTCTGACAAGCCTTGCCGTCGCCGTAAGGATTCACAGCATGCGACATCCGCTCGTAGGCGTCCTTGTCATCCAGTAGACGGCTTACCTCTGATGTAATCTTGTCGTAGTCAGTACCTACAAGATGCACCGTTCCGCTTTCAAGAGCTTCTGGTCGTTCCGTCGTGTCGCGCATCACCAGGACAGGCTTGCCAAGTCCAGGGGCTTCCTCTTGTATGCCGCCGGAGTCAGTCAGCACTATGGTAGACTTCTCCATCAGGTACACAAACTTCAGATATTGCAGAGGCTCAATGAAGAAGATGTTACCGAGGCTCGACAGGTCTTCGCCGAACACCTTGTGGATAGGCTTGCGTACATTCGGGTTGAGGTGCATGGGGTAGACGAAGTCCACGTCAGGGTATTTGTTTTTTAGGTCACGAATCGCCGTCACCATGTTGATGAATCCCTCTCCGAAGTTCTCGCGGCGATGCCCTGTTATGAGCACCAACCTTCTGCCGTCTTTAAGCCTTGACACATCGTAGCCCGCTTCCTTCAGCACTTTGTCCTGCTCGGCGGCCAGTGCAGAGTCGTTCTTCAGCCTGTCCACCACCATGTGCAGAGCGTCTATCACCGTATTGCCCGTCACGTATATTCTGCCCTGCGCCTTCTCTTCTTGTAGGTTGTGCTGCGAGAGTGGAGTGGGCGAGAAGTTGTAAGTGGCTATACGTCCCGTTATCTGTCTGTTTATCTCTTCCGGCCACGGAGAGTAGATGTTGTGTGTGCGCAGTCCTGCTTCCACATGTCCTACTGGTATTTGTTGGTAGAAAGCCGCCAGTGCCGCCGCTGTTGAAGTTGTAGTGTCACCGTGCACCAGCACTACGTCAGGCTTGCACTCCTTGAACACGTCCCTCATACCAGTCAGCACCCTCGCCGTCACGTCATACAAGTCCTGCCCTTGCTTCATGATGTTCAGGTCATAGTCGGGCTTTACACCGAATATGGCGAGCACTTGGTCCAGCATCTCGCGGTGTTGTCCTGTCGCGCATACCACGGTCTTGAACTCGTCCTCGTGTTTCTGGAACTCTTTTACCAGCGGACACATCTTTATAGCCTCGGGGCGTGTGCCGAATACGAGCATTATTGTCTTCATCACTACAATATATATGGTCTATTTATTTTCAGGAGTTTCGTCTACAGAGTTCCATTTTGTGGATTTTCCCTTAGCCTTGTCTTCACGTGCCAAGTCCAGTTCCGTTTCCTTAGGTTTGACTACGTAGATATGTCTCACGCCATTAAGCGATTTGATGGCATTTTTTATTTTGTCCAGCATAGACGCGTCATCTATAGTGACGACCTGTTGTGGTGCAGTTATGTTTACGGCATTCATGTTTGTTCCTTTTTCGTACGCAAAGGTATGAAAATACGAGGATACCGCCAAACACTTTCTTTCATTTGTCATGTTTCTCTGCGTTTCACCAGTTGGATGAAACCGACGAACATAGCGATGTCCGCTGCGAATATTATTGTTGGCTGTACGCCTGTCCAGACAAGAAGGCTGTTCAATGCCACGAAGCATAGGTCAAGCGACAGTATAACGCCCAATGCCTGGTGTTGCGTGCATCCAGCGTCCATCAGTCGGTGGTGTATGTGGTTGCGGTCTGGCGAGAACAACGGTTTGTGCATTCTTGTGCGGGTTATCATTACTCTCAACACATCGCAGCACGGCACTATCAGGAATGAAGCCGCTATCACCATCCGTCTCTCGTCAAATGGCATCAGCTGTTGGTTGTCCATTGACAGCTTCACGAAGAACACGGACAATAGAAAGCCCAGTGTCAGACTGCCCGAGTCGCCCATGAATATCTTACGGTTCTTGCTGAACATGTTGAAGTAGCTGTACGACAGTAGCACTCCTGTCAGTCCAGCCACCATCACGCAGTACACCCACAAGCCCTCACCGGCGAACATCAGTCCAAAGCCGACCAAGGCAATGATGCTCAGCCCTGCGCACAGACCGTCTATGCCGTCTATAAGGTTCATGGCATTGTCCACCGCAACCACGAAAAACACCGTCAGCGGCATGCCTATATAATAAGGTATATGGTTTATGCCGAACAGCCCGTTCAGGTCGTTTATGTAGAGATCGGCCATCGGCAGACAACATGCCGACAGTATTTGCACGAAGAGCTTGCGTTTTGCCGACACCCCCATCACGTCATCCAGCGAGCCAACCAGATACACCAGCAATGCTCCTACAAGCAAGTAGAAGTTTGGCAGGCCGATGATGGGTTGTTTGCCGTTGAGGAAATGCAACGCAAGCGTTGCCAGCATAAGCGATATGCTCATGCAAGGCAGGAAACAGATGCCGCCCAGCCTCGGCACCAGGGTCTTGTGCCGTTTCCGTGCGTCAGGCATGTCATACAGACGGTGTTCCCTGCAGTAGTCCACTATCAGTGGCGTAATGGCAATGCCCCCTATCAGGCTTGTCAGAAATGCTCCGACAACAAAAAGAACATTAAGCATATTACTGTATTATATTTTCTTACGTATCAACCACCAGCCGAACTTCACCAGGTGTATCTGCCGTTTGATGCGTTTCGGCTCTTTTATAAGCCTATAGGCAAACTCCAGGTTGTGGTTTACCCACCACGTCGGCGCACGCTTCACATTGCCAGTATAGACATCGAAGCTCCCGCCCAACCCTTGGTATATGGCTTTGTGGTGGCGCAGCATCTCCTCCATCAGCAGTTCCTGCTTTGGCGACCCCATGGCCACGAACACCACATCGGGTGCCTTCGCCTCCACGTCGTTTATCAATGCTTGGCGTTCCTCGTCAGTTCGCAGATATCCGTTGCGGTATGCCACAATGCGTATGCCGGGGAACTCCTGCCGCAGCTTGGTTACTGTGGCCTCTATCACTTTCTGCTTTCCGCCTATCAGGTAGAACGTCTTCTGCTTGTAGTGTTGGCGTACTATCTTCAGCCACAGTTCGCAGCCAGGCACCTTGCAGGCATCCTTCACGCCTTTCCGTTTTAGTGCCAGCATGGCCCCGGCACCGTCGCAGTAGCCCATGTTGCGGTTTATGATGCTGCGTGTGGTGTCTGTGGCGTGCAGTATCTTTTCAGCGTTTATGGCCACCAATATTCCCTTGTGCTTGTCGGCGTACTCCAGAAGTTGTGACTCCGAGGTAAACGGCAGCACCTCCACTCCGTTGAGTGAAACCTTTTCCATTATGTATTGTGTGATTTTTAAGTTATTCTGCCTCGGCGTAGTGCGCCATAGCGTTGAACATGAAGGCGTTGCTCCAGCGCATATAGGAGATGCGTGAACTGAAGCCGGGCTTCAGCTGATAGTAGAAGTGTCCCTTCTTGTCCTGCATGTGACGGATAGCCCAGCGGAGAACCTTCTGGGCGAGTCCTCCGTAGTCCGCTGTCTTGTGTAGCCGTGCCAGTGTCACCGGCAACTGGCCAGGGCAGTGGATATCTATCGGATACATGCGGTTGTCGTAGTATTTGGGTGTGCCGTCAGCCTCAAAGAAATGACGGATGTAGTAGTTGAAGCCTCGTTCCATGTATTGATGGAAAGATGTGTCGCCCGTCAGCTCCTCGTAAGCTATGAGTGCGTCGAGGTTGTAGCCGGTATGGAAAGAGTCCACCCAGCTTTGCACAGGTAGCATGCCGTATATCCACGCTCCGTCCTCACGCTGTCCTGCACAGCAAGCCGTGATGCTCTGCTTGGCCAGCTCACGATATTCCTCCTTTTTGGTATAGTAGTAGCAGTAGCTGAGCAGGCGTGCACCGAGCAGGGAGGCGTTGAACACCGTGTCGTTCCCTTCCAGAGGACTATAAGAGAACAGGAAGCCGTCCTTGTAAGGCGCGCGGTGCAGGTCGTGGACGACGAACTCCGCTGCCGACAGCGCCACATCGAGCCACTCCTCTCGTCCGGTCACTTCGTATGCCTCCATCAGTGCCGTAGCGCAGAAGTTGGTCGCCACCACGGTGGGCGTGTATTTGGGGAAGAGGAACAGACGGCGTGCTTGCCAGTCGAAGTTATACCCCCAGCAAGCGCCGTGGTAGTCACCCTTGCTCCGCAGGGTGAGGAGCAGTTCCGCCAGTTCGGTGATACGTTCCTTCACATCTTCTCTAGTGCCCAGTGTCCGCTCCCATTCCGGGTGCTTCTTCAAGGCGTTGTAAAGGTGACAGTAGCCAGAGAGGAACAACCCTATGCCCTTGGCGTTGTGTTCTTTCGGCACCAGTGCCAACCGTCTGAGGTTTACCGGGCATCGCTTGAAGCCTTGTATGATGCACAGCCTTAGCAATGCCGAATGTTTCAGCGGCAGCACTGCATGCGCCACTTTGGAGTTGAGCCCGTCATACGGGTCCCAGCCCATGAAATGTTCTCCTTCGCAATAACGCTTCAGTCTTGCGAAGGAAAGCAAGATGTCGTTGTCCAAACTAATATGACTTGATGGTCGGGTCGTTCTTTCTTATAAACCGGGCAGGAGAACCGGCCCATACTTCTCCTGCGGGTATATCGCAGTTCACCACTGAATTTGCACCCACAATGGCGTTGTCACCTATTGTCACGCCACCATATATTATGGCATTTGCCTTTATGCATACATTGTCTCCGAGTGTAGGAACTCCAGGATGCTTATGATTGCCCCCCCCTAAGACAGCATGAACACCTATGCTACAGTTCTTCCCGATTCTGCAGCGGTTATGAATTAGTACCGACATACCTCCGTATGCCAGAGTCGTACCACGTCCTATTTCCGTGGAATAATGTATCTTGCTGTTGTACATCAGGAAGATTAAAAGTGTAATCAGTTTTGGCAGAAAAGGCACGTGATGCAACCACAGCCAGTGAGCCATACGGTATAAGTTTATTGCGTTATACATTTATTGTTAATGTGTTATGTCTTGACTGTTATTATTTGCTTTTTTGTTTACGATGAGTCGGAACTTGCCTCTGCTGGTGTATTCCAAGTCATTCATGGTACAGATGATGGGGTTGAGGTCGATATTGTCTCTACCGCAACGCTCTAATGTTGCATTGATTACGAATTGCTTGTCGTGCTCTGTGAAACCTTCATCCGGCACGATGCGCACTTCCAGTTCGCCTTCATGGTGCTGTATCCACTGACAGGCCTTGATGTGGTTGCCATCTTCTACAAAATCAACACGCGTCACCATGCTGCCGTCCTTGCAGACAATGTAATCGTCTGTGCGACCGAGGATTGCCTTAATTACCCCACCCTGATAAGTATTTGTATTACAATTACTTATAACTAATGACAGCTTATTTCTACTACTATATTTTAATCCGCTCTCTTCTATCTTATGGATGCGAGTATCCATATTACCCTTACCGAAGGTCTTGTCAAGCCAATCCAGAAGATATTGTTCCGTTTCTGTACTATAACTTTCGTCAGTTACAAGATTAAGGTCAACCATTCCAGCTTCCTGCTGCACAAACTGCGCATAGCGCACACCGCAGTTATGTTTGAATATAAATGTAAGCGCCGAGTCGCTGATGGGCGTACCGTCTTTGCATACAACATAAGCTATCGCTCTACCATCAATCTTCTCAATGGAGTCATAGTCGATGAATCCCTCTTTTGTCTTCTTCACCCCATCCTTCAGCAGTATGCGATCTTCCGTCTTGTAGCGGATAAGAGGAAAGGCATCATTGATGAGAGAGGTGGTGACGAGATAGTCGTCGTGATATTCCGTCACTCCATAGCCGGGTGCCTCATAGTAGCCGTCATGGTCATGCGCTTCTTCGATAGACACAGTACGCTCTGTCGTGCCATAGTGGTCGTATATCTGCGTATGGAAAACTTCTTCTATCAATCGGCGCTGGTGCGGATAAAGTGTCTCGCTCGATGTGAACATCACCGGGATATGGCACTCCAGTCTCTTGTCCTTGAACACCAAAGCCAGAGCATAGAGCGAACTTGGATATCCTTTTGCTGCTACCGGCTTATGCGCCAGTATCTGCTGGTAGTAATATTCTGCAGTTTGCGCATTGATGTTGTAGCTGGAAAGGTACAACGTATTTCCAATATGCACTTTCATGCTCATCATACGCTTGTCGAGGTTGCCACGCAAAGACAATACAGACTGTCCATCTATCAACCCACATTTTTTCTGATAACAAACATTATATGCCTGTTCCCACCATATTGAAGGCCAGTTCTCATATACTGTCAGCGGTGTACCTGTTGTGCCACTGGTATGACCGGCTATTACTTGCCATTTCGGTACGGTTAGCATCTCCAGTCCATACTTCTTCACCATATCTTTAGTTACAACGGGAAGTTTCACGATATCTTCAAGCCGCTTGATGTCTTCCTTCTTGATGCCCGCCTCACAATAGAGGCGGTGATAGAATGGCGACTTGTCAAAGGCCCGGCGGAAGATATAGAGGAACCGCTGTTCCTTGTAGTCGCGAAGTTCTTGCGGTGTCATTCCGTAGAGACGCTCCACCTTATTTATATAAGTACGTATCACGGGATAACTCCTCAAGATGTATTTGGCTGTTTCTATCAGATATTTCTTTTGGTTCATTTCTTCTATTATTTCTGTAGCAATCCTGCAATCATGTCGTTCGTCTTTCCATATTCAAAATCGGCAAAGGCTTTGAGGGCATTGTCTGCATACTGCGGATAGTTGTCTTGGTTGAAACGGCGGATGGTGTCGGCCAGAGCCTGCGCATCATCCACAGGGGTGAAGAAGCCCGTCTTGCCGTCGCTCACTATCTCGGGAATGGCTCCCATGGGGGTGGAAATGACGGGAACTCCCACGCCATAAGCCTCTATAATTACGCCAGGATAGCCTTCAGTACCCCACTTCGTAGGCAGCATAAGCACATCATTTTCAGCGAGTTTCTGCGGCACAAGAGCTGCTTCCACGCTACCGTGATAACTGTAGTTCTCGCCCTGCAATTCCTCTGGCTCGATGCCGTTCAGCGGACCATATATCTTCAGCTGGTAGTCATTGCCAAGTATCTTCATCGCCTCAATGAGCGTGAAAATGCCCTTCATTCTCTCCACACGCGAGAGGAAAACGAGTTTGTGCTGGTAGGGGCGGTCACCACGGCGCACACCACTGTCTTTCCTGACATTAGGGAACCAGATGGACTGCTTGTTGAACTTCTTGCCGAACTCCACCAATGCTTTCGTCTCCCAACAGGTCACGTCAGCGTTCTTCAAGGCATATCGCATCAGTGCACGGCTTACCGGGTTGGCTTTTTCATATATCTCCGCGAAATTGCCGGCAAACTTCCGCATCACCATCCGCTTGCCCATCCATTTGGCTAGCCAAACGGTGAACGGAGCAAAGACCAGGTAGTCGCGGTAAGTACCATGCAGGAACACCGTATCAAAGTGTTTCATCTTCGTCAATATCTGCCAGAAGATACTCAAGTAGGCACAGAGCGTGCCATGCCGATAGTTGCGCTTGTAGGCATCTATCACCTCGAACTCAAGCCCCCGTTCTTTACAATAGTCTACCCAGAGCCCGAAGAGCACCACCACGCCGCCAGTTTGTGCGGCAACATACTTATTTCTACAGTGCCCTATGTTTAATGTCTTAGTCATAATTCTATAGCAAATAATTTTACCAAGCAAACAAGTTTCTACGCGCTGAAAATAGAATTTACTCGCGAGGAATTTTCAGAAACTACGCGACGTTTTTAGAATTTCCTCCCGAGGAAAAAATTTCCGCATCGTATAGAGCCTCTTTTGCCTCCTTAGCGCATACGTTCTTGTTGTAATGAAAAGTTACCATTATTTATTGCCTCTTACCACCGGTATGAGTACCTTCTGCAGAAAATCGTCATAGCTCTTGCCTTGCTCATTAATCAGGTCTTGCGGTACCACGGCTTTGTAGTCGCCACCGATGTGGACATCCTTCTTCGGATTACGCTCGGCAGGGATAATCTTCTCATTCAGCACACCGATGTTAGAGATTGCCTTGATGCGACTTACCATCTCCTCCTTGGAGTCGGG
>CAVHNA010000096.1:0-9849 GCA_963637205.1 Bacteroidaceae bacterium
CTTGCTCTGGCAAGCGTCTCCTTCGTCGCCGAGCGGACGCAAATGCGCCTCCTACGCCGAGTTGGTGCAAATGCACCGTCTACGGCAGGTATTCCACGTCTATGTCGTAGTTCCACTGGTCGAAATAGACGTTGCCGCCTTTCCATTCCACCTCTCCGCGCTGGAAGTCTACTGTCTCGCTGCGCGGATATTTCTTTTTGGGGGAAAGTGGTTTGCCGTAGTCCGAGTTGACAATCAGTCGCCATGAGTCTATTCCGCCGAAGAAGAAATAACGCTCCTTTTCGTTATGTCCCCAGTGGGAGATACCGTACGACTGGTCTACGGGAACCCAGCCGATACCCTCGAAATAAAGTTCCGCCCAGTCGTGCAGGTTCACTGCGCCCGGATGTACCTGCCATCCGCTTTGGAAATGCGCTGGTATGCCACAGATGCGACAGAGCGTAATGAGTAGGAGAGACACCTGTCCACAGTCGCCGTGACCGTTCTGCACCACATACATGGGAATGTTGGGGATGGTGGAATACTCTCTGGCTGAAGCCCAGGGATAACGTCCGTCAACGTACGTGAATATAGCCTTCGCCTTGTCTACGGGGTTATCCAGTCCGGCGGTGAGGCTGTCGGCGAGAGCCCGCAACTCGGGCGTGAAGATCACGTGCGCCTCTCTTTCCGAGGTATATTCCTTATACAGGAGCGAAGACTTGTCGTATGGCTTGGCCTCCGAGAGGTCGAACCACGCCCCGTGTGCGGTGTACTCGAAGCACTCGCTGAATACGGTGGGCTGTCCCTCAACAGCCTTCTTCTGCATGAACAGCGTGCTGTGGCGGCACGAGGGCTTGGAGAAAGTGTACTCGTCCTGGCTGGCGGACACCAGTTCCACATCTGTCTGTCTGGGATGGTCTTGTCTGGGATAGGGTAGCCAGCACTTCACCGTCTCGCCAGCCGGCACGGCGTCTGCGTCCACTGTCAGGGTGTACGTGACACGTATTCTTCTGGCCTGTGCTATGTGCTGGGGATTCTGCGGAGCGTCGCGCAGTATCTGCGGAACGTTGCGCATGTCCTCTATCTTGTCGATAGGGTATGGCTCCTCGTCGGCATGTTTCTTGTCCCACACGGCTGCGCACTTAGGGTCTATGCGGAAAAGGTTGCGTGCGGCGTGGCGGAAATAGCGTTTCTCGCCGTCTATCTCCATGCACTCCAGCGCGCCCGACGCCTCCCACGCGGCTATCTTCTCGTCCGTGGCGTTAGGCATGACGTTTCTTACGTACTCCACCACATCGTCTCTGTTCTCCGTGAAATCGCACAGAATGCGGTGCTTCAAATCTGTATCCCAATCGTATGCCTGTGCTGTGCAGGCCAAACCCATGAAGAGGGCTGCTAAGTGTCTGGTCATATCGTGTTTTAGTTTACGTTGTCAATTGTCTGTCCTGTAAGGCCCGCACTCATAATTTCTTCAGTCCGATGCCCGGGCGGTCGGGCAGAACCAGCTTTCCTTTCTCTACCTTGACCCCCTCGAAGCGGTCGTTGGATATGAGAAGGTTGCCGTCAAGGTCGGCGAAGTCCACCGCAGGCGAGAACTGCGCCGCCGCCGTCACGGCGCACGAAGTCTCCGTCATGCAGCCCACCATCACCTTCAGGCCGAGGGCGCGTGCGGTGTTCACCATCTTCCACGCCTCACGCATGCCGGTACACTTCATCAGCTTGATGTTGATGCCGGTGAACGCACCTTTAAGCCTGTCTATGTCGTGCAGCCGCTGTATGCTCTCGTCGGCGAAGACAGGCAGCGGCGAACGCTCGCTCACCCAAGCCGTGTCGTCGAGTTGCTCTTTCGGCATAGGCTGTTCAACCATCACCACCCCCTGCTCGGCAAGCCACTGTATCATGTCCAGGGCGTAGCTTCTGTCCTTCCATCCTTGGTTGGCGTCCACCGCTATGGGCAGCGACGTCACCGACCTTATGGTCTGTATCATCTCCTTGTCGTTGTCGCGACCCAGTTTCACCTTCAGAATGTTGAACTTCTCGGCGCACTCCTGCGTCTTCTGTCTCACCACGTCGGCGGTATCAATGCCGATGGTAAAGGTGGTGGAAGGGGCGAGCGAAGGGTTGAGTCCCCAGATGCGGTACCACGGTTGCCCCATCATCTTGCCCACGAGGTCGTGCAGCGCTATGTCGACGGCGGCCTTTCCGGCGGCGTTGCCGCTGTCGAGCTGGTCTATGGCGGAGAGTATGTCCTCCATCATGAAAGGGTCGGAGAAGTCCTCAAGCCGTTTGGCCGCTTTCCCCAGGAACTCCGTCACGGAGTCCACCGTGCCCAGTTCCTTGGCAAGGTATGGTGGCATGGACGCCTCGCCGTAACCGACGTATCCGTCGTATTCTATCTGCACCTGTATGTCGGGCGTGGTGCTTCTGGAATAAGCCGCTACCGTGAACACATGTCGTAAGGTCAGCTCATAAGGTATGAAGGTAAGCTTCATCGTCTTGCTAGAACCACGCTTCTTGCCGGGTGCCGCTCCCAGGGATATCTGCGGTGCGGCGGTCATAGCCACAGCGGCCATGGATGCGCCCTTGATGAATGTTCGTCTGCTTGTCATCTATCTATAATATTCAGATTGGTCTGTGGTAAACAACCCTTCCTCTTTGTTGATGTAGGGGAGGAAACGCGTGGCTGACAGGAGCCTGTTGAGGTCGTATTCGTCGTACAGAGGGTCAGAAGGGGAAAGGCTCGCCACCCGCACACGTCCGAGCGAGTGAATGAAACGCTTGCCCCCTATGTATATGGCCACATGTTGCACACGCGCAGGCCTGCCGTCCTGGGCTTTCTTCCCGAAGAAGAGAAGGTCGCCGGGGAGAAGGTGTGCGAAGTCGTCGCCGAGCGACACCTGTTCACCCTTGCGCGCCTGCTGTGAAGCGTTTCGGGGTACGATGATGTCGTGCATATATAAGACCGTGCGCACAAAGCCGCTGCAATCCACGCCCTTGGGTGACGTGCCGCCCCACATGTAAGGGATACCGTTGAGCGTATGCGCCGTGCGGATGATGCCGTCGGCACTGTTGTCAAGGTTCTTCCTCCATTTCTCTATGGGCATACAATGGCTGCGATGAAGGTAGCCAGTACGTCCATCGGGGAAGCTCACCTCGTAGTACCTGCCCCGTTTGGCTACAAGGCGCAACCTGTCGCCGGCGGTGACGTCGCTGACAGAGGAAGCCTTGCGTGAAGGCCTCTCCATGACGAACGAATAGAGCGAAGTGACCACCACCTGAGGTGACGTGTTCCAGACGGACAGCTCCTGCCGTGACATCTGCCGCACACACGCCGAAAGCGTCCAGTGGACGTAGCCTTCGGGAGTCTGTATCTGTGTCCACTCGTTGTGCGTGTCAAGAACCCTTACGGGCATTCCCAACAAAGCCTGCGACTCCATGCCTGCCGAATAGTCCGCTTCGCAACGCGTGTTGCACACCGATACGTTTATCACACCCCACCCCTCGGCATAGGCCAGTGCCGACAGTAGCAAGAGAAACGAAGTGAGGTATCTTCTCATCAAAGTATCTCGCAAAATTCTATCTTCTCGTTGTTGGGGCCTTGTATGAAGAAGTACTTGGCGCCGTTGTCCCAAAAGTCAATGAAGTTCACGCTGTCGCTCAACATAGTGTAGCCGGCGTCTTTGATACGCTGGTACAGGGAGTCCGCGTTCTTCACGTCCAGGCAGAAGTGGTCTACCGCACCGTTGCACATGGCTGGGGTGTCGGTGGTGGGGATAACCTCTATGAGAAGGTTGCCAAGTTGCATGAAAGCGAAGTCGCGCCCGTTGATGTCGTGGCGTGTGGCAAGGCTGAACCCAAGTCCTTTGTAGAAGTCTATGGTCTTCTGCACCTCTGCCGTGGGTACGCCCACATGTTGTATGCCAGAGGAGAACTCTTTGATGTCAAGTCCCTGCGCCGGAACGTTAGCCTCTACGAAAAGCGTTTTCTCACTTGATTGCGGTGCGGTCTGTTCTTCCTTGGTGGAAGTGCTGCACGCTGTAGCCATAATAGTAGCTGCCATAGAAATAAAAAGTTTATTCATATCCTTATACATTGTATATTATATATTGTGAATTTCCAATTCCCCGTGTTTCCATCTCGCCGCCACATACCATGCCACCGGAGCCGCAAGTACGTTAAGGGCGAAATAACACCTGTACCCCATAGTTTGCGACATCCATCCGCTGACGCCCATCGGCAATATCATGCAAGCCGCCGTCAGAGGAATGTAGAGGAGATTGACGGTGTTCTTGTACCTGTCTCCTGAGATGACCTGTACCAGACGGTAGCAGACGCATATCCCTACGCCGAAGAATATCTGCGCCAGAAACGTGGCTGTGCACAGGCAGAGAAGCGACGAAGGCAAGCTCCAAGACAATACGAGATATACCACCGGCGACAAAGAGAGTATCACCGACATGGGGATAAACATGTCGCGCTCGGACATCCTGGCCAACACGACTCGCCCTATGCCTATACCTATGCAAAACGCCAACACGCCTATCGTACCCTGGGCGAAGCCCACTTCCTGTATGGTACACTCAAGTCCTCCGCGGTCGGTGGTGTCCAGAAAGAACAGCACTCTGACATAAAACATCAGGCTCTGTGGCAACAAGAGGAAAAACAAAGTCGTCACCGCCTTGTGCCAGCCTTCCTTGCTGCATATACGTTCTATCACATGCCACTCGGCCCTCAGGGAGTCACCCATGCTATGCCTAAGTGACGCACTGTTCTCCCGGAACCCCGCCAAGGCAAACACATGGTAGACGAAAAAAAATGAGAAGAGTCCTGCCGTGAGGTAGCACCCCATAGCCCACGCCCTGTGTATCTGTCTGTAGAATACCTCCATGCTGCCCACCAAAAGGATGAGAGCTCCGTATGTGAAGATGACAGCCGTATGGGAGACGAGTATCTTGAAAGTGTTGTACAACTTCTGCAGGCGCGACGGCAATATCCTTTCGTAATACATGCGTGCAAGCAATTCGTGCCAGGCGCACAGCATGCTGATGACGGAAAGCGTGGCGAATACGCACCATATCCCACAGGAAAACGACGCCGCAAGCACGAACAAGGCCGCACACAGCAGCAACTCCGAGACATGCAGCATAAGCCTGAACCGCCCCACTCGTTGTACGAGGTTACGCACAAAGGACTTGAGCACCCATGGGAGAAACAGAACTGAGGAGAGAAACACCGCCATGCTGCCTGTGACGCCGAGCTGCCAGAACATCAGCAAAGACACGAACGTCACCATTGCGGAGGGAATTTCCTCCGCCGCGAATATTGTAAGCAGTCTACGATATCTCATGAAGCTACAGTGACGGCGTGCGTTGTCTCTTAGTAAGACCTTGCTATCAGGACACGTGCCTTAGCAGGCTTGCCGCTTACCATGTCCACGCCTGGAGCCTGCTCCACGCCGAACGGTACGCAACGTATGGTGGCCTGTGTCTCTTCCTTTATCTGTGCTTCTGTCTCCGGCGTGCCGTCCCAGTGGCACAGGAAGAAACCGCCGTCCTTGATTTTGGTCTTGAACTCCTCATAGTTCTCACATTCGTATATGTGAGCATCGCGGAACGTCTTCGCCTTTACGAACATGTTCTTCTGTATGTCGTCCAGAAGGTTCTTCACATACGCTTCTATGCCGTCAACAGGAACGTTCTCCTTCTCCAGGGTGTCGCGGCGCATAACCTCCACGGTTCCCTGTTCCAAGTCGCGTGCGCCAAGCACTATGCGCACAGGCACACCCTTGAGTTCGTAGTCGGCGAACTTGAATCCGGGACGTTTGTTGTCCGCATTGTCGTACTTCACGCTTACGCCCATAGCCTTCAGGTTCTTTACCATCTCGTCCGCTTTGGCGTCAAGCTGTCTCATCTGCGTCGGCTTGCCTATGGGGATGATAACCACCTGCACAGGAGCGAGTGCCGGAGGCAACACCAGTCCGTTGTCGTCGGAGTGTGTCATGATGAGCGCACCCATAAGACGTGTGCTCACGCCCCAACTGGTGGCCCAGGCATACTCAGGCTTGTTCTCTTTGTTGAGGAACTGCACGTCGAAAGCCTTTCCGAAGTTCTGTCCCAAGAAATGGCTTGTGCCGCTCTGCAGAGCCTTGCCGTCTTGCATCATCGCCTCTATGGTATATGTGTCTAGTGCTCCAGCAAAGCGTTCTGTCTCACTCTTCACGCCCTGCACCACAGGCACCGCCATGTAGTTCTCGGCGAAGTTGGCATACACCTTCAGCATCTGCTGTGCGCGCGCTTCGGCTTCTTCCCTGGTGGCGTGTGCGGTATGTCCCTCCTGCCATAGGAACTCGCTGGTGCGGAGGAAAAGGCGTGTGCGCATCTCCCATCTCATGACGTTGCACCACTGGTTGACGAGTAGAGGCAGGTCGCGGTACGACTGTATCCAGTTCTTGAAAGTGTTCCATATTATGGTCTCGGATGTAGGGCGGATGATGAGCTCCTCCTCCAGACGTGCCGCAGGGTCCACCACCACACCGTCGTGAGTGTCGTTTGTCTTCAGACGGTAATGTGTCACCACCGCGCATTCCTTGGCGAAACCCTCCACGTGCTCCGCTTCCTTGCTGAGGAAGCTTTTAGGTATCAGCAGTGGGAAATAAGCGTTCTGTACGCCGGTTTCCTTGAACATGTCGTCAAGTATACGCTGCATCTTCTCCCAGATGGCATATCCGTACGGCTTTATCACCATACATCCGCGTACATCCGACTGCTCTGCAAGGTCGGCTTTCACCACCAGTTCATTATACCATTTGCTGTAATCCTCGCTCCTCTTAGTAAGGAAATCCAATTCTTTTGCCATATCTAAAGTCTTTCTCTTATTATATTTTCCTGAAATCTTACAAGGTGTTAAATCGTCCGCAAAAGTACAAAAAAATAATATACGAAGAACCGTGAGACAACAAAAATATGTAACTTTGCAGCCGAATTACAAGACTTGGAAAAATATCAACAATAAAAAGGTAACACGATGAAAGGAACGATGAAAGGAACAAAAGGAGTATTGTGTGCATTGGTATCCGCCATGCTTCTCTCTGGCTGCAACATGACTAACACTGCCAAGGGCGGTCTGATAGGCAGCACTGCCGGAGGTGCCGCAGGCGCAGGTCTTGGTGCTGCCATAGGTGCACTGATAGGAGGATCACATGGTGCTAAAGTAGGCGCTTCCATAGGTGCAGGTGTAGGTGTAGCCGGCGGTACTACAGCCGGTTTGCTTATCGGCAAGAAGATGGACAAGGCGAAGGCTGCCGCTGAGGCCGCTCTGGAAGACGCCACGGTGGAGACTACTACCGATACTAACGGACTGGAAGCTGTGAAGGTGACACTTGACAACGGCATCCTGTTCAAGGTAGGCAAGTCCAACCTTCAGAGTGCGGCACAGTCGTCACTGAAGAAGTTCGCCACCAACGTGCTGAACGTATATACCGACTGCGACGTGGCCATCTACGGTTATGCCAGCAGCGACGGTTCTGACGCCACCAACATGGCACTGAGCCAGAGCCGCGCAGCCGCAGTGAAAGCGTATTTGACAACTTCTTGCGGTGTGAGCGAGGGTCAGATAAAGAGCACCACCGGATTCGGCGAGACACCCGAGTACCTGGTGCTTGACGCCAACGGCAAGGAAGACAAAGAGGCCAGCCGCCGTGTGGAGATCTATCTCTATGCCAGCGAGGCCATGATAAACGCTGCCAATGCGGGTACCTTGCAGTAAACGATGCACTCGCTGAAGAAGCTTCAGAAACTGTTGAGAATGATTGTGCTCCTGTTCTTTGGGAGCTCAATCTTCTTTGTTTTTGTCTATAAGTGGTGTCCGGTGTATGTCACCCCACTTATGGTTATAAGGTGCTGCCAACAGGTTTCCAGGGGCGAGACCATCCGCCTGAAACACCATTGGGTTCCGCTGGACTCCATGTCCATATACATGCCGGTGGCAGTGATGGCAGGTGAAGACCAACGTTTCCTTACGCACCGCGGATTTGACGCCAAAGAGATAGGCAACGCCATTGAGGAAAGACGGAAAGGCAAACGCATACGTGGCGGCAGCACCATAACGCAGCAGACAGCCAAGAACGTCTTCCTGTGGCCCAAAAGCAGTTGGGTGAGAAAAGGTTTCGAGGCGTATTTCACCGTGCTTATAGAACTGATATGGGACAAGCACCGCATCATGGAGGTGTACGTAAACTCTATAGAGATGGGTGATGGCATTTATGGAGCGGAGGCTGCCGCACAGCAGCATTTCGGATGCAGCTCTGCCAAGCTGACTCGCGCCAACTGCGCTCTGATAGCCGCTTGCCTGCCAAATCCGTTGAAATACAATTGTTCGCAGCCGTCGGCATACCTTCTTAAATCACAGACACGTATAATGAGGAATATGAAACACATTGACGTGTTCCCTCAAAAAAACAAAAGCGAATAGTCATTTTTTGTTAAGTAGGGTTTGCAATTCAAGCAAAAAACCTTAACTTTGCACCCAAAATCATTCATATTGGGTATGTTGGACTCATTTTTCCGAACTCATCAGTTCTTGATTGAACACACTCAGGCTCCTGTCAGACGTGCACTAATGGACGAGATTGACTGGCGCAAACGGCTGATAGGCATCAAAGGCAGTCGTGGCGTGGGCAAAACCACATTCTTGTTACAATACGCGAAAGAGAATTTCGGGCCGCGCGACAGGAGATGCCTGTACATAAATATGAACAACTTTTTCTTCCAGGGGAAGACACTGTTCCAATTCGCCAACGAATTTGTACACGAAGGAGGTCAGACACTGCTGATAGACCAAGTGTTCAAGCAGCCGGACTGGAGTCATGAGCTGAGGATGATATACGACCGCTGCCCCAAGCTGAGAGTGGTGTTTACTGGCAGCAGCGTGATGAGGCTAAAGGAAGAAAACCCTGAACTGAACGGTATCGTGGACAGCTATAACCTGAGAGGTTTCTCTTTCCGCGAGTATCTCAATCTGAAGACGGGCGAGAACTTCAAGTCGTTCAGCATACGCGAGATACAAAACAGGCACGAAAGGATAGCGCAGGAGGTTACCGCCAAAGTAAATCCGATGGACCATTTTCGCAACTATCTGCACCACGGCTACTATCCTTTTTTCCTCGAGAACGCCAATTTCAGCGAAAACCTGCTGAAAACCATGAATATGATGATAGAGGTGGACATACTCCTCATCAAGCAAATAGACCTTAAATACCTGAGTAAGATAAAGAAGCTGCTTTACTTGTTGGCGGTGGGAGGTACAGGAGCACCCAACGTGAGCCAGTTGGCCACCGACATGCAAACTAGTAGGGCCACGGTGATGAACTACATCAAATACCTGAGCGACGCCAGACTGATAAACATGGTCTACCGCCATGGAGAGGAGTTCCCCAAGAAGCCGTCGGGACTTTACCTCCACAACACCAACCTTTTGTACGCTATGAGTTCCGGAGAGCTGGACAGGCAGACTCTTATGGAGACATTTTTCCAGAACGCTTTGTGGGGAAGACACCAGATGCAGGTGGGCGACCGCAGCAGCACGTTCATAGTGGACGGTAAACAGAGATTCCGCATCTGTCTGGAACAGCCGAAGCGTAAAAATACTGATGTCCTCTACGCCCTCTCCAATATAGTGGAAGGCGAGGGGCAGGAGATTCCTTTGTGGATATACGGATTCCTCTATTAGGCCGTCCGCACATCCCTTTGCACTGAAAAAACACAAAAACTGAAATTCAACGGAAGTAAACGTTTTTATATAACACAAACAACTATGGCAAAAGAAAAGAAATTCGTGACGTGGGACGGTAACACCTGCGCCGGACATGTTGCC
>CAVHNA010000097.1:0-784 GCA_963637205.1 Bacteroidaceae bacterium
GCTATGGACAATGGGCTCAACGGTTTTTTCTTCGTTGGCCAGACCCTGTATAAGGAGAAGATAGATGAGATAAGAGAGTATGGGTTTGACGCTGTGAACCATTGTCACAGATTAGACAATTACTATCAGTACAATATCGCATCAAACTTTATTGTCCGATGCTTTAATCATGTCAGAAAATTTATAAGGATTCCATACATCATTCCATATAAGAAAGCGATAAAGCACAGCGTCTTCAGAGAAGACTACCGGGAAGATGTCTTCCCGACAATGATGCCCAACTGGGACCACACTCCAAGAAGTAAGCGTGAAGGTACTGTCCTGCATAACGCAACCCCAGAATTGTTTAAAGTTCACGCGAAGAAAATCCTTAGTACAACGCTACATAAACCTCAAAGCAAACGTATAGTGTTTTTGAAGTCTTGGAATGAATGGGGTGAAGGGAACTATATGGAGCCTGACCTGAAATACGGGAAAGGATTTATTTGTGCCTTAAGGGAAGCTATTGATGAATTTCTTAACGATATAAATAAATGAAACAAGCATATCTATATTGCGACCCCAGATCGCTTAACGACGCAACGAACTATTATGTTGGCTTAATGATGACTCCTTTGAGGTCTATGGGCTATCAGATTACGACTGTCCATAATCTCAGAAGTATAAAATCCCCTAATGTCATTATCACAATAACTGGGAAATATTTCTTTTTTGCCAAGTTGCGATTTCCATTAGCTAAGACCATTTATTGGGCTCAGGGCGTTAGTGCGGAAGAGAGCAAAAT
>CAVHNA010000097.1:893-2432 GCA_963637205.1 Bacteroidaceae bacterium
TTTCAGAACCAATCGCTGTAAAAAAATCCATTTTGTTGTTCTGTGTTTCAGATAGGATGGCTCAATACTATAAGGAATCCTACAATCTCAAAGATAAAGGACAAATTATAGTGATGCCTTGCTATAACCTTCCTCTTTCCGCTGATTTTAGTGTGGAACAATACAAGAAGCCTGTATTTGCATACGCCGGAAACACAGGAGTATGGCAAGGCGTAGATTTCATGCTTGATGTGTTTGCGAGAATCGAGAAAGCCATCCCGGAATCTCACTTTCATATTTACACTGGCGACAAGGATGAGTTCGAATTAAAATTACAAGAAAGAGGAATTAAGAATTATGACATTAAGTATGTGTCAGTAAAGGAGCTCCAAGACGAACTCCATAAGTGTAAATATGGTTTTATCCTTAGGACAGACCATATTGTAAATCAAGTCGCTACACCGACAAAGATGAACTCATATTTGGCCGCATATATGATTCCCATATACAGTGACGGGGTTGACGACTTTAAACAAAACATTAACTTGGGAGAGTTCAGCCTTATGGCTAACTGCCCTTTGAATGCAGACGCCGTAGCAAAACAAATAATTGAGTTTGAGCATACTTCAAGAGATTACTCAAGATACAAGTCCATCGTTCAAAGAATATTTGAGCGACATTACAATGACGGCGTGTATGAAGGCATCATTTCAGAGATGATAGAGAAACATATTATAAATTGATGACGCTTGTCCCACAATGAGCTGGGAGAAGTGGCAGAGGATGCTCAACATTCTTGACCGTTATGGCGTGCGGCCTATGGTAGGCATCATACCGCACAATGAAGACCCGAAACAGAAGATAGACGCTCCTGATAGCGAATTCTGGAGCAAGGCACTACTTTGGCAGCAGAAGGGCTATGCCATAGCGCAGCATGGCTTCAACCATTGCTATATATCGGACAAAGGATTAGATGGGCTCAACCCCTTGTGATCGAGGTCGGAATTTGCCGGAGTACCTCTTGACGTGCAGAGGCAGAAGATAGGCGATGGCTTCAAGATTCTTATAGAACACGGACTGAAGCCCGGATTCTTCTTCGCTCCAAGCCACACGTATGACGAGAATACTCTAGTGGCACTGAAGGAGCGTACGGACATACGCATCATCAGTGACACTATAGCTACACGGCCTTACCGTAAGGGCGACTTTGTGTTTCTGCCTCAAATGGGCGGACATTGCAGAGAGATGAGACTTTCAGGCATTTGGACGTTCTGCCTGCACCCCAGCACTATGACAGAGGATGACTTTACGAATACAGAAATCTTTCTGAGAAAGCACCGCTCCGACTTTATCGGGTTCGATGAGCTTGAACTAAGAGGAAACTTGGGAGGCAAGGATTTAGCGAGCCGCCTCCTCTCCTGGGCGTATTTCACCAAGAGACGTTTGAAAGGGATAAAATGAAGATTTTGCATGTGACTGACACAATGCTGGTAGGCGGAGCGCAGAAGATGATATACGACTTCGCACTACTGCAACGACGCAACGGGCACGAGGTGGAGG
>CAVHNA010000097.1:2442-9738 GCA_963637205.1 Bacteroidaceae bacterium
GGGACTGATAAACGAGGGGATAAAGGTGAATTTCATCTATCCTGTCTCTGCCAGTATAAGAACCATATACAACCCGCTGACTATACTGAAACTGCGCAAGTATCTGAAAGGTGCGGACGTGGTGCATGTGCATCTCTTCCCGGCCAACTACTGGTGCGCTATATATAAGACTCTGTCATGCAGAAAGCTGAAACTGGTCACGACGGAGCACAGTACTAACAACAAACGGCGCAACAAGCCTTTCCTCAAACCGATAGAGCGATTTATCTACAGCAGATACAATGCCGTGGTGGCATGCTCGGAGAAAGCGAAGGATACACTCAATGCGTTCTTGGGCAGAGATACCGTAAGATATATCAGTAACGGCGTGACGGTAAGTACATACCACAATGCCGAACCATATACACATCAGGAAGCGTATGGCACAGACGGCACAGAGCGGGTCGTCACGATGGTGGCTCGTTTTGACCCGCCAAAGGACCAGCAGACGCTTGTCAAGGCTCTGACCTATCTGCCAAAGAATATTCACGCCGTCTTTGTCGGGGACGGCGGACAAAGAGCCGAGTGTGAAGCGTTGGCCAAAGAGGCAGGAGTGGCTGACCGATGTCACTTCCTAGGGTTGAGAAGCGACGTGCCGAGCCTGGTCAGGACTTCGGATGTCAACATCCTTTCGAGCAAGTGGGAAGGGCTGTCCTTATCTTCCGTAGAGTGTATGGCTGCCGAGCGTCCTTTTGTCGGAGCGGATGTACAAGGTATCAAGGAGGTGGTGACAGGTGCAGGCATGCTCTTTGAATACGCTGACGCAGAAGGGCTGGCGACATGCCTCCGCAGTTTGTTTGACTCCAAGAACCTGTATGACGAAGTCGCGGCCAAGTGTTACGAACGTGCCAAAGAGTACGATATCTCAAAGGCCTACAAGGCATACCAAAACTGTTATCAGAACTTATGAGCATTGACAAAAAAACCATCCGTGACAACCTGCGTCTGACAGGAGCTTTGCTGTTCTGCTGGCTGTATATCCCTCATCTGGTCATATATGCCATAGGGGGGGGCAAACGAGCCTTGATAAACAGTGACTTGCGTGCGATAGAGCATCAACTGAATATACGTATGCCGCTGTGCTTGCAACTGCTGTACCTGCTGCACAACAACAGGTATTACAGGAATGTCTTTTATCACCGCATAGGTCCTGCCATGTCTTTGCTGATAGGTTGGTACAGACCGGGCGACAAGTATTTCACCATAGGCAAGACGGTAAAGATAGGCAAAGGCTTCTGGTTCGCTCACCCTTACGCTACCATCTTGGCGGCAGACTACATCGGTGACAATTTCCGTTGCATTCACTGTACGACACTGGGAAACACGAGCAAGGGGCGACCCACAATAGGGAACAACGTGGCACTCGGAGCCAACGTGACGATAATAGGGCCGGTGCACGTGGGCAATAACGTTACCGTGGCAGCGGGAGCTGTGGTGGTGAAAGACATACCTGACAACTGTGTGGTGGCTGGGGTACCGGCAAAGATCATAAAAGTAAAAGATGACGTGCCCACGTGACAACAACGCAAAGCTCTTTGACAAACCATAGCAAACTCAATAATATAATAATGTATAAGTATTTCAAAAGGGGCGTTGACTTTTTGATTGCCCTTGTGGCTTTGGGCATTCTATTCGTGCCATTGCTGCTCGTGGCATTAGTTATAAAACTGGACTCTAAAGGGCCTGTGATTTTCAAACAGGAACGTTTGGGTAAGAACGGCGTGCCATTCAAGATATGGAAATTCCGCTCTATGTGCGTCGGTGCGGAGAAACAGGGAACAGGGGTGTATTCGTACAAAGGAGATTCGCGTATCACGAAAGTCGGGAAGATTATCCGAGCGACAAGCATAGATGAGTTGCCGCAGTTGGTAAACATACTGAAAGGTGACATGGCTTTGATAGGTCCGCGCCCAGCCTTGACTTACCATCCATGGCCTTATGAACAATACACAGAACATCAGAGACACATGTTTGACGTGCTGCCCGGCGTGACAGGATGGGCGCAAGTGAACGGGCGAAAAGAAGTTCTGTGGCCGGAACGGATTGAACTGAACGTCTGGTATGCAAAACACATGTCCCTGTGGTTGGACTTGAAGATATTTGTCATGACTATATTCAAAGTGGCGACAAACGCCAACAACGAGAATGTAGGCGAGACAGGAGTAAAAGACAAATAAGGAAAGGATAGGATTATGCTGAACCTGATGTATATAACGAACCGTCCGGAGGTAGCACGGATAGTGGAAGACGCTGGCGTGGACTGGATATTCGTGGACATGGAGTTTATAGGCAAGGACTCTCGACAAAAGGGATTGGATACCGTGAAGAACCACCATACGATAGAGGACATCACTAATATAAAGAAGGCCGTAAGGAAAGCCAAGGTTTTGGTACGTGTCAATCCCATCCATGACGCCATTGACGGATATTTCTCTTCGAAGGATGAGATAAACGCCACAGTTGAAGCAGGGGCGGACATCGTCATGTTACCTTTCTTCAAAACTGTGGACGAAGTGCGTCGTTTCCTTGGATATGTGAATGGCAGAGCGAAGACGTGCCTGTTGGTGGAAACGCCTGAGGCGGCTTTGCTTATAGACGAGATATTGGAGCTGAGAGGAATAGACATGATTCATCTGGGACTTAACGACCTGCATCTGGCGCTTGGCATGAAGTTCATGTTTGAGCTGTTGGCTGACGGAACAGTGGACAGGCTTGCCACAAAGATAAAGGGCAAGGGCATTCCCTTCGGCTTCGGGGGCATCGCCACCTTGACAGGCGGAGCTATGCCCGGAAGTATGGTGTTGAAAGAGCACTACCGCTTGGGCAGCTCAATGGTAATAGTAAGCCGCAGCTTCTGCGACACAGAGAAGACAACGGACTTGGATGAAGTAAAGCGGATTTTCGACATGGGCATTGCCGACATACGTCGGCTGGAGGGGGAAGCCGCTGAGGCAGCAAATTATTTCAAAAACAACAGAGCCGCCGTAATAGGCAGTGTACATGACATAGTAGGAAAGAAATGAGCAAAAAAATATTTCTGTTCATTGTACTGATGAGGGCTTTGGCTGCCATCGTTATAACCAACTCTCATTATACAGGAGTCTATCCCACGGATTTGATAGCCAACGGCGGACTGCTTGGCGATGTACTGTTCTTTGCCGTCTCCGGCTTCTGCATGGCAAATACAACCAACGGCTTCAGCAGATGGTACATGAGAAGATTTGTAAGGGTTTATGTCCCGTCGTGGTTGATGACTCTCATATATATGGCGTTGGGCGCATATATCGTGACTGGGATACAAGATGTCGTCAATTTCTTCGTGTGGCCCACACACTGGCATTTCGTGGCAAGCATAATCATCCTATATATACCTTTGTTCTTCGTATCAAAACATGTAGAGATGAACAGAAGAAACTATAGGCGCATGGCATCAGGACTGTTTGTTATGCAGCTTGTCCTATATCTTACCGTTTATGACACGTCATACTATCATATAGACAAGGTAAGAGAGCCGATGATAGAGTTTCTGTTTTTTCAGTCAATGCTTCTCGGTCTACATTACAGATGGCGTTGCAATAATGAGGACATTCTGTCCCGTCCTATAAGTAGAAAACTAATAGGGGGGGGTATAGTGCTGGCCGTGATATATTTTGCTTCAAAACTGGCATTCGTTAAATACGAAGTACTGTCGGCATTCCAACTGTTGAACCAGATGGTGCTGTGGCTGCTTCTCTATGTTTTGTTTCAGATATTTATGGGAATGGAAGAAACACTGAAAACTTACGCTGACAGTAAAGTGTTGAAAGGCGTTAAGTTTATTGCCGACAGGACATTGGAGATATATCTGGTTCAGTACGTAATATTGGATTATATGAAGATAGGGCCGTTCCCATTGAATTGGCTCTTACTGACAACATCAATCCTTTGTAGCGCTGTATGCTTGAGGTGGCTGTCACAGCTAATAATTAAAAGAATAAAGATATGATGACCCTTTTGCTGACAGGCTGTTTCAATTACACTGAAGGACAACTCAAACAGTTGCGGCTGTTAGGATACAATATCTACTTTATGCAGCAGGAAAAGGAGGAATTGCCTTTGCCTGCTGCTGAGGTAGACGCAACGGTCTGCAATGGTTTGTTCCTCTCACACGACATTACCGAGTTTTCGAACCTGAAGTTCGTGCAACTGACAAGTGCCGGCTTTGACCGTGTGCCTGTGGGGAAACTGAAAGATCGTGGCATAGAACTGCACAATGCACGTGGGGTATACAGTACGCCTATGGCAGAGTGGGCTTTGTTCCGTGTATTGGAACACTATAAACAGGGTTGGTTTTTCAGAGAAGAGCAGGATGCCTGCCGATGGTCAAAACACAGAGGACTCCTGGAAATATCCGGACGAAAAGTTGCTGTGGTGGGAGCGGGAAACGTAGGGCAGGAAGTAGCGAAACGTTTTCATGCCCTCGGCACGGAGACGACAGGATTTGACATACATAACAACGAGACACCGCATTTTGACAGAATGCAATTGATTGCCAAACTGGAAGAGCTGGCGGGTAATTTTGACATTATCGTTATTACCGCTCCGCTATTACCATCAACCCAAGGCTTGATTTCCCGAAAGATATTGAGCAAGCTGAAAAGGAATGCGGTATTGGTGAACATAGCCCGAGGCGGTCTGATTGACGAGGAAGCCATGTGTGAGGTGCTGGCCGAACGCAAGGATTTGTTTGCCGCATTGGATGTGTTTGTGCAGGAGCCACTTCAAAAAGACAACCCTCTATGGAAACTCGATAATGTGGCGTTGTCTCCACACAACTCTTTTGTCTCCGACGGGAATAACGAGAGAATGTATGACGTGATGTACCACAATCTGAAGAACTTTATAACCAAAGCACAATGAGAAAATTCGTATTGGTGTCCCCTAAGAATCGTTCTGCTTACAACTTCCGTGGCGATTTGATAAAAGACATACAGAAGAAGGGGTATGACGTTATCGTAACCGGCCCGAACAGAGAGGGAGTGGAAAGGATAGAAACACTTGGCGCAAAGTTTATAGAAGTACCGGTAAACAAGAATGGACTGAATCCTTTTGCCGACATCGTCTATTGTCTAAAACTGCGCAAACTGATGAAAGCCGAAAAGGTGGACACCATATTGGGATATACCATTAAACCCGTAATATACGGTTCCATAGCAGGATGGTTGGCAGGCGTGAAGAATCGCAACGCCATGGTGACAGGAGCCGGTTATCTATTTGCTAGCAAGAGCCTGAAAGCACGCATTATCCGCTACATTTCATTCATCCTTTACAGGATGGGACTAGGAGCGGCACAAAAGGTCATTTTCCAAAATGTGGATGACCTAAACGAATTCGTTGCGCATGGTCTGGTTAGTGTAAACAAATGCCATGTCGTAAACGGCTCCGGCGTGAATATGGCGAAATTTGTTCCTGCCGCCTACCCGGAAACTCCAACCTTCTTCTTCCTGGGTAGACTGGTGAACGCTAAAGGTGGCATGGATTTTGTCAAGGCTGCCAAGATGGTAAAGGAAAAATACCTCAACTCACGCTTTATGATATTGGGAAAGATAGACAGCACTCTGCCAGATGCCATTACAGAAGATGAACTGATGCCATACGTGAACGACGGAACTGTGGAATTGTTCCCCGAAACAGACAATATAGTACAGTATTATGCCATGTCGTCGGTCTTCGTACTACCCACAGCGTACCGCGAAGGAACACCGCGAGTAATATTGGAGGCCATGGCTTCTGCCCGTGCCGTCATCACTACGTTTACTCCAGGCTGCAAGGAAACTGTCAAAGACGGTGTGAATGGGTTCTTTGTGGACATTCATTCACCGAAAGACTGTGCGGAGAAGATGGCTTATTTCATAGAACATCCCGAAGAGATAGAACGAATGGGGAACGAGAGTCTCTGGTTATGCAAGAATAAATATGATGTCTCCATTATCAATGCGAACATGCTGAAAATAATGAATGTATAAGTCATACTAAGGCCCCATGACATTTACAGAAAACCAGCGTCTGCTGTTGGTTCTTATTAGGGCTGCGTTGCAAAATGACAATGCAGGCCTTGTTTTTTCCTGCGTGGACTGGAACGAAATATATTCTTTGGCAAAAAGCCAAGGAGTACATGGTGTCGTCTTTGATGCCTTAGGGGAACTTCCGCCAAATCTGTATCCTCCCAAAACGATAGTGCTGGACTGGATGGCCAATGTTACGACAATGGAAAGGACATACAACGCATACGTCAATGCCATCATGAAGTTGTCTGATATTGTTAAAACAGAAGGACTCTCTATGTTGGTAATGAAGGGGTATGGTTGCTGCTTGAATTATCCACATCCCAGCCACCGACCTTGTGGTGACATAGACATCTTCGTAATGACTTCTGACGGGACGCACTCTGGCAATACAGTGAGACTGGTCAACAATGTAGTGATAAAGGAAGCCAACGCAAGACTTGTCGGTAACAGCAAACATCATTCTGTTATTCAATTTGGGAAGTTCGCCGTAGAGAACCATGAAAGCATTTTGGACATTGATACGCACAAATCAAGCGTTGCGTTGAACAGGTTATTGGAGACTCTGGCGGCAGATAGCCTCTTAGTCTCTCCCACGAAAGGAGGCTTGTTGCTGCCTTCTGCTAAATTCAATTCTATACATCTGCTACGACACATGGCAAATGATTTCGCCACTGTGAAAACCTCCTTGCGGCATGTGTTGGACTGGAGTACGTTCGTCTCTCATAATAAGATAGATTGGGATTTCATCTATGAGGTGGCACATCAAACCAACATGTATAAGTTCTTGGATGCCATCAATAGCATCTGTATAGACTATTTGGGGTACAACACCAAATTATTCCGTATAGAAGACAGAAATGAAAGACTGCGAGACAGAGTGTTGCAAGACATTCTCAACCCACTGGCTCAAGATGAGATACCGGACATGAAGCATAAGCTAAGATATGGTATCGCAAAAACTCACAGGATGTGGCGAAACCGTTGGAAATACGCGATTGTATATGATGAATGTCTGCTGTCATCATTCCTAAGTTCGGCCTATAACAGGATTATACATCTGTCCGACATTCCCGTCTAATAAATAAACAAGTATCGCAAACGATGGATATCGTTCATTATTAAGTCAGGAACATTTGACGCTTTCACAGAAAAGGTTTATCTTTGCAACGGAAGAACGGTTAAAAGGGACAAATATGAAGCGGATAGAAGA
>CAVHNA010000098.1:0-9729 GCA_963637205.1 Bacteroidaceae bacterium
CTCTGGGTCGCGTTTGGCGCAAACGCTCCTACTACCTTTCCTCTTGTTGGTCGCGTCTCGGAGATGCGCTCCTGCCAAACCTCTTGGGTCGCGTTTGGCGCAAACGCTCCTACGAAGGCTTCGCATGCACAATCTTGCAAGGACGGAATAGGCTTCGCACGCTAAATCACGCCTCTCCGGAAAACGGCGGGAGGCTGCGCCTGTCCCGGCACAGCCTCCCGTTTATGTGGCGAAACCGCCGTGCGGCTATGGCACCAACGCCTTCTGTATGCCGTCCACGATGCCCTGAAGCTGGTTCTTCACCTGCGTTATCTTGTTGGAAGCCTTGTCCAGCACGCCCTTGGCGAAGTAGCCGAGGCATACGCCTTTCATCTCGCCTATCTCGTGCTGCTCGTCGGCGGTGTACTCGTGCTGCTGCAGCCGTTTCTCTATCTTGTAGAACTTGCGCTGCTCCTTCCTCCAGTCGCGGAAGTTGTACGTGGTGGCGTTTTCCTGAAGCTCGGTCGTGAAGTTGCGCATGTCGTTCAGTGCCGCCTGTTTGCTGGTGGCGCACGACATCATGCACAGCGTGGCCGTCAGCGCCAAAATCATATTCTTCATGTCTTTCTCCTTTCCTTGTTATTTGTCTGTAATGGCTTCTCCCACCAAGTCGCTCAGCGCGCGCCTCAGCTTGCCCATGCCGCTTTTCCCATCGGTGGGGTGTACGGCGTTGGCCAGGAGTATCACGGCGCAGTCGTTGACGGGGTCTATCACGATGCTCGTGCCGGTGAAGCCCGTATGGCCGTACGTGGCATCCGACAGTTTCTCACCGTTGCACGACGCATAAGGGCTGCTCACGTCCCATCCGTATGTCCTGCCCACGGCGGAGGCAAACGCCGGCACGGTGGTCATCAGCTCCACGGTGGACTGCTCCAGTATGCGTTTCCGGTGCCAGACTCCTCCGTTCAGCATCATGGCGCAGAAGACGGCGAGGTCTTCGGCGGAGGCGAACAGTCCGGCGTTGCCGCTCACCCCTCCGTTCATCACCCGGGCCAGCGGGTCGTGCACCGTGCCGCGAAGCATCGTGCCGTCGTCGTACACCGTAGTGGGTGCCACGAGCGGCGTCCATTCTTCGGGCGGCAGGTAGCCGGTGTGCTTCATCTTAAGCGGCTCGAAGATAAACTTCGACGCGAAGACGTTGAGCGGCAGGCCGGACACCCTCTGCACGATGTGCTGAAGCGTGATGAAGTTGAGGCAGCTGTACTGGAAGTCACTCCCGGCGGCGAAGTCGCGCTTCACATTACATATATGTGTGAGCAGCGCTTCTGGGTTGGGCGACCCGTACTGTTTGGCCAGCGTGGTGGCGGAGGCGTATGGCGGCAGACCCGAGGTGTGCGTGAGCAGGTGCTTCACCTTTATGGTTCCGCCAGCGTCGTCAAATCCGGTGATGTACGTCGAGACCGGGGCTTCCAGGTCTATCTGTCCGTTCTCCACCAGTATCATGACGCTTGTGGCTGTGGCCACGGGCTTGGTGCACGAGGCCAGGTCGAATATGGCATCGGTGCGCATGGGAACGACCGTCGGCTTGGTTTGCATGTTGCCGTACGCCTTGAGGTAGGCCGTCTTGCCGTGGCGCATCACCGCCAGTACGGCGCCGGGCGTGACCCCGTTCCCGATGGCCGCCTCTATGGCTGTGTCCGCCTTGCGCAGGGTGGCCTCGTCGAGCCCCACCTTCTTGGGCGAGGTGCGTGGCAGTGCGGAGAACGCCGCGGCGCAGAGTGCGGAGAGCAGCAGTGCGGTGTAGATTCTTGCTGATGTCATGGTCTTACTTTACTAATGTCTTTTTGCCGTTTATGATATACAATCCCGGGGCGAGGTTGTCGGTGCTCTGCCACGGGGAGAGTATGCGTGTGCCGTCTATCCTGTAGACACCGCATCCGACAGCCGTAGCCCCATCCGCCTCAGGCGCATCGATGGCTGTCATGTAGTCCTCGTATCCCTCTTCTATGAATTTGCACATGCGAGCGGTGTTCTCCAGCAGCGAGGCTCCGCTGGCCATGGCGCCCATGGAGGCGTCGCTGTCCGCACCGTCGTATGTCTTCGTCCAGTCGTAGTTGCAGAAGACGGTTGGATAACGCTCAAGGTCAAGCGTGTTCCACATCGTCTTGGCGTTCTTCTGTACCAACTTGGCTATGGTGACCCTCTGCGCGGCCAGCATGTCGGAGTCCATCACGAAATTGACGGCGTAGGGGATGAGCACCGCCTTGAAGATGCTCTGGTCCATGCTGGTGCCCTCGTGACGCAGTATGTTGGAGCCGTTGGTGCAGCGTCCGCTGGTGAAGGCGTAGTTGACGTACTGGAAGGCAGCCTGCTTGTACCTGTTCTTGTACGCCGTATTTTTCTGCGTGAGATGGTAGAGCATGCGGCACGCCTCGGCGAAGGTACCTTGCGTGTAGGTGAGGGGCGGCTCCTCCACGCGCCAGTCAGACTTCGTGATGTGCTTGGTCATGTAGTCGTAGAACTTCTCCGCGTACTCCAGATACTTCTCGTCACCATACTTCTCGTACATCTTGGCGGCTATCAGGCACGCCGGAGACAGCGTGCAGGCGTTGGGTCCGCTGCCCTCATCGGTGTTCCACGGCAGCCAGAGCCCCGTGTCGTCCTCCTTGGCGCGCGACATAATGCCGTTGTCGAAGAGCTTCTTCGCCACCGTGTGGTAAGTGCGTGTGCCGAGGGCGTCGCCCATGTGCATAAGCGTAAGGCAAATCCAGCACATGTCGTCGGTGTAGGGATTCTCGAAGCCAGTGGCGCCACTGGAGTAGTTGTTGCCCTTGTTGGCGTACCACCTCCGTATGTATCCGCTGTACGTCGTCTTCAGTTTCGAGCCGTCGTCCTTGTGCCGCTCATAAGCGTAGATGATGACATCTATGGCGTGCGCCTGCTGCCAGTAGATGTACTGTCCCCACACGCCTGGCCGCTCGTTGAATATCCCCTTGCTCTTGTTCATGAACTTCTCTATGAAACAATGCGTCAGGGAGTCGGCCTTGCCGTAGTAGGTCTCCGTCACGGAGCTGTGCAGCAAACGCATGGCGGTGTCCGTCTTGCCGAAGCCGCAGACCGACGATGCGCTTATCAACAGGGATATGGTCAGTCTCCTTATCATTTTCTCTCCTTCAGCAAGTCGCGTATCTCGGTGAGCAGTTTTTCCTCCGCGCTTGGCTCGGGAGCCGGTGCCGGAGCGGCCGGAGCCTCGTTCTTCTTCCTGGACAGGGCTGCGATACCCTTTACCATAAGGAATATGCAGAACGCAATGATGAGGAAGTCCACCACGTCCTGTATGAACTGTCCGTAGTTGAGCGTCACCGCCTCGGCCACCACCTGGTCGCCTTCCGTCTGCGCCTGTTTTATCACCAGCTTCAGGTCGGTGAAATCCATACCGCCTGTGAGCACTCCTATGGGCGGCATGATGATGTTGTTGACCACGCTAGTCACAATCTTGCCGAATGCGCCGCCAATGATGACACCGACAGCCATGTCCACCACATTCCCTTTAAGGGCGAAAGCCTTGAAATCTTGAATAAATGACATTGATAATGGTTTTTTTGTTGGTTACCGGATGCGAATTTAAAAAGAAAATTGTAATTTTGCACGCGAATTAAAAGAAAAAAGTGGTGAAAAGGTACGTTTATGCATTGGCGATAGTGGTTTTGGCCATACTTGTCGCGGCATGCAAGTCCGCCCACTATTGCAATTGTGGATAACAAGACAGTTTTTTATAAACCTATTTTTAAATTTAACAGAAATGACAAAAGTAGCTATTAACGGTTTCGGCCGTATCGGTCGTCTGGCTTTCCGTCAGATGTTTGAGGCAGAGGGTTACGAAGTAGTCGCTATCAACGACTTGACATCTCCCAAGATGCTCGCTCACCTTCTGAAGTATGATACCGCTCAGGGTGGTTTCGCCGGCAAGTTCGGTGAGGGCAAGCACACTGTAGAGGCAACTGAGGATTCAATCATCGTTGACGGCAAGGAAATCAAGATTTCCGCTGAGAAGGACGCCGCTAACTGCCCCTGGGCCGCTAACAACGTAGACGTAGTGCTGGAGTGCACAGGTTTCTACACATCCAAGGAGAAGGCTTCCGCACACCTCGCAGCAGGCGCAAAGAAGGTTGTTATCTCAGCTCCCGCCGGAAACGACCTGCCTACTATCGTTTACAACGTGAACCACACTACTCTGAAGGCTGAGGACAAGGTCATCTCCGCTGCATCTTGCACCACCAACTGCTTGGCTCCCATGGCAGCTGCCCTGAACGCATACGCTCCCATCGCCAGCGGTATCATGTCTACCATCCACGCTTACACAGGCGACCAGATGATTCTGGACGGTCCTCAGCGCAAGGGTGACCTCCGTCGTAGCCGTGCAGGTGCTTGCAACATCGTTCCCAACTCAACGGGCGCAGCCAAGGCTATCGGTCTGGTTATCCCCGAGTTGAACGGCAAGCTCATCGGTTCTGCACAGCGCGTCCCCACTCCTACAGGTTCTACCACCATCCTCATCGCTGTGGTTAAGGGTAAGGACGTAACTGTAGAGGGCATCAACGCCGCTATGAAGGCAGCTCAGACAGAGAGCTTCGGTTACAACGAGGATCAGATTGTTTCTTCCGACATCATCGGCATGCGTTACGGTTCACTCTTCGACGCTACGCAGACTATGGTAAGCAAGATTGACGACGACACATATCAGGTACAGGTTGTTTCTTGGTACGACAACGAGAACAGCTACACCTCACAGATGGTTCGTACAATCAAGTACTTCGCAGAGAACGTTTAATAACGCGATTTCATACGGGACAGGCCTCGCCCACGGGCGGGGCTTGTTTCTTCAAACCCGTCCCTACCGGTTTGTCTCTCTTTTTTTAGCCCGAGCCCATTATTTTATCACACTATTTGTTTTTGACATGAAGTCCATACACTATATCCTCAACCGTCTGGCGATATGCCTTACCATGACGCTCTTGTTCTCCCTGGCCGCCAAGGCCGCCGACGAGACGAATCCGGTGGCTTACCCGGAGGCCATGGTGACGGAAGGCAACGTGCGGTTCACTGTGCTTACTGACCGCATGATACGCATACAGTACAGCAGCACAGCCAAGTTTGAAGACCGCGCCACGTTTGCCATCGTGAACAGACGACTGCCGGTTCCTCACTTTACCACAGAAAAAGACGACAAATACCTATACATACACACCGACAGCCTGGACCTCCGCTACCGCATTGGCTCCGTGCCCAAGACTTCGGACGCTTCGCCTAACAACCTGCTCATCACGTTCAGCATGAACGGCTTCACCTGCCAGTGGTATCCCGGCAAGGACGACGCCCTCAACCTGCTGGGCACCAACCGCACACTTGACGGCGACTACGGCGACGCTTTCCGCAATAGGTTGGAAAACGGGCTCGTCTCCAGAGCCGGATGGGCTGTCATAGACGAGAGCCCGAAGACGACGAGGGGCGACGGGAGCACGTCGTACGCCTTCGAGACCAACAGCGAGGGCTTCACCTGGTGGGCCGACCCCGTGGACAACACCGCCACGGACTGGTACTTTCTCGGCTACGGACACAACTACAAACAGTGCATCAGCGACTATATAAAGGTGGGCGGACGAGTGCCCCTGCCTCCCAAATATCTCTTCGGCTACTGGTACAGCCGCTACGAGGCGTACAGCACCGCCGACTTCAAGCAGATAATAAGCGACGTGGAGAAGAACGACGTGCCCATGGATGTGCTCATCATGGACATGGACTGGCACAGGTCCGGCTGGACGGGATGGAGCTGGAACAGGACTCTGATACCCAGCCCCACGGAACTCATACGGTATATGCACCGCCACGGACTGCGCACAGCCCTTAACCTTCACCCGGCAGACGGTGTGAACTCAAGCGAGGACTACTACAGCGGCATGAAGAACGACCTCGGCTACGCCAGCGACTACACCGGCACCCTACCCTGGGCGGTGGAGGACTACGACTACATGAAGGCTCTCTTCAAGAACTTCCTCAGGAAATACGAGAATATGGGCGTTGACTTCTGGTGGCTAGACTGGCAGCAGCATCTTCTGGTGGACAACATGACACTGGGCGAGACCTTCTGGTGCAACCACGTCTTCTTCGAGGACATGCGCCTCAACAGACCCGAGCTCAGGCCCGTCATCTACCACCGGTGGGGCGGCCTCGGCAGCCACCGCTATCCCATAGCCTTCTCAGGCGACACGGGCAGCAAGTGGAGCACGCTGGGCTACCTCGCTTACTTCACCAGCAACGCCAGCAACGTCTGCTACACATACTGGGGGCACGACATAGGCGGACACATGGACATAGACAACAGCAACCTGGAGCTTTTCCTCAGATGGATGCAGTTCGGCGTCTACACGCCCATATTCCGCACGCACGCCACCAAGGACGGCAGCGTGGAGCGCAGGATATGGAAGCTCGACAACTTCACCCAGCTGCGCGAGGCCGTACGCCAGCGTTACCGTCTCTTCCCCTACATCTACACGGCGGCACGCCAGACGTACGACACCGGAGTTGGCATGAACCGTCCCCTCTACTACGAGTGGCCCGAAGAGAACAATGCCTACAAGTACGAGGACGAGTACCTCTTCGGCGACGCTATGCTGGTGGCTCCCATATACACCAGTGCGGAGAACGAGGTCAGCTACCGCAATATATGGTTGCCCAAGGGCGCATGGTGGGACGTGACAGCCAACAAGCTGGTGCAGGGCGACCGCACCTTCAGGGGTGGGTTCACCCTGGACGAGTTCCCTGTCTACTACAAGGCCGGAGCCGTGATACCACTTTATCCCGTGCAGCGCAGCGTAGTTACCAATCCCGAGGAGATAACCCTGTACGTGGTGCCAGGCGCCGACGGCGTGGGCTCCATCTATGAGGACGACGGTGCCAACAACGAGTACGTGGACGGCGCAAGCACGTCCATCAGCTTCGAGCAGAGACGCACCGCGCAGGCCGTGACGCTGGTGATAGGCGGACGGCAGGGCAGCTTCGACGGAATGCCTGAGAAGCGCGTGTGGGCGGTGCAGATGCCCGGCACTCCAGCTACTGTCGACCTGGACGGCATCACCGTCAACGGCACGGCGGTAGACGCCTCACAGGTGTCGTACGACTCGTCCACGAGTCTCCTGGAGGTGAGCGTCTCCACGGAAAACCTTTCGCAGGACATCACCGTGTTCGTACCTTTGAAGGAAGGTGCGGAGATGAAGAGCGAGACGGCGGCGGAGAACGCCGTGCTGGGATATGACGAGGGCGACAACACGGTCAGCGTCACAGCTCCAGTCTCGGCGTCGTCGGTCAGCCTCACCGTCTCCACCATGGGCGGAGCGCAAGTGCTGAAGCAGGACGCCGTATGCAGCGACAACATCAGGGTGTCCGTAGCCCACTTGCCCGCCGGCACGTATGTCTGCAGCGCATTGGTGGACGGCAAGTCAGTGGTAAGGAAAATCATCAAGAAGTAGAACAGAAGAAAGTCAAGACTCATGACACACAACATATCATCATACCTTTGCGGTCGTCTGTGCGGCTGTCTGTTAGCCCTCCTGACAGTGGCGATGTCCCCGGCGGAAGTGTCGGCCCAGTCCAAACTCTACGTCTCAGGCTCGGCGGTGCCAGGCGGCACGCAGGAGCTCACGGCCTTCACGGTGGACGGCAAGCGACAGTTCAAGTTCCACGGCAAGCTACTGCCCGGCAAACTCTGCATACAGTCAACCGCAACGCGACGCGCCTCCACCTATTACTACGCTCCCAAACAGGTGGACTCCAACATAGTGAACGATGGGATAGCCATAACGCAGAAGCGCGACTCCGTGGCAGGCGAGTGGACGGTGCTCTTCGAGGCGGACAACTACCGCTTCACCTACGATGTCTCCACCCAGAAGGTCACGGGCGAGGTCTTCCCTCTGTGGTACGAGGCGTGGATTACCGGCGGCTGCGTGGAGGACAACCAGGGCAGCGGCTCCTCGGCAGGCAACTGGCAGCTCAGCGCCGGAAAGGCCATGACGCAGTCGGACGACGACCCCTACGTGTGGACCTGGACGGGTGAGCTGAAGGTGTACAGCAGCAACGACGAGTCCAACAAGCTGAAGATAAACGGCCAGTACGGATGGTCGCCTAAGGTGCTGCACCCGGTGACGACGAACCAGGCGCTCACCGCCGCCAAGCAGGTGTGGTACAACGGCAGCAAAGACACCAAGTGGACGATCAGCAAGGACGGCTTCTACACCGTCACCATCAACGTGTTCCTCGAGACCATCAGCGCGGAGTATCTGGGTACGGAGCTTCCCTCGGGCATGCAGGCGACGCCGGAGCTGGAGGCCGACATACGCGTCTCCGGACGTGACATCACAGTGACCGCCGCCACCGTGGCTGACTGCAGGCTCTACTCTCTCGGCGGCGAGCTGATAGCTACGGCGAACGGCTCGCAAGTGAAGATGACCACGCCAGCCGCCGGAACATATCTTATCTATGTACACGACGGACACAACGGTGTCTCGCGTAAGATAGTTACGGACTGACGCCTCCTGTTTTCCTTTTCAGACATGCTCATGATTTCAGCGGACAACGACGGCAGGGAAAGACTTTCTGGTGAGACCATAACGAGTGCGCAGAACCCACGCGTAAAACGCATCCTCGCCCTGCAGCAGAAGTCGCAGCAGCGCAAGGCGGAGCGTCGCTTCGTGGTGGAGGGGCGCAGAGAGTTGGAACACTGTCTGGAGGCAGGCTACCGCGCCGAGTCCGTCTTCGTGTGCGACGACATCGCCGACGACGGTTGCCCGCCATTGCCGCAGGGCACGCCGACGTTCTGCGTCAGCGCCAAGGTGTACGAACGCATGGCTTACCGCGGCGGCACGGAAGGAGTGCTGGCCGTGATGGAGAGCCGCCACACCTCGCTCGTCGACTTGCAGCTGGGCGACAACCCTCTGCTGATGGTGCTGGAGAGCGTGGAGAAGCCGGGCAACCTTGGCGCCGTGCTCCGCAGCGCAGACGCGGCCCAGGCGGACGCCGTGATAGTGTGCGACCCTCTGACAGACCTCTACAACCCCAACCTCATCCGCAGTTCCATAGGCGCTGTGTTCACGGTGCCGTGCGTGGCGTGCGGCTCGGAGGAGTGCATACGTTTCCTCAAGGACAAGGGCATACGCATCCTCACGGCGCAGCTTCAGGACTCGCACCTTTATTACGACACACCAATGACGGAGGGCACGGCCATAGTGATGGGGACTGAGTCGACAGGCCTCACCGACGCATGGAGAAAGGCGGCCGACGCACACATCCGCATCCCCATGCTCGGCAAGCTCGACTCTCTCAACGTCTCCGTCAGCGCAGCCATCCTCCTCTTCGAGGCCGTCCGCCAAAGGCAAGAGGAAACATAGGAGGAGCGTTTCCGGGAAACGCAACCCGCAGTAGGCAAATCTCTCTCCTTGCAAGGGCGCATTTGACGCAAATGCGCCTCCTACCATGCCCTTGCGTTTCGCCCCGAAGGGGCAAATGCACTCAGCCCAGGGCAAAGTCCTGAAGCCTCAGCGGAAGGACGGCACCCTGGGCTGGGTGCAGCTGGGCCTTCAGCCCGTACGCTAGTAGGAGCGTTTGCGTCAAACGCGATCCTGAGAGGAAGACGACGAGACACCTTCGCAAATGAGTCAGCAGCAAAGGCGCATTTCTTGCTCTGGCAAGCGTCTCCTT
>CAVHNA010000099.1:0-5182 GCA_963637205.1 Bacteroidaceae bacterium
GATTATGAGTCTGTTGCTCTAACCGACTGAGCTACAAGTCCGATGAAACCTCTTGTTGTGGTTTGCGGTTGCAAAGGTAGAGGTTTCCGCTGAATTGTCCAAATGAAAAGCGGAAAAATTTGGCGAGAAAGTGATATTTGGCTAATTTTGCAGCCGAAAGATGGAAGGATACGTCGCCACGATAGGTTTTTTTGATGGTGTTCACCGTGGGCACCGCTGTCTGATAGGTCAGGTGAAAGACTTGGCCGTAAGGTATGGTATGCGCTCTATGGTAGTGACGTTTGACCGCCATCCGCGTCAGGTCCTCTGTTCAGACTATCAGCCGCGCCTGCTTTCGTCCCTTTCTGAAAAGATGTCCATGCTATGCGAATGCGGCGTAGACCGGGTGGAGCTGCTGCAGTTCACAAAGTCGTTGAGTTCCCTTACCGCCCTTGAGTTCATGCGTGACGTACTGAAGGAGCGGCTGGGCGTGAAGGTGCTGCTGATGGGCTATGACCATAAGTTCGGGCACGGCGGCGGCACGTTCCCCGAATATGTGGAATGGGGACGTGAAGTAGGTATCAAGGTCAGGCTCGCTTCCGAGCTGGAAGGTGTGAAGGTGAGCAGCAGTAAGGCGAGGCGTCTGGTGGAAGAAGGCAGGATAGATGAGGCCAACGTGCTGCTGGGACATCCGTTCGTGATAGAAGGCGAGGTGACGGAAGGACGCCATGTAGGCCGCAAGATAGGTTATCCTACGGCCAACCTGAGGACGGACAGTGACATGCTGTTGCCGCCTGTGGGAGTCTACGCCGTGCAGGCGCTCTTTGGTGACGGTGGCGTGTACGGCGGCATGCTGTGTATAGGCGACAGACCCACATTGGAAAACGGCGACGACATCTCTGTGGAAGTGAACATCTTTGATTTTGAAGGCGACCTCTACGGCAACAGGTTGCGGTTGAGGGTGTTGTCCAAGATAAGGGATGAGGAGAAGTTCCCCGGCGTGGAACAACTGAAGGAGCAGTTGCGAAGTGACGAGCAGTCCGTGCGCAGGCTATTGTCTTGTAACCATGACTAACGAGGAATATATACTCCTGCATTGTGAAGACGATGTGCGACACTTGGCCCTGAAGGGAGTGCCTGAAGGTGTGGACCGCGATTTTGTCCTTCGCCAGATAGAAGGCCGGCAGTTGGCTCTCCGCAAGTTGCCTGCGTGGGTGCAGACGGAAGGGATACTCTATCCGCCAAGGTTGTCTATGGAACAGTGCAGCGGCGAGTCGGCGGCACGTTACAAGCGACAGCTGGTACAACGCCTCCTGCCGGACGGGAGGGAAACGATGGCGGACTTGACAGGCGGGTTCGGTGTTGACTTTAGTTGCCTCGCTCCATTGTTTGCTGAGTCGTACTATGTGGAACGTCAGGAAAATCTCTGTAGGGTGGCTGCGCACAACATGTCTTTGCTTGGCATACGGCAGGCCAGAATAGAGTGTGGGGATGCGGAGACGTTCTTGGGCAAGTACGCCAATCATTACACATTATTATATATAGACCCCTCCAGAAGGGATGAGGCCGGGCGAAAAGTGTTCGCTTTGCACGACTGTACCCCGGACGTGGCACGCTTGGGCGAGACATTGCTCCGTATGTCGGACGTGACAGTGGTGAAGCTCTCGCCCATGCTTGATGTAGACGACGTGCTGAGGAAGGTGCCCGGGGTAAGTGAGGTCCATGTGGTGAGTGTGGACGGAGAATGTAAGGAGTTGCTCTTGGTGATGTGTTCCGAGAGTCTTAGCGACGAAGTGCAGGTCTTCTGCGCAAACCTTGGTGACAGGAATGATGTCTTCTCCGCAAGAAGGACAACGTACGTCCCGGATGTGGCGGACAGCGTGGGCGCATATCTGTATGAGCCCAACGCCTCCATATTGAAGGCAGGCATTCAGGATGCCCTTTGTTCAGCCTACGGTGCGAAAAAGCTGCATCCGTTCAGCCATCTGTTTACTTCGTCCGATAGAGTCTACAGCTTCCCCGGCAGGACGTTTGAGGTGGAGTCGGTGTGCGACTTTGGCAAGAAGAGCCTTAAAGCGCTGTTGTCCCGGCTTGGGAAAGCCAATCTTGCGGTACGCAATTTCCCTTCCACGGTGGCTCAGCTGCGTAAGAAATGGGGACTGAAAGAAGGTGGCGACGACTATCTTTTCGCCACGACGTTGAAGGATGGCTCACATGCGCTTATTTTATGTCGCAAATGTCAGTAAGGGACGTTGTTCTTTGCGTTATTTATCACAAGTGGTGCGTAAAATGAGACTATTTTGATTATTTTTGCGGTAAGGGTGCGCTCGGTAGGGATATTTTTTATTATATTTGCAGAGGAAATAGTATCAAACCACACTAAATAACCATATATATGTCTACAAGAAGAGAATTTCTGAAGGGTATGGGAGTTGCGACGGCCGGTCTGACATTGACTCCGGGCAATGTGTTTGCCATGACCTCCAAGGAGACAAAGCAAGTCAAGAGTGAGAAGGTAAAGATCGCTTATATTGGTATCGGCAACCGCGGCGAGCAGAACATCAACGAGTTTGCGAAGACCAATATGGTGGACGTGGTGGCCCTGTGCGACGTGGACCTCAATGGCAAGCAGTGCCAGAAGGTGCTGTCCATGTACCCCAATGCAAAGAGGTTCACTGATTTCCGCAAGCTCTTTGACGAGTATGCGGACCACTTTGACGCTGTGGCGGCGAGTGTGCCTGACCACATACATTTCTTCGTGGCTATGCTTGCCATGAAACACGGCAAGCATATATATTGCGAGAAGCCTTTGATACGTACGTTCCAGGAAGGCGAACTGCTGATAGAAATGGCCAATCGTCATCCGGAGATAGTGACACAGGTGGGTAACCAAGGTCACTCCGAGGGCAACTACTTCCAGTTCAAGGCATGGATGGAGGCAGGCATCATAAAGGATGTCACCAAGGTGGTAGCGCACATGAACAACGACCGCCGTTGGCACAAGTACGACTGGAACATGACAAAGATGCCCGAGGGCGACCCTATACCCGATGGTATGGACTACGACACATGGCACGGAGGTGTCCGCTACCACAACTACAGCAAGCTCTACCATCAGGGAGACTGGCGCAGTTGGTACGACTTCGGTATGGGTGCGCTTGGCGACTGGGGAGCTCATCTCCTGGATACCGCGCACGAGTTCCTGCAGCTGGGGTTGCCGTACGAGATAAACATGCTGTACGCAAAGAACCACAACGAATTCTTCTACCCGTACAGCAGTACTATACTGTTCCGCTTTGGAGCCAGGGGCAATATGCCGCCATGCGACGTGTACTGGTACGATGGCGTGGACAACCAACCGCCTTTGCCCGAAGGATACGGCGAGAGCAAGTTGGCTGACGGCATACCCGCCAGCGGACAGGGAGAGTACACCAAGCAGAAGCTCAACCCGGGTAAGATTATCTATGGGCGCGACCTCACGTTCAAGGGTGCCAGCCACGGCAGTACCCTGGAGATAATACCTAAGGAGAAGGCCGAGGCCATGAAAGACAGACTGCCTGAGGTGCCCAAGAGCCCGAGCAACCACTATGTAAACTTCCTGCGCGCTTGTCAGGGCATAGAGAAGACTCGCTCTCCGTTCCAGATAGCCGGTGTGCTGTGTCAGGTATTCTGCCTCGGAGTTATAGCGCAGCGTCTTAACACACAGCTGTTCTTTGACCCTCGTACCAAGAAGTTCACCAACAACGAGTTCGCCAACGCCATGCTCTCGGGCATGCCTCCGCGCCGTGGATGGGAAGAGTTCTACAAGCTAGACTGACAAAATGTATTAACATATCCAAATGATGAAAAAACTGGTTATTTCATTGGCTCTGCTGGCTGTGCTGCCGTTGGGAGCCAAGAAGAAACAAGTGACGGAAACGCCTGCGGCTGTTCCCACTGTGGACAACGTACTCACCGAGCAAGAGGTGAGGGAGGGATGGAAACTTCTGTGGGACGGAAAGACGACGGAAGGGTGGCGAGGAGCCAAACTCTCCACATTTCCTACCAAGGGATGGCGCATTGAGGACGGCGTGCTGAAGGTAGAGGCTGCCAACGGTGCCGAGAGCGGTAACGGAGGAGACATCGTCACCGACAAGAGTTACCACAACTTTGTGCTGAAGGTGGACTTCAAGATTACGGAAGGGGCCAACAGCGGCATCAAGTACTTTGTAGACCCCGACATGAACCAAGGCGAGGGGAGTGCCATCGGTTGTGAGTTCCAGATACTGGACGACCTCCGTCACCCTGACGCTAAGCTTGGAGTGAAGGGAAACCGCAAGCTCGGTTCACTCTACGACCTCATCCCTGCTCCGGAGGAAAAGCCTTTTGACATCACAGCGTGGAATACCGCTATGGTGATTGTGAAAGACAATCACGTGGAGCACTGGCTCAATGGGGTAAAGCTTCTTGAGTACGAACGCAACACCCAAGAGTGGAATGCGCTGGTGGCGTACAGCAAGTACAAAAACTGGAAAGATTTCGGCAACAAGGACGGACGCATCCTGCTGCAAGACCACGGCAATGAGGTGTGGTTTAAAAACGTAAAGATAAAGGAATTCTAAATCAGACAATTAACCATATTGTTGTCCGCCCGCCCTTTCCTTGTGAGAGGGAGGGCGGACAATGTCGGTAATAAACAAAGGTGGTCATTCAAATAAAAAACAACACAGAAACACGATGAAAAAAACAATGATTCTGGCTCTTTTCATGCACTTTGCCTGCTTGGGAGCCAACGCCATCACGGACCCCGTGAAGTATGTCAATCCTCTTGTGGGATCTCACTCCACAGGCGGTCTCTCCACAGGTAACACCTATCCTGCCATCGCCCTGCCATGGGGCATGAACTTCTGGACTCCGCAGACCGGCAACATGGGCAACGGATGGTGCTACACCTATGACGCTGAGAAGATACGCGGCTTCAAGCAGACACACCAGCCGAGTCCGTGGATGAACGATTACGGAATGTTCAACATCATGCCTGAAAACGGCGACGAGCCAGTATTCGACGAAAACAAGCGCGCCAGTTGGTTTTCGCACAAGGCGGAGGTGAGCAAGCCGCATTACTACAAGGTCTATCTCGCCGACTATGACATCACCACGGAGATAGCGCCCACCAGTCGTGCCGCCCTGTTCCGCTTCACCTATCCCGAGGGCAAGAGTTACC
>CAVHNA010000099.1:5192-9719 GCA_963637205.1 Bacteroidaceae bacterium
CGTCAAGATTATTCCTTCTGAAAACAAGGTGGTGGGCTACACCACACGCAACAGTGGCGGCGTTCCCAAAAACTTCCGCAATTATTTCGTGTTGCAGTTCGACCGTCCTTTCACCTTTACTTCCATCTCTGACGACGGCAAGGAGAACAAGTCGGCTCTGGAGACAGAGAGCAAGCACGCCGTTGGAGCAGTGGGCTTCAATACCCGTCGCGGCGAACAGGTGAACGTGCGTGTGGCAAGTTCTTTCATCAGCATAGAACAGGCGGAGCAAAACCTCAAGGAACTTGGCGACAAGACCTTGGAGGAAGTTTCAGAAGCGGGACGCCAGGAGTGGAACCAGATACTTTCTACCATAGACGTCCAGGACGAGAGCGACGTAGACCGTCTGCGTACTTTCTACAGCTGTCTCTATCGCAGCGTGCTCTTCCCCCGCAGCTTCTATGAGATAAACGCCAAGGGCGAGGTGGTACACTACAGTCCCTACAACGGACAGGTGCTGCCCGGTTATCTCTTTGCGGACACGGGTTTCTGGGACACGTTCCGCGCCCTCTTCCCGTTGGTGAACCTGATGTGGCCGTCCATGAGCCAGAAAATGCAGGAAGGATGGGCTAACGCATACAAGGAGAGTGGATTCCTGCCCGAATGGAGCGCACCCGGACATCGTGATTGCATGGTGGGCAACAATTCAGCTTCCGTGGTGGCCGACGCATATCTCAAGGGCGTGAGAGGATATGACATAGAGACTCTCTGGGAAGCAGTGAAGCACGGAGCCAACGACGTACTTCCCCACAGTGCCAGCGGCAGACGCCAGTGGCAGGCTTACAACAAATACGGCTATGTGCCGTACGACAGCATCAGGGAGAGCGCAGCCCGTACGTTGGAGTATGCCTTCGACGACTGGAGCATCTATAAGCTCGGACAGGCTCTCGGCAAACCGGAGAAGGAGATAAAGGTGTACGCCGAGCATGCCATGAACTACAAGAACCTCTTCGACAAGGAACACAACCTCATGCGCGGCAAGCTCGCCAACGGTGAATGGGCTCCCGACTTCAATCCTTTCAAGTGGGGCGACGCTTTCACTGAGGGCAACAGCTGGCATTACACATGGAGTGTGTTCCACGACCCTCAGGGACTTATCGACCTCATGGGAGGCAACGCCACTTTCAACCAGATGCTTGACAGCGTGTTTATCTTGCCTCCTATCTTCGACGACAGCTATTATGGTGGCGTGATACACGAGATACGCGAGATGCAAATCATGAACATGGGCAACTATGCCCACGGCAATCAGCCTATACAGCACATGATATACCTCTACAACTACAGTGGCGAACCTTGGAAGACGCAGTACTGGGTGCGCGAGACCATGAACCGCATGTACAACGCTCATGCCGACGGCTACTGTGGAGACGAGGACAACGGTCAGACATCTGCATGGTACGTCTTCACTGCCATGGGATTCTATCCCGTGTGCCCCGGTGCTGACCAGTATGTGCTGGGCGCTCCTTATTTCCATAAGATGACGCTTCACCTTGAGAACGGTAAGGACGTGGTGATAGAAGCCCCGAAGAACAGCGACGACAACCGCTATGTGCAGAAGCTCACGTTCAACGGCGCGGAGCATAATGTGAACTACGTATGCCACTCCGACCTTGTGAAAGGTGCTAACATGACGTTTGACATGGCAGGCGCTCCCAACAAGAACAGGGGCGTTGACGCCGCCGCCGCTCCGTATTCCTTCAGCAAGGAATACAAACCTGCCAAGTCCGGCAAGAAGTCCTCTAAGAAAAAATAACATTTACGTGTCATGAAGAAGATATCCGCTTTGCTGTCGGCCTTCGCTTTTGCCTGTACGGTCTCCGCCGAGACGTATACCGACTCCATGCAATGGAAGGCGTACGACGATTTCAACGACGTGTTCCTTGACAAGAAGAAGTACATCTACCGCGACTACTCCGACCGTGAGAATGCCGTGGACCGTTGGGGCGGTGCTGCCGCCATCTGGTGCCAGGCCATATATTTTGATATGGCCGTCAACGCTTACAACCGTGCCGTACGTGAGGGTGACGAGAGCCGTGCCAGAAAGTATAGGACACTGGCGCGCAGCATTTACAACGGAGAGAAGAGCCAGTATGTAAGCTTCAACTTCGACGACCCCAACACCAACACCGGGTGGTTCGTCTACGACGACATCATGTGGTGGACAGGCGCTTTGGCCAGAGCGTATGAGGCTTTCGACATACGCGAGTATCTCACGCTGTCCGAGAAGAGCTTCTGCCGTGTGTGGTACGGCTCCGCCAAGGTAGGTGACGACGGTTCTTATGCCGACCCGTCACGCTTCAGCGGCAAGTACGGCGGTGGTATGTTCTGGGAATGGCAGCCTATAGACAGTCCCAACCCTCACAAGGAAGGTGACTTCCGTGCCGCCTGCATCAACTTCCCCACAGTGATAGCCGCCTGCTATCTGCACCAGCTGGTGCCTGAGGGGCGCAAGGCTGTGACTTCGGCGCATCCTACACGCCAGACTAAGGAATGGTATCTTGAGAAAGCCAAGGAAGTCTACGAGTGGGCCAGCACTACTCTTGTCCGTTCCGGGCGTGTGGCGGACGGAATACACGGAGGCGACCCTGAGTTCACCGACCATCTCTACAACCAGGCCACCTATATCGGTGCAAGCTGTATGTTGTACAAGATTACTGGCGAGACCAAGTATCGCACCAACGCCATCGCGGGTGCAAGATACGTCTTCAATACCATGTGCAGGCGTAACGGCGGCTATCTGCCTTTGGAGACTGGTGTGGAGCAAGGAGTGTACGCGGCCATCTTCGCGCAGTACATGCACATGCTCGTGTATGACTTGGAGCAGACGAGCTTCCTCACCTATATAAAGAAGAACCTCCAGAAGGGGTGGGACAACCGTGATACGGTGCGAGGTATCTCTAACGGAAATTTCCGTAAGGCTACAACTTCTGACGAACAAGTGGAGAGCTACACAGGTAGCGCATTGCCAGCCCTCATGTTGATGTTCCCGGCAGACGATAGTCAGACGGCCATACGCTCATACACCGCCGATGCCGACAAAGACCTTTCGGATGTCTACTCGGTGGATGGCAGGCTCATCATGAAGGATGCTTCCATAGACCAGGTGAACGCTCTTGACAGTGGACTGTACATCTACCAGAAACGCAAGTTCCTGAAGAAATAGACGCTTCCGTCTGCTTTGCCGTTCCGTGGCGGTAACAGGGATGACAGTCACTCGGCATATTAAAATATGTTATATTTACGGCCAAAGGGGGGATTTCCTTCAAAAATAGGAAATTCCCCCTTGTGTTGGGTATAAAAAGATGTACCTTTGCCGTCGAAACATTCGCGAACGCCTTTCGGGGCTTTAAAAATGGAATGATATGAAGACGATTAAATCTATTGCATTGATGCTTGTCGCCGCCATGGCGATGACAGGCTGTGTGAGCAAGAAGAAACTGCAGGAGTGCGAAAGCAACTCTGACAAGTTGATGCAGGAATTGGCAGATTGCCAGAAACGCCTGCAGGATCTACAGAATGAGAAGAACAACCAGGCGTTGCAGTTGACGGAGTCCAAAACCACCAGTAAGAGTCTGGAGGAGCGGCTCAAGGAGGCGCAGGCGCAGTTGAAGGAGATGCAGCAGTCTCTGGACAAGAGTATCATGCAGGGCGGTGCCAACATCTCGAAGCTGGTGGACGAGATCAACTCCAGCAACAAGTATATCAAGCAGCTTGTAGAGGCCAAGAGCAAGAGCGACTCACTGAATGTGGCTCTTACCAACAAGCTCACCCGCAGTCTCTCGCGTGAGGAGCTCAAGGAGGTGGATGTCAAGGTGCTGAAGGGCGTCGTTTATGTCTCTCTCAACGACAACATGCTCTATAAGAGCGGAAGCTACGAGATTAGCTCCAAGGCATCGGAGACTCTGAGCAAGATAGCTAAGATAATCACGGACTATCAGGATTACGAAGTCCTCGTAGAGGGTAACACCGACAATGTGCCCATCAAGCAGACCAACATCCGTAACAATTGGGATCTCTCTTGCCTCCGTGCCAGCAGTGTGGTACAGGAGTTGCAGAACAAGTACGGAGTCAACCCTAGCCGTCTTACGGCTGGTGGACGCGGTGAGTACAATACCTTGACGGACAACGATACTGCCGACGGTCGCGCAAGGAACCGTCGCACGCAGATTATCATCACGCCGCAGCTCGACCAGTTCCTTGACCTTATAGACAAGGCCCCTGAAACGGAAGGGACAGAAGAATAATAGACACCTTTTTGAGATGAACCCAAACGGAGTTGGAGGACGGCATTTGCCGTCCTCCAACTCCGTTTATGCACGCTCGCCCTTGCTCACAATAATGGGTCAGCGGATTTTCCCGGTGGGCAGCTGGATGGTTCAAGCGTAAAGTTTAGCTAGTCTATACATAAAGAACTTGATGTCGCCCACTCCGGTAGTGTTTCAGTTAGTGTGTCTGAGTCGAGTTGACTCAAGCCTGTAGACTTCA
>CAVHNA010000100.1:0-6287 GCA_963637205.1 Bacteroidaceae bacterium
CCTCCGCGAATGTAGTGGTCCTTCATCTCCTGTAGACTGCCGTAGTCGGGAGCCAGACGCACCACCTGCTCGTCTGTGGCGAAGGCATCAAGGTATGTGAACACCGTGTTGCCTTCCAGATGTCCAGGGTCGCTCACCTGCAGGTGAGATGGGTCGGTGTACATGCCCTTCACCTTCTTGTTCACTTCGTCGGCGGAGTCGCTCAGGTAGATGCAGTTGCCGAGGCTCTTGCTCATCTTGGCCTTGCCGTCGGTTCCCGGCAGACGCAGGCAAGCGGCGTTTTCAGGCAACAGTATGTTAGGCTCCACCAGCGTGTCGCCGTATATGTTGTTGAAGCGTCTAACTATCTCCCTGCACTGCTCCAGCATAGGCTCCTGGTCTTCTCCGGCTGGCACGGTGGTGGCGCGGAACATGGCTATGTCGGAAGCTTGGCTGATAGGGTAAGTGAAGAAGCCCACGGGAATGGCGTCGCCTCCGAAGCCCCTCATCTGTATCTCGCTCTTCACGGTGGGGTTGCGCTGCAGACGGCTCACGCTCACCATGTCCATGAAGTAGAACGCCAGTTCCGTAAGTTCGGGAATCTGACTCTGAATGAAGAGCGTGCTCTTGGATGGGTCCAGTCCGGCGGACAGATAGTCGAGTGCAACCTCTATGACGTTCTGCCTAACCTTCTCCGGGTTGTCGATGTTGTCCGTGAGGGCTTGTGCGTCAGCCTCGAAGATGAAGATTTTGTCATAGAGCCCGGAGTTTTGCAGTTCTACGCGGCGACGGAGAGACCCCACATAATGTCCGATGTGAAGTTTGCCCGTCGGGCGGTCTCCTGTGAGTATGATTTTCTCTTTTGGTTCCATATTATATTATAATGTATAGTTGTAAAATCGTTGTTTCAAGTTATGTGTCTCGTATGTATGTCCCTCTCCTCGCTTCATTGTTGCCGTCACGCATCGTGTGCGCTCAGAACATTTTTTCTATCTGTACCTTTCCCAGAATGGATACTATGGTCTTGCCGTCGGGGGTGACGCTTGGAGTCTGGCACTGGAAAAGGTCCGCCAGCAGGGTGTCCATCTCGTGCGGAGAAAGCACCTGCCCCTTGACGATGGCCGCACTGCGAGCCATGACGAGAGCTATACGGTGCCGCATCCCGGAGTCTATGCCGGAGTCTTTGTCCTTGGCCGTCTCCACCATCTGTGTCAGCACATCCACCGGATTGGCGCCCTCGAGGTCGGTGGGAACTCCCATGATGGAGAAGCTGCCTCCACCCAATACGGAGAAGTCGAACCCAAGACTGCGGAGGTCGTCTTCCATGGACTTGAGCAGTATGGCATCTGACAGCGGAAGCGTGAGCACCTCGGGGAAGAGAAGGCCCTGCGAGTTCCCTTCACGCCTGTCCATCTGCTTCATGAAGCGTTCGTACAGAATACGTATATGCGCCCGGCGCTGGTCCACCATCATAAGTCCAGACTGTACGGCGGTAAGCACGTATTGTCCGGCGTACTGGAAGTGTTCGGAGCCAAGGTCCAAACGGTCTTCCCCCTCCTCAGGGAAAAGACATCCCTGCGTCTCCGTCTTGTCGGGGACGTCGGTCTGTGGGAATCTTGCATCGATTCTCTCCAGTCCTGCGTACATGCTTTCCCATTGCACATGCTTGGCGGAAGAGGTGTGCGTACCCGAGCTTGTGCTTTTGAAAGGGTTGTAGCTGGCGTTTATCTGGATGTGCGGTTGGTGTATGCCCGAGAGTCCCGCGTCGCTGTTGAACGTGGGGATTTCCGGTCTGCCCTCCATGTCGAAGTCTATGGTGGGTATGGCGTTGAACTTCCCCAACGTATCCTTTATCGTCGCCACCACGATAGGCCAGATGGACGACTCGTTCTCGAACTTAATCTCCGTCTTGGTGGGACTGATGTTCACGTCTATATTGGCAGGGTCAACGGTGAAATACATGAAATACGGAATCTGCTCGTCTTCGGGTATGATGTGCATATAAGCCTCCGTGACGGCCTTGTGGAAATACGCGTTCCTCATGTACCTCCCGTTTACGAAGAGATATTGCTCCGCCTTTCTCTTGCACGCCGACTCCGGTTTGCCCACGAATCCATCGATGCGTATCAGTGTGGTGTCCACGTGCACTTCCAGAAGTTGCTCTTTGTATTTCTTGCCGAACAGACCCACGATACGTTGTAGCAACTTGCTTTCCGGCAGGGTGAGCATGCGTTTCCCGTCTTGCGTCAGCGAGAACGCAACGGAAGGGTTGGCGAGCGCTATGCGCTGGAATTCCTGAGCTATGTTGGACATCTCCGTCTTGTCGGACTTGAGGAACTTGCGACGTGCCGGTATGTTGTAGAAGAGGCTGGACACCTCAAACTTCGCTCCCACGCTGCATGAGCACGGCTCCTGCGAAAGCACGTTGGAACCGTGTATGGTAAGTTCCGTTCCCAGTTCGCTGTCCACGGTGCGTGTGGTAAGCCTGACTTGCGCTACGGCGGCTATGGACGGCAGTGCTTCCCCGCGGAATCCCATGGTGTGCAGAGTGAAGAGGTCCTCCGCCTTGCGTATCTTGGACGTGGCATGGCGCTCGAAGGCAAGACGCGCGTCAGTGTCGCTCATGCCTTTGCCGTCGTCTATCACCTGTATCATGGTCTTGCCTGCCCCCTCCACGATGACATCCACCGATGAGGCTCCTGCGTCCACGGCGTTCTCCATGAGTTCCTTGATTACGGAAGACGGACGCTGCACCACCTCGCCCGCCGCTATCTGGTTGGCTACCGAGTCTGGAAGAAGTCTGATGATGTCCATTTCTGTCTACTGTGTCAATACGTCATCTTGCGCCGGTCATGAGGAATCGCCACAGCACTATCAGCACGACGATGATGACAATGGCTATGGGCCAACTTACGCGAGCCCCCTCTTCCTTGTATCTCTTGGCACGTGGAGTGTAGTCGCTGAACGTACCGTTGAATTTGGACGTGTCGTATTTCTCCCCTTGCGAGGGAGCTTTGCCTTCCTTGCGCAGGGTGTCCTGCACCAGCTTCTGCAGCTTTTCCTTGTTCTCGTCGGTGTATATGCTCACCTTATGGAACTTGCGCGGTTTGCGTGTCTTGAAAAATGACATTGACATAAGTCTATTTTTCTTTTTTCTTGTTCTTGATATCGTTCAGTTTCTGTTTCGGAGCTTTGCGCTGTATGCTCTTCTTCAGTTCCGCTCCGGCTTTCTTGCCTCTCCAGTCGAAGATGTCGTCCTTGTCAAGGGGACGTATGTAGTCAAACCATGCGAAGTTGTCGAGATAGAGAGCTTCGGGTGGGATGAGTGGGATAGGATACATAGTCCCCGTGGCTGCAGGCATCCATATACGGTCCACCTTGCGGTCTTTCATAAACAGCTTCAGCAGGGTAGTCTCCGTGTGGTTCATCTCAATCATTACGCTGTCGTCGTCGAAAGGGTAGTAGTTGACGAACACGTTGCCTTCAGCAGTAGTGAGGTAAGGCGTACCGTCTCTGAAGTATGAGTGCATCTCGTGCGCCGCTATCTGGTTGTAGTGTATGCTGTCTATCTTCTCCACCGACAGAGCCTGCCTGAGCACCTGTATGCTGTCCAGGGTACTGTCGTTGAGAAACGCCTTGATTTCTTCTCCCAGTATCTGCTGTTCCAGTTGCCACAGGATAGGGTCTTTGTACATGGTGAGACACGAGTCCTTGGAGTTGTACACCATGGAGTCGCACACGGCCTGTACGTCTTGTCTGTACGCCCTCAGATGGTGGTAGCCATGCAGGATGCGGTATGTGCTGTCGGTATCCTTGTTGTATGTAAACACCTTGAATGTGTCGGCGTGTACGTACATGGTGTCTTTCTGCGAGAAGTCTATGGCCACGACACTGTCTGTGGCTTCGCAGTACCCTGTGGAATCGTTGTAGTAGCAGTAGTTGCCGGTGAGCATGTTCTTGTTCAGTGCATCGGAGTATTCCACGTTGCCGAACGCCTTGCCCTCCTTCTGTGTGGTGTCCCAGACCACGCTGTCGCCCACCAGACGCTTTCCAGCGTTGGAGACGATGCTCCTGTTGAGCAGATACGACACATCCGCCTTTGAGTCGTAATAACCCGACTCGGAGTATATATGGCTCTCACCGTTCTCTATATTGGACGGTCCCACTATGTGCGCTATGCCGCTGCCTGTGTTGTAGTGGAGAGTGTCGGTGATGAGAGTGGTCTTTGGGGTGGATGGAGGAGCGGGATTGACCAGCTTGACGTTGTAGTTGAACACGGCTTCGCGTGTGGAAGGAGTGTACTGTCCCCAGTCGCTGGTGAGCTCGTTGTCTTGGTCTACGAGTTTTCCTCCTTCAAAGAAATAGCCCATGCCGTAGAGCTTGTCGTAGTCGAGGCTGTCTGTGTATAGCGTGGTCTCGCGGTGCTTAAGCACCACGTTGTCGCGAACGCGCACCAATTGGTCTATACCATTATAGTATAATACGTCGCCATTGAGGGAAAGGGTGTCCCCCTGGACCATACGCACGTTTCCGTATGCGTCGAACGAGTTGGACGCTTCGTAGTACATGGCACTGTCGCAATACATGAGGGCGCCGTCGTGGCTGAACTGCACATTTCCCACGAGAAACTGGGCGGTGGTGCTTAGCCTGTCGTCAAAGAACAGCTTGTCCGCATGCAGCAAATGCACGCGGCTGTCTGTTGTGACGGGCTCGCTGCCGTTTTTGTGATGTCTGACAGGCGGCAGAGCCAACAGGAAACAGACGCCAAACAATACCAACGTACATATAGTGGAGAGGCGACGGCTCATCTCATCAGTTTACTTCACCCACCCGGGATATTTGAAATCACAGTCGCGCCAGTCTGGGTTGATGCGCACATAGGTGGATTCTTGTTTCTTCTTGATCCATTCCAGCAGGACTTCTTCTTTCTTGGAGTTCTCCACTATGGCTTTCAGCACCTGGTAGTCCTCGCTGACGGAAGCGCGGTGCGCCTTTATGCGGTTCTTGAGCTTGGCGATGGCGCACACCGTCTTGCCTTTGTTGTTCACCATGGTGAATGGCTTGGATATCTCGCCTATCTCCAGTTTGTTTACCACACGCGCCAATTCAGGCGACACGGCGGAAAGCGCGTCCATCTCAAAACGGGTGGTTCTCTCCCTACCGTTGCTGTTGCTCAGTATTCCGTGGTTGTTGCGCGTGTCCTTGTCGTCGGACGCTACCAATACGGCGTCCTCGAACGTCACCTTCTCGCGTCGTATCTGTTCGGCGATGGAGTCGAGGTTGACCAATGCGGTGTCTATGTCAGCCTGCGCCACTTCAGGGCGTTTCAGTATGTGGCGGCACTTCACCTTGTCACCTCTCTTGTCTATGAACTGTATGATATGGTATCCAAACTCGCTCTGCGCTATCTTGCTCACCTTCTTAGGGTCGGTCATGCTGAACGCCACGTTGGCGAACCCTGGGTCAAGTTCGGTGCGTGCCATGTACGGCATCTCGCCGCCCTGCCTGGAAGAACCGGGGTCTTCGGAGTATAGGCGCGCGAGTGTGGCGAAAGAGGTCGTTCCGCTGTTCACCCTTTCGGCGTACTCCCTCAGCAGGGCCTTCACCCGGTCTATCTCCTCTTGCGGGATGCGAGGTTGTTGGACGAGAATCTGTACTTCCACCTGTGTGGGGATGAGAGGTAGGCTGTCTTCGGGCATGTCGCGGAAATAGCGGCGTACTTCGGAAGCGTTTACCTTCACGTCAGCCGTGATGTTGTCGCGTACGCTCTCTGCCGTCATCTCGTTTTTGTATTCGTCAAAGAGACGCTCCTTGATGCTGGTGAGCGACATCTTCATGTATTCTTCCAGCTTCTCCTTAGAGCCTGCCATCATAATCTTTTCGTTGATGTCTTGCTCCACGTATTGGTTTACGCGTGCGTCGTCCACCTCCACGCTGTCTATGACCGCCTGGTGGAGGAAAAGTTTCTGCACCGCCATCTGCTCGGGAATCACGCAATAGGGATTTCCGTTTATGGTATTGCCGTACTCTCCGCGTTTCCTTTCCACGTCGGACCGCAATATGGCTTCGTCGCCAACCACCCACACCACTTCGTCTACAACGTTGGACTGAGCCGCTATGGGCAGAACCTCCAGGCACAGAATGGCAATGAGCAGGAGTTTCTTACTTAATGTCATGTCTCTTTGTTCAGGTTTGTTCTATGTTTTCTCGTTCGCTTTCCGGGGCGGAGGGATTAATGCTTGTTCACTGTCTCAAGCACGTCTTCGTGTATCTCCACGGTGTAACGCTTGCGCAGTGCCTCCACATAC
>CAVHNA010000100.1:6297-9718 GCA_963637205.1 Bacteroidaceae bacterium
CCACATACTCATCTTCCCTGAAACGCTGGTAGTCGCTAACCACTGTGTTGCTGATGTCCGTCCATTTCTCGGGGCCTTTCTTCAGTTTCTTCCCCACGACCGCAAAGTATTCGAATCCCTTGATGGGAGCTGTCTCCGCGCCTTTCACCTTCAGTCCCAGGGCGTCAACGTTCTTGTTTTCGCCTTTCTTGAATATACGGCGATCCATGCGGACTGTCACGCTGTCTTTGTTGAACTGTTCGCGGATGGTGGCAATCCACTTTTCTTCAGGAACTTTCTTTATGCTCTTGCGCACCGCTTTCAAGGTCGCCTTGTCCTTGCAGTAGTATACCATTCCGCGGAAGCGCGGCTCTTTCCATGCGTACTTCTTCTTGTTGGCCTTGAAATACGACTCTAGTTGCACTGTGTCTTTGCTTGCCGGCTCCCAGATGTCCCTGCTGCAGACCTCGAACAGGAGCAGGCCGTCGTGATATTCCTGAATGAGGTACTTCAGGTTGGAGTCTTCTGACGACAGCCGTTCCGTTTCTTCGTCGAGTATCTGTTCCACTGATTTCTGTGGGTCGGAGTTGGCCGACATGGAGTCAAGTACCTGAGAGGCCAGCTGCTCTTCCAGTCCTTGCCCCTCCAGATACTTCTTGATGTTGGGCTTCAGTTCGTCATAGCTCTCCAAAGGTTTCTTGCCCAGGAGCTTGATGATATGGTATCCCACCGTGGAGAGGAAAGGTTTGGAGACCTGGTTGGTGTCGAGTGAATAAGCCACGTCCTCAAACTCCTTGAGAGTCTGTCCTGGGCCTATCCATGGCAGCTTTCCTCCCTTGGGCGCTGACTGGGGATCCTGCGAATGCTGTTTGGCAAGTTCCGCGAAATCGGCTCCTTGGTACAGCGCGTCGTAGATGGAGTCTATCTTGGCCTTGGCGGCAGCCTGCGCCTCGTCGTCGGCCGTCTGCTGCAGACGGATGAAGATATGCGCAGGCTGTATCAGGTCCTTGCCTTGCAGGCTGGAAAGCATACGCTCGTAGTAGGCCTTGCATTCTTCCTCCACGGCGTTCTCGGGCAGTAGCAGCGGACGTATTTGTTGGTCGCGGTACATGCGGAACTCGTTCTTGAAACTTGTGAGCGTGTCCAGATGAGCGTCGAGGGCAGCCTGCACTTTCAGCTTGTAGTTGACGAAGAGCTGGGCGTATTCCTTCACGCTTTTCTTGTCGAGTACGTCGTCAGAGTTGTTCTTGTTGTAGTTGTACTCAAATTCGCTCCTTGTCACAGGCTGGCCGTTGATGTGCATCACCACGGGGTCGGTGTCCGCATATGCGGCGGCGGAGCACAGCATCAGAAACGATATTATGGTTTTCTTCATAATGATACGGTCGTTGTTTGTTCTGTCCGAGTGTCCTGTGTCACTGAGGGCGGCTGTAGTTGGGAGCTTCGCTGGTGATGGTCACGTCGTGAGGATGGCTTTCCAGTATGCCGGCGTTGGTGATACGCACGAACTTGGCGTTGTGGAGCTCCTCCACCGTGGCGGCTCCGCAGTATCCCATACCGCTTCTCAGTCCGCCCATCAGTTGGTAGATGACTTCCTGCACGGTTCCCTTGTAAGGTACCCGTCCGGCTATGCCCTCCGGCACAAGCTTCTTGGTGTCCTTGACGCCAGCCTGGAAGTAGCGGTCCTTGCTGCCGCACTCCATGGCTTCCAGCGAACCCATGCCGCGGTAGCTCTTGAACTTTCTGCCGTTGTATATAATGGTGTCGCCGGGGCTCTCCTCTGTGCCGGCCACCAATGAGCCTATCATCACGCTGTATCCTCCGGCGGCCAACGCCTTCACCACGTCGCCGCTGTAGCGGAGCCCTCCGTCGGCTATCAAGGGTACTCCCGTGCCTTTGAGAGCGCAAGCCACATCGTATATGGCACTCAGCTGTGGCACGCCCACTCCGGCTACCACGCGGGTGGTGCAGATACTGCCCGGGCCTATGCCCACCTTCACTCCGTCGGCTCCCGCTTCGGCCAGCATCCGTGCTGCGTCGCCCGTGGCCACGTTGCCCACCACGATGTCCACGTCGGGGAAGCGCTTTTTGGCTTCCTTCAGTTTTTCTATCACGTACTTGCTGTGTCCGTGCGCCGTGTCTATGACTATGGCGTCTACGCCTGCTTCCACCAGGGCTTTCATCCTGTCCAGAGTATCGTCGGTGACGCCTACGCCCGCCGCCACGCGGAGACGGCCCTTGCTGTCCTTGCAGGCCATGGGCTTGTCTTTGGCCTTGGTTATGTCCTTGTAGGTGATAAGTCCTATCAGCTTGTTGTTGTCGTCTACTACGGGGAGCTTCTCTATCTTGTTCTCCTGGAGTATCTTCGCCGCAGCCACCAAGTCGGTCTGCACGTGTGTGGTCACCAGATTTTTGCTGCTCATCACCTCGTCTATGGGGCGGTTGACGTTCTGCTCGAAGCGGAGGTCTCTGTTGGTGACTATGCCTACGAGGTGCTTCTCCTCGTCCACTACGGGTATTCCGCCTATGTGGTACTCGCCCATCAGAGCCAGGGCGTCGCTCACCTTACTGCCGCGCTTGATGGTCACCGGGTCATATATCATGCCGTTCTCGGCGCGCTTTACGATGGCCACCTGCCTTGCCTGTTCTTCGATGCTCATATTCTTGTGTATTACGCCTATGCCGCCTTCGCGCGCTATCGCTATCGCCATAGTGGACTCTGTGACGGTGTCCATGGCGGCGGTGACAAACGGAATCTGAAGTTCTATGTTCTTGGAAAAACGGGTGGACAGTTTCACCGTGCGCGGAAGCACTTCGGAATAAGCCGGTACCAACAGGACATCGTCGTAAGTGAGTCCGTCCATTACAATCTTGTCTGCAATAAATGATGCCATAATCGTATACGTTGTGAATTTATTGCTTGCAAAGGTACGAAAAATTCTCCTATATAAGGTGTACGGTGATGTACTTTTTTGAGGTTTTAAGATTTCGGCTTCCAAATCTTAAAGTCGCGCTTCGTCCGTCCCCAGACGGTCTGCCGCATTGGCGGCCTTGACTGCCCTGACATGCGGACAGTGACTGGACGCGAAACAAAAACGGCGCGCAACCTTTCTGCGTTTGCGTCCGCCCGGCGACGAAGGAGGCGCTTGCCAGAGCGAGAAATGCGCCCCATAGGAGGCGCATTTGCGTCAAATGCGCCCTTGCAGGGAGCGAGTCTAGCCTCGTTTGCAGTGGTCGCGTTTCCCGGAAACGCTCCTCCTACCGAAACCCTTGTGGTTGCACGGCAATCGCCATAGGAGGCGCATTTGCGTCAAATGCGCCCTCGCAAGTTAGTATGCGCCCTTGCAAGTGGAATGTTTTGCCATTCTCGCTGTGGTCGCGTTTCACGGAAACGCTCCTACTACAAATGTTTTGCGCCGAATGGCCTAGGAGGCGCATTTGC
>CAVHNA010000101.1:0-9696 GCA_963637205.1 Bacteroidaceae bacterium
ACTCATAGCCGTGCAGTCGCAGTTCCATGGGGTCACCCAGAGGGGCAAACTTCCTGACGCTTATCTCTGAACCGGGTATCAACCCCATGTCCAGGAAATGCTGCCTCAACGCTCCGTCGCCACCCACATTTGTGACTACAGCTCTCTGACCTGTCTTCAAATCACGCAATGTCATAATCCACGATAATTTAGCGCGAAATTACTTCTTTTTATTTGTAACGGTACAAGAAAAACAGACGAAACCCATACATTATTATATCATATACCCAATAGTGAGTACCGTCGGTGGCGGGCTACTTTGCACCCTCATAAATAAGTGTGACAAGATGTGACGGGTCAAAAACGAGACGTGCCGTCTCCAACAGTTGCTCGGGAGTGATGGAGTCGAGACGGCCAAACAGCTGTGACATGGACTGCGTGCTGCGGTAATGGAGAAAACGCTTCGCCATACCTATCGCCACGTTCTCGCCGTTGTCGTACGATACGCCTATCTGACCTTTCAGTTGTCTGCGTGCGGCATCCAACGCCCTTTGCGATAGCGATGCGTCGGTAAGCTTGTCCAGTTCCTTACGTACCAGCCGCAGACATCTGGCCACGTCTTCCGTGTCACAACCGAAATAGACGCTCCACACGCCTGTGTCTGTATAGCAGACAGAGTTGCTCTCTACCGTGTACACCAGTCCGTGTTTCTCGCGCAGGCTCATGTTGAGTCTGCTTCCCATGGCGGGTCCTCCGATGATGTTGTTGAGAAGATAAAGGTGCAGATGACGCGGGTCTGTGCCGCCGAATGATTTTGTCCCCACCACCACATGCGACTGGTGAGTGCCTTTGTCGCGCCTTAGCGTCTGTGCCATCACCACGCCGTCGCTTTCAACGGCATTTCCTCCGTTTGACGGATGCGAGTCCATGAGAAACGGCCTCTGCCGACAGTCTCTAAGAGCTTTTTCCGCCAGTCTCTCCACCTCATCGGCATCCACGTCGCCATAGACATACAGCACCATACGTGAGGGAAGGTACTCGCGGTTTACGAAAGCCGAGACGTCCGCCGTCTTCATGTTCCTGAGCACATCCTTTTTCCCCAAGATGTTGCGTCCGAGAGGATGACCGTCGAAGAGGAGTTCCTCAAACTCGTCGTAGATGAGTTCTGACGGCTGGTCGTTGTAGCTCTCTATCTCGTCTATCACCACCTCCACCTCCTTGTCCATCTCTTGCTGCGGATAGGTGCTGTTGAATACTATGTCCATGAGTGTGCTTATGGCACGGTGGAGATGCGGACGAAGCGCGGCGCAGTAGTACACGGTCTCCTCCTTGCCAGTATAGGCGTTGAGGTCGCCTCCCACGCTTTCCATCCTGTTGGCTATCTGCCGGGCGGTGCGACTAACAGTGCCCTTGAAGCTGAGATGCTCGGTAAAATGGGCTATTCCGCTTTCACAGTCTCTCTCGTGCCTTGTGCCTGCGGATATGGCTATGCCGCAATACACCACTTCCGAAGCGAAGCGACGACAAATGACCCTAAGCCCGTTGTCCATTGTAAACGCAACGTGTTCCATCAGTGTTTCTCTTTTTCCAGATATTCTTTCAGTCTTGTCACGGCCTTTGCCCTCTGGCTTACCTGTCTTCTTTCATCCGCATCCATCTCCGCCAAGGTGCGCTTCTGCCCTTTGGGTACGAACACAGTGTCATAGAACGACACCGGCTGGTCAGTCACTGCGGGACTCTCTGCCACTTCGCCTTCCAACACTCCGTCGAAAGTCTCTGTATGGCACTTTCCCAAATCGTTGAAGTCTCCGGTTATATAGGCCATAACGGTGTGCATAATGGCCGTACGTGGTTTGGCGTCAAGTTCGGCGAGCAGGCGTTCAACGTTCTTCTCCATGTCGTAGTCCGCAGGTTTAGCGTCAACTTTACCGTGTAGCGTGTCAAGGAGTTCCCTGGACACCCTGTCGTCATCGTTCTCTACCGCCAGTTCGTCTTGTCCGTCCGACGAGGGACCTTTGTAAGAGCAATAGTTACGCGAATATACCCCGGGCATCCCTCCAAGAGCGTCGCATTCTATAGCAGTGTCGTCCGCAATGCAGTCGAAGCCGTAATAGTGCTTTACGAACTTGGCCTTGAACAGCGCATTGCCTGCCAGACTGCCGGCTTTCTCCTGTATGTCCGTGCCGCAACCTATGTCCGACAGCGACCGTATGTCGTACGCATCACCCATGACGGAGCGTACCTCCTCCAACTTGCTCCGCGAATGTGTGGCGAACACCAATATACGTTTTTTCTTGTTCTCCTTTCTGTCGTTCACCTTCAACTGGTCAAAGCCCGGTCCCCACACGCCCGTGGCGTCGCTCATGGAGATGAGGGCGTATGGGTCCACGCCCTTCACGAGTCTCTGGATGGCAACCTTGTCGCTGGCTCTTATGATACTTACCACCACCTTACGGTCGGTGTGCGTGTACCATCCTACGCCGTCAAGCATGGTAACGCCGTGGCCTGTACGTATTATGGCGTCGGCTATGCCTCCTGGGTTGCGACTGAATATCATCATCTGGACGCTATGGTGCTGCCGGCGCACCACATAGTCAAGGGTCATGGAGCACACAAAAAGCATTACGAAACCGTATATGACACGGAACCAGTCGTGGAAAATGAAATAGCAACTGGAGATGATGACCGTGTCGCACGCCATAATGACAGAACCGAGCGAGATGGGCGTGTACTTGTTCACTATGGCGGCTATGATGTCCGTTCCACCGGTGGAACCGTTGTTTTCAAAGCACAACGCCAGGCCCATACCTTCTATAATGGCGCCCAACACGCATGCCATGAAGTAAGCCTCATCTCCCATCAGGCGCGGAAGGTACATGGTACCGTCGGCGGCAGGCTGCTCCGTCAGACGTTGCAGAAGCCACAGCACAAAGGTCATGGACAACACTCCATATATGGTCTTCATGCAGAACTTCAGGCCGAGTGTCTTTACCGCCACCAAGAGGAAACACACGTTGATGAAGATGTATGTCACCTGCACCTCCACACCAGTGGCATAATATACTATAGCGGCGATGCCGGCCACGCCTCCTGTGGTAAGACCGTAAGGCAGCATGAACACAGTGACTCCGAAGGCATACAGCAACACACCAGCGGTAATCAGCAGGTAGTCTTTCACCTCCTGCAGCAATATCTCTTTTCTCATCCGGATATCCGATAACAAATTGAATACAAAGTTACTGATTTATCCGTTTACGAACAAGCGAAGACAGGTAAAAGTGTAGTGACCCAAGCTTGCGCAGTCAGCAATCCGTCGCCTTGCATGTATCGCTGAGCACGAAGCAGGTAAGTCACTCTTCCCGTTTTTCCTTTACACCAAACGCGCAAAATGATGACATGCACATATTAGGGTTCAGCGACTGGGCGGACAGAGTAACCGAGGTAACGATTGTATTCACTCGCAATGTGACCGCAGTCTTGAAACCAGAAAAATTTGGCATCTGTAGCGGCTTCAGGATAATCAGAGCTAAGATGTGCTGTATTAAACTCACACGTCCAATATCGACCGTGCGAGCCGTACCAATATAGACTGTCCGAGTCGTACCAACCCGAAGCGGGAAGGAAGATACTGTTCCCGTTCTTCTTACTGGTAATCTTGTAACCATTGACAGTACTGTCTGAAGAGTTTTTCATGCAAGTCCAAGTCGCAGTGCAGTTATCGGAGTAGACAAGTTCACAGAACTCTGCAACTGACGGCATGCGGCAAGAACATCCCCAGTTGACATACGCTGCGTCGTCCTCCTTGTCAAGGACAGCCTTACGGTCAGCCCAGTTGTACTTGCTGATGTTTGAAGAAGATTGTCCATATTTGTATTCAAGCCAAGTATAGCTGGACTTACAGGTGGTTTCTCCCCAAGCGAAATAGTCACCATCATCAGCGGCGGTCTCCGCTCCTATGTTTGTTTCCGCCCAAAGTAAGCCGCTTGGCAGGCCGAGGTCGACGAACCTATGACCATTGACAAGATACACACCATCGCTAGCTTCAAACGTTACTGAGTCAACGTCTGCCGTGGAGATAGAAGACGTCACTTCCCCGTTCTTCCAAACCTTCATCACTGTCGTTTGTGCAGACATGAGATTGAATTGTATCGCAAATGTCAATGCAAAAACCGTTGCAACAATTCTGTTCATATTCTTTTTTCGTTTAACACTACGTTTAGTCAACACTAAGGGAACCATATCCAGGTTAAGAAAAGTGACATCCCAGAGCAGTACTACTGATATTGAAAAACAGTACTACCGATATCGCCGAGCAGTACTACCGCTCCGGAAGTTGGGTATTTTGCTGTGTAACGACCGCAGTCCGCCTTGACCTCGCAAGACGGACTGCAGTATATATTATATAGTATAACGAAAACGCTCTATCGTCACTCCGCCGTTTTTTCCTTCGCCTTCTTGCCGAAGGTGAAGAGAGCTGTCGGGGCAGCCACGAACAGAGAAGAGAACGTTCCGAATACCACACCAAGCATCATGGCGAACGAGAAGCTGATGATGCTGTCGGCTCCCTTGAAGAACAAACCGATGACGAAGATTACCGCCAAGACGATAAACGTGGAGACGGAGGTGTTCACCGTACGGTTAAGTGTGGAGTTGACAGACTCGTTGAAGAGCAACTTCTTGTTCTGCTTGGGATGCAAGCCGAGGTTCTCGCGGACACGGTCGAACACCACCACCTTATCGTTGATGGAGTAACCGATGGCGGTAAGAATGGCACCTATGAAGGTCTGGTCAATCTCAAGACTGAAAGGCACGATACCCCAAAGCATGGCGTAGACACCGAGGATGAACAATATGTCGGTGAACAGAGCCACGATGGAACCGATGGAGAACGCAAGGTTGCGGAAACGTACGAAGATGTAAGCGAAGATGGCGATGAAGGCCAGCACAACGGCTATGAACGCACCGCGCGTGATATCCTCAGCTACAGAGGGACCTACCTTCTGGCTGCTGATGATGGAACCACCCTCGCGTACGTCGCGGTTGATGAAGTTCTCCAGCGTAAGGTCGGGTGCCAAAGTACCCGCATCCATCAATGTATGGAAGAGCTTAGCCTCTATCTCGCTGTCCACCTCCACGCCTTCTTCCTCGATGCGATAGTTGGTGGAGATGCGCACGGTCTTGCCGTCGGTACCGATGTTGATGGCACTGGTGGTACTTCCATCAAATGCGTTGTTCAATGACTCGCGTATCAAGCCGAGATCTGCGGTGTTGTCGAATACCACCACGAAGTTACGGCCACCGGTGAAGTCAATGCTCTTGCTGAAACCGCGTCCGAAGATGAAGCCAAGGCAGATGACAGCGAAGATGCAGTATGCCACCAAGCTCTTGTTAGCGTTGTCCATAAAATGGAACGAGGGATTCTTGAAGGAAATATGATTGCCGATGCGAGTCTTGAACCTAAGGTTGAGCCACTTGTCACGAGACATCATCTCAGTATAGACAACACGTGTAAGGAACACCGCCGTGAAGAAGCTGACCACGATACCTATCATAAGCGTGGTGGCGAAGCCTCGGATGGGACCTGTACCGAAATAGAACAGGATGACTGCGGTGATGACTGACGTGAGGTTGGAGTCAAAGATGGCACTAAAGGCGTTGCTGTATCCTGCAACGAGCGCCTCGCGAACCTTCTTGCCGGCCTTTATCTCCTCCTTGGTACGCTCGTAGATAAGCACGTTGGCGTCCACCGCCATACCAAGGGTAAGCACCATACCGGCTATACCGCTCATGGTAAGAGCCGCCTGGAAACTGGTGAGAATACCCAAAGTGAAGAAGAGGTTGAGGATAAGCGCACAGTTGGCCACCATACCAGGAATGACACCATACATGGCCACCATGTAAAGCATCAGGACGATGAACGCAAGGATACAACTGTAGACACCCATCTGGATGGACTCACCACCCAACGTAGGACCTACAATCTCCTCGCTCACAATCTTGGCCGGAGCGGGCATCTTACCGGACTTCAGCACATTGGCGAGGTCACGCGTGTCCTCGGCGGAGAAGTTACCGGTAATCTGCGAATTTCCGCCGGTAATCTCGTTCATGACGTTCGGGGCACTGTACACGTTGTCATCAAGCACAATGGCTATGGCACGGTTTTGGTTGGCCTTTGTAAGAGCCGCCCATCTGCGTGCGCCGTCCACGTTCATCTTCATGCTCACGCAGGGATGACCGTTTTGGTCGTACTCGTCCTTGGCATCCGTCACTACGTCGCCCTCCAGAGGAGCACGTCCGTTGCGCTCCGTCACCTTGATAGCGTAGAGCTCATAGATGTTGGCGCTAGCGCCTTCACCCATTCCCTTCACGCCCCACTTAAGGCGAACGTCGCCAGGAAGAATCTCCTTGGCCTCGGGTGTGGCAAGCAACGAGTCAATGGCTGCCATGTCACGCTTTGCAGCAAAACCTACCACGCATCCGTATGCGCCCTGAGGCATCTGCAGGCGGCTGAGTATGGGGTGCTGGCGATGCATCTTCTCTATGTCCGCCTGACTGAGAGAGACGTTGCCTTCCTTGTTTTCCGACGCTCCGCCTACAGCAGCGGCGAGGTCGTTCTTGGACTCTGCAGCAGAAGTGTCTGCAGTAGCGGCCTCAGCCACGGCTGAAGTTGTGTCCGCTACGGTTGTGTCCGCTACAGCTACGTCATCACCCTTTCCGCTGGCTACGGCGGCCAGTCTGGTGTCGAGTGACACGAGGAACGGCACTATCTCCTGAGTGTTGTATGTCTCCCAGAACTCCAGGTTGGCACTACCCTGCAAGAGCTTACGTACACGGTCGGGCTCCTTTATACCTGGCATTTCCACCATGATGCGGCCTTCCTGACCTTCGAGCTCCTGTATGTTGGGCTGTACCACTCCGAAACGGTCGATACGAGTACGGAGCACGTTGTAAGAGTTGCTGACAGCGCTCTTCACCTCTTCGCGGAGCACCTTCTCCACCTCGGCGTCGGAGCTCTTGGTGGTGACCTTGTCACGCAACTGCTGTGTGGCGAACAGCTCGGCCAGCACCTTGTCCGGAGCCAAAGCCTTGTAGTCCTTGACGAAAAGAGTGATGAAATCAGTCTGGCTGCTGGCAGCCTCGCTTGCCGCCTGCTCGACGGCCTTGCGGAAGTTCTCGTCAGTTTCTTCCTTGTGGTCGGCAAGAGCCTTCACTACATCCGGAACGCTCACCTCCAAAATGACATTCATACCGCCCTTGAGGTCCAGACCAAGTCCGATACCCATCTCGCGGCACTCCTTCAATGTCCACACATTGCAGTACACCTTGTGGTTGAGCAGAGAATCCATGTAGCGGTCGGCTGCCTCCTGTCCTTCTGTCTCAGCGACCTTCTCCACCTTCTTCTCCAAGTAGCTTGTCCTGAAGGAGAAACTAAGGTAGAAGACGCACACCAAGGTAAGCAAGACTGCGAAAACCTTTACGAATCCTTTGTTTTGCATTGTTGTTTATTTGTTTTTGTTGTTTTTTATTTACTCTTTTTCACACAAAAGTACGCAAAGATACACTTTTTTCCTCAAACAAACGTCTTTTCGCGTATTTTTTTGCGTTCCCGAAACCTTTACCGCTGTTTTCTATACAGATAAGCCACTATGGGATAATGGTCCGAAGCGGCTGTGCTGTCATTCACGTAGCATCTGGCGCAATGCAACCCTTCGGAGTGGAACAGGTGGTCGATGCGCACATAGAATCCCGTCTGGTTGAACGACACACTGATGCCGTTACCCTTTTCGGTATACGCCGAACGCAAGTTACGCGCCAACGACTGGAAAGCGTAAGACACGGGCGTATCATTGAAGTCGCCGCACACCACCATCTCCTTGTCGGCATGCCGTCGTATGAGTCGCACTATGGAATCAATCTGCACGGCACGGCACTGCGCCGCTGTCTTCAGCTTGCTGGCAAGCAGCCTGCCTCCATGCTCTATCTGTTCCTTCTGATGCTCCGTTATCATGAGCTTGTATTCCGTCTTGTCGTCGGGGGTCAGCGCATTGCTCTCAAAATGGGCGTTCACCACCAAAAGGCTGTCTCCGCCAAGAGATACCCAACACGCCATGGCACCGTTGCTCCCGGTACCGGAAGGTATGGCCGTACACAGCGTGTCGCCCAAGATGGGATAGCGTGAGAGTATAGTGCGCGACTTGGCCTTGCGCATATCGTAGCCAAGAGAGTCTTGCCATTCCTGCACAATATCAGATATGGCGGCAACGCCACCGCACTCCTGCAGGCAAAGAATGTCAGGGTTTACACTGCGGACAATACTGTCGAGGATGCCGGCTTCGTCCGCTGTCACGCCGCCTATGTTGTAAGACATCACACAGAGACTGGAGTCAGGCACTTCCTCCTTGAGGCTGACCGGACAATAGTCGCGGATATAACCCTGCACGGCCAACAGCCCTACCAACGGCAACCACACCATGCGTGCTCTGAACAGCAGCCAGAACAGCACGAAGAGGATGTCAGCGAACAAGAAAAAAGGGAACAGCAGTCCTGCGACGGCCACCCAAGGTATGTGCACAGGCGAGATGTACGTGCCGAAAGCACTCGTCCACAGCAACAAAACCGTGAAGGTGTTGGCTCCGAGAAACAAAACGGTGAGCAACCTGCCTATAAAGCCTTTCCGGATATCTTGCTTCTTTGCGCGTGACATGAGTTATACGGGAAAAAACGGAGTGAAATATGGGCGAACGTCCTACCCTCTGAAAATCTTGCGCTTTTCTTCCTCAGTGAGACAACCGTAACCATGCTTCCTCACCTTGTCGAGAATACGGTCCATCTCCTCCTCATCCTTCTTCTTGCGTTTGTTGTAGCCAATTTCGTCGTCGAACTTGCCGCCTTTCACAGACGTGAAGTGCGAGCGTCGCCCGAGTGTCCATTCCTTCATACGCCTGCCGATGCCGCCCGTCCAGTACGTAAACCTGTCCCACAGACTTACGTTGCCGTACGTGTTGCCGCCGCGCCACATCATGAGGAGTATGAATCCGATGACCATACCTCCAAGGTGAGCGAAGTGCGCCACCCCGTCGCCAGGGTTGCCCAAGGCGGAGAACAGTTCTATCACGGCGTATCCTGCCACGAAATACTTGGCCTTGATGGGAAACGGGAAGGGGATGATGAACATGCGCTCGTTGGGATAAGTCATGCCGAACGACAAGAGCACGCCGTAGACACACCCCGAGGCACCCACCGTAGTCCACCTGTTCAGGTATTCTGACATTGCCATCATGGAAACGCCGGTGTTGACCTGTCCGTATGCGTCGAATCCCTGTCCTATATAATATATGTATTGTACCAACTCCTGAGCCACTCCGGCACCGAGACCGCAGGTGAGGTAGTAGAACAAGAACCTGCGCGACCCCATGGTGGTCTCCATGATACGTCCGAACATCCACACGGCGAACATGTTGAAGAAAATGTGAGTCAGCCCATGGTGCATGAACATATAAGTGAATATCTGGTAAATGTGAAAACGGCTTGCCAGAGCGAAATGCAGTCCGAGCAAGTCCTCCAAATCTATACCGTAAAGTCTTGCCACATACGTGGCGGCGAATGCGAGAGCGTTGATGATAAGCAAGTTCTTCGTTACCGGAGGCAAACTGTTCATTGGAAAGTCACGGTTTTGGTTTATAATCGGCGCAAAGGTATGAAAAATAAGCGTACAAA
>CAVHNA010000102.1:0-9678 GCA_963637205.1 Bacteroidaceae bacterium
GTTGCTGTCGTAGGAAGCACTATGAATATGCTTTTCGATGCTGACAAGCTTCTCTCAGTGGCAAGTGGACTCAGCTCTTCAGCCAAGACAACTACGCTCTCCAGCCTGCTCAAGAACTACAGTGGTCTGAAGCTCGGTTGGGCTATGACAAAGTAATTACGTCATCTCTTAAACTGATATAGGTATGGCATATATTGATATGCCTGCCTATATCGTTTTTTTGTACACTTTTTATTATATATAATGTACGTGTACATTTAATTTAATATGTCCACTCGCTCTTCCATTCAATAACAGGCATATTATCTTCAAACTTTATTGGCAGCCATACGTACCTGCCGTCTATTGGGTTATCGGGCCTCCAGTTGTCCGCCATGAAGATGAATGTGTCCTTCTTGCCTTGCACAGGCAGAATATACGTGCTTTGTGAATGGAATGTAGTTTCCGAGTCTTTGCCTCGGCAAGGATTGGGATGGCGCGTCCATTCTCCCATAATATTGTCCGCAGTATGTAGACGTGCGGCGTTGGGACTCCATCCTGTACATCCCGAAGTTATCATATAGTAACGTCCATCCTTCTTGAAAACGGCAGGTGCTTCATTATGACCGGACGGGTCAATACGGATATACCTTCCTGTGTAGCCCAGGTAGTCGTCTGTCAGCTCTGCCACTTGCAATGTGAGGTTGTCTTCAGAGGAATAGATGTGGTATGCCTTGCCGTCATCGTCCACAAAAAGAGTCATGTCTCTCGACATCTGGCCACCGCCAAGGTCTCTTTTAACGAACATTCCTTCTTTCACTAGTTTATACCACTCTGGAGTCCACCATTTTATTTCTTTGTTGTCCCAACCGTCAGGCATCCGTTTCTTCTTCATGCCCAGGGGAGTCTTACCAGAATTGACTCGACCGTTCTTTATAAAACTGAAAGGCCCTGCAGGTGTGTCGCTGACAGCGATTCCAACGTTGGCGGCTTCATATCCCTTGCCCTTGAGTTCCAAATGGAAATACATCACGAACTTCTTTGTCCTCACATTGTATATGACTTTGGGGCGTTCTATGACGCACCCCCTTTCTATTGGGTTTCCCACCTCGGCCGATACAGAAAGGGCTATACCCTCGTTTTTCCAATTGTAGAGGTCGGAGGAAGAATAGCAGGTCACGCCCACAAGGGCTCTGTTGGAATGTTCTCCCTTGTGTTCACCGTACCAATAGTATTTGCCGTCATGGAAAAGCACGCCTCCACCGTGCGCATTTATTATTCTTCCGTCTGTGTCAAACCATAGGCAACACGGATGAAATGAAGTCTTTACCGTATTTTCTACACTCTGTGCGGTGCATGACAGGTAAGCGTTGAAGGCCAGTGCCAACGTAAAAACAAATTTAAGGTTCATAATCAAAGAGTTTAGGTGTTGGTTGTTTTAGAATCTTACATACGCCTGTGCCCAAAGTTCGTTGTAATGTCGGTCTGTGGCGTCAGACTTGTCACACACGAAATTATATTGTAGTTGAAACTTCAGGTTCTTGTGAAGTTGGAAGTTCGGGCACACACACCAAAGTGTACGCGAAGTGTTCCATGCAGCATCCTTACGGTAAACGTCATACTTGAGGTGTATGCGAAGCCACTCGGTAAGAGGTACGCCCACTGCCGCATACCATGCGTCTGCACGTCCAGAGTCTAAGAAGTCTCCAGTATTCTTGTTGCGCATGGTGGCGTTGTGGCCCTTGTGATGTGCGTACTCTGCGCGCGCCTCCCATCCTTTGTTCTCATAGTTGGCGGAGAGAGCCCAACGTCTACGGTCAACTTCAGTTTCCTCCACCTTATAAGAACCTGTCCATCCGAAGACAGCAACCTTGAGTCCTTTTACAGGCATCAGTTGCAGACATCCTATCCAGTCCTTGCGATTGTTGTTGTCACTGCGATTTTGACCGTTCCCGTTGTACACCGCAGCCTTGTAGTGAAGCAGCCGGTGTCGGTCTTTTCCTACCGGAAAAAGGTTACCGGACAACTGTATACCTTGGTCACGTCCGTTCTGTGCCGATTCTCCGCTCGGGTCGTCACACGAGAGAGCCGTCATACGCATTGCCAGTTGCGAATAACCGCCGAATCCAATGTCCCACGGGTTGGAGGGGTTCTCGAAAGTGAAGCAGCGTTTAAACTGCCCCACTTTCACTTGAAACTCCTGCCACTTTACCCACTCCAGAGTGAAGTCCCTTATGGAAGGCGTGTTTTTCAACTCCATCTGCACACGATAGCGGAAATGCTTCAGCAATGTGCCAGAGACATACATGCGTATGAGACGAGCCTCGAAACTGTTGTTAGCCTTGGCGTCGGCTTTGTCGGTGTAGCCGTATTTGGCTATTACGTATCCGCCGAACTGTGGTGCGCTCACCCATTCGGTCAGGTTGCGTCCATAGCGGATATGTCCGTCATGTCTAGCAGTGTCTTGTCTAGCCATTGACCGGTTTAAGGCGGAATTGACATACGATGTCAAGAATCCCTCTTGCCAGTCACTGTCAGCGTGGGCGACGTTAACCGTCAAAAAAGACGATAGAACTAAACCGAAAGCCCTTTTCATGCCCACTGCCATACACAGCCTACACCTATTTGTTCTTGATGTACTCCACAATCCAGGCACCTACCTCACGTGTTCCATATTTCTCGCCGCCCTCCACTTGAATTTCGGGTGTTCTTACGTTCTGGTCAAGGGATGCGTTCACCGCCTCACGAATCAGGGAACCTTCTTCTTTCAGTCCGAAATACTCATACAGCATGGCTACGCTGAGTATCTGTGCCAAAGGATTGGCGATGTTGAGTCCTTTTCCTTGAGGCCATGAGCCGTGTATGGGCTCGAATACAGGAGTGTGCTCGCCTGTGGAAGCACTGGGAAGCAATCCCATAGAGCCGGTGATGCACGACCCTTCGTCCGTAAGGATGTCGCCGAATGTGTTCTCCGTAACCATCACGTCAAAGAAGCGCGGGTCCTGAATCATACGCATGGCGGCGTTGTCCACATACATGAAGTCCGTGGTGACATCCGGATATTCTACCATCATCTCTTGTGCTACCTTGCGCCACAGACGACTGCTCGCCAACACGTTGGCTTTGTCCACTACGGTAAGGTGCTTACGGCGTTGACGTGCATACTGGTACGCTACACGCAGGATACGTTCCACTTCCGGCCTGCTGTAATAATTGGTGTCGTACGCCTCGTCCACGCCTTCTTTTTTCTCTCCGAAGTACATGCCGCCGGTAAGTTCGCGTATACAGATGAAGTCTGCTCCGCGTACGAGTTCGTCCTTGAGAGGTGATTTGTGTACGAGGCAGTTAAATGTCTCCACCGGACGTATGTTGGCATACAGTCCAAGTTTCTTGCGCATGGCCAACAGTCCTTGCTCAGGTCTCACCTTGGCCGTAGGGTCGTTGTCGAAACGAGGGTCTCCCACGCTTGCGAACAGGACGGCGTCAGCCTCCATACAGGTGCAGAACGTTTCCTCGGGGAAGGGGTCTCCCACCTCATCTATCGCATGTGCGCCGCACAGAGCCTCCTTGTAAGACACCTCATGGCCGAACTTTCCTGCCACCGCATCCATTACGGCCACTCCCTGCTCCATTATCTCTGGCCCGATGCCGTCACCTGCCAGTACTGCTATTTTAAGTTTCATCCTTTTTTGTTTTATTGCAAGTTATATTCTTTTTCTATTATGTTCAGCATTTTTATCGTCGCCTTGATGGACGATTCAGTCTGGTCAGCGTCCAAGCCGCGTGTCCTGTAGGTGCGTCCGTTGAACTCCCACGTGATAATGGTGTGTACCAAGGCGTCAGTACGTCCACCGGGAGGAATGGTGACGACATAGTTTGTAAGCCACGGGAATTCCCTGGACAACTTGTTGCGGTAGATATGCCTTACAGCTCTCACGAAAGCGTCGTACATACCGTCGCCGGTGGCGGACTCCTCGTATGCCACGCCGTTGATTTCCAGTTTCACACATGCCTGTGGGTGTAGTCCGTATGCTGTGGATACCATATATGACAACAGATGTATGCTCTCTGTGGGAGAGTCGTGGTGAAGCACATCGGCGATGATGTAGGGTAAGTCGTCTATCGTGACGTGCTCCTTCTTGTCGCCCATATCGTTGATTCGTCTGGTCACCCTCCTCATGTCGTCGTCAGAGAGTTGGATGCCCAGCAACTTCAGGTTCTGCTCTATATTGGCTTTACCGCTCATTTTACCGAGTGCATACTCACGGCTTCTGCCGAAACGTTCCGGGATGAGCGGACTGATGTAGAGCCTCCCCTTCTTGTCTCCGTCAGCGTGAACGCCGGCCGTCTGCGTAAAGACGTTCTCTCCTACTATTGGGGTATTGGCTGCGGTACCTATGCCAGAGCAAGACTCTACAAGACGTGACATGCTGTTTATGCTTGCTTCGTGTATTCTGCATTTCACATCCGGCAGCATGTCGTTTATTACGGCCACCACGCTCGACAGGGACGCGTTGCCAGCTCTCTCGCCCAAGCCGTTCACCGTGGTGTGCACACCTTTCACTCCGGCACGTACTGCCGCCAGCACGTTGGCGACGGCGAGGTCGTAGTCGTTGTGTGCATGGAAATCAAAATGGAGAGACGGATACCTCTCCGTCATCTGCGAAATCAGTTGCCACGTCTTCTTGGGCGAGAGTATTCCCAACGTGTCGGGCAGCATGAACCGCCCTACGTTCTCCGTGCACAAAGCGTCCATGAAGCCGAAGACATACGCAGGAGAGTCCTGGATACCGTTCGACCAGTCTTCCAGATATACGTTCACCGAAAGACCCTTGGCGTTTGCCAACTTTATGTTCTCGCAAACATCGCGCCAATGTTCTTCCGGAGTCTTGCCAAGCTGCCCTCTACAGTGTTTCTCCGAACCCTTACATAGAAGGTTTATCACTTTGCCGCCAGCCGAGGCTATCCAGTCAATGGACAGTCCGTTATCGCAAAATCCCAAGACCTCTATCGCATCCAGACACCCGTCCTCCTTCGCCCATGCGCACACCTTGCGTACCGACTCCAGTTCCCCTGCGCTTACTCTGGCGGAGGCTATCTCCACTTTGTCCACCCCCACTTTAGTGAGCAGTTTCCTCGCTATGGAGAGTTTCTCGGACGCACCGAAGCTGACTCCACAGGTCTGCTCCCCGTCACGAAGCGTGGTGTCTATTATCTGCAATGGACAAGGACTGCTCATCTGTTCTCGTACGCCTCTATCTTGCTCTTGTTTTCCAGCAGAAAGTCTATGTCGTCAAACGCGTTCATCAGACAGTACTTCTTGTAGCTGTTTATCTCAAACCTCTCGCTGTGTCCTGTGCTGATATTGGTAACCGTCTGTTGATGCACATCCACCTTTACTTCCGCCTGTGGGTTGTCCTTCAGTGTGTCAAACAGCTCACGCTGGAAAGCGGGTGAGACGAGGACGGGAAGTACAAAGCAGTTGAGAAGGTTGTTGCGGTGTATGTCGGCAAAGGAACTGCTTATCACCACTCTCACGCCATACCCTGCTATCGCCCACGCCGCATGTTCACGACTGGAGCCAGAACCCCAGTTCTTGCCACCTACTATTATCTCGTGCACTCCCTGGTGTGGAGCTTCGCGATACTCGGGCTTGTTCATCACGAAGTTCTCCACCTCGTTGCCATCCGCGTCGTATCTAAGGTCGTGCATGAAAGCGTCGCCGAAGAACTTGGGGTCGCGTGTAGTACTGGCGAGATAGCGGGCCGGAATGATAAGATCCGTGTTGCAGTTGTCTATCTCTATGGGGATACAGGTGGACTGTATTATATCAAATTTCTGTTTCATTGTGTCTTTTCGGTTTTATGACATTGTGGATTTCGTACCGGAGAAGCCTCAAATCAGCTTTCTCGGATCCGTTATTACACCGGTTATTGCCGAGGCCGCCACTACGAGCGGACTCGCCAATACTGTGCGTGCGCCCGGTCCTTGTCTGCCCACGAAGTTACGGTTGCTGGTGCTGATGCTGAGCTTGCCTGCCGGAACCTTGTCCGGATTCATGGCCAGACAGCTGGAACATGAAGGCAATCTCAACTCAAAGCCGGCTGCCTCCAGCACTTTGTCTATACCTTCGTCTATAATCTGTTTGCGCACCAGCCAACTGCCTGGTACCAGCCAAGCCACCACATTGTCGGCTTTCTTCTTGCCTTTTACTATGCTGGCGAAAGCCCTGAAGTCTTCTATCCTACCGTTTGTGCAAGCTCCTAAGAAGCAGTAGTCTACTGGCGTTCCTTCAAGTTTTTGTCCAGGTTTGAACTGCATATAGTCCAGCATGGAAAGGAACTGGTCTCTGTCTGCTTCCGGTACACTCTCCAGAGTGGGAATGCACTCATCTATGGCGATGCCTGCACCTGGATTGGTACCGTAGGTGATACGCGGTTTGATGTCTTCGGCACGGTAAGTCACCTCGCGGTCAAACACTGCGTCGTCGTCCGAACGCAGCTTCTTCCACTCTTTCACAGCCTTGTCCCACGCTTCACCCTTAGGGGCGTACTCGCGACCTTTCAGATATTCGAAGGTCTTCTCGTCAGGAGCAATAAGTCCAGCTCTGGAGCCCATCTCTATGGACAGGTTGGAGAGAGTAAGCCTGCCTTCCATACTCATGTTGCGTATCGTACTGCCGGCATACTCCACGGCGTAACCCGTGGCTCCGCTTGTGGTCATCTGGGCCATTATGTACAGAGCCACGTCCTTGGCGGTACTTCCTTTCGGGAGGACACCTTCTATGTTTATGCGCATCGTCTTGGGCTTGCTCTGTAGTATACACTGCGAAGCCAGCACCTGAGCCACCTCGCTTGTGCCTATGCCCATGGCTATGGCTCCCACCGCTCCATGTGTACTGGTGTGGGAGTCACCGCATACTATCGTCATTCCTGGTAGGGACAGGGCTTTCTCCGGTCCCACCACATGTATGATGCCATTGTCTTTGCTGCCCATGGCGAAGTGTGTGATGCCGAACTCACGGCAGTTCTTCTCCAGAGTCTCCACCTGTTTGCGTCCTACTAGGTCGTCTATATGATCCTGTTGGTCGCTCGGAGTGTTGTGGTCGGGCATGGCGTACACATGGTCGGGGCGGAACACCTTTATTTCCTTGTCCCTGAGTGTGTCGAACGCCTGTGGCGAAGTCACCTCGTGTGCGTAAAGCCTGTCAATATATAATTGTGTGGGACCGTCTTCCACGTTCTGAACCACGTGGCTGTCCCAAATCTTGTCGAATAGAGTGTTCATTTGCTATTTTACTTTGAATTTGTTGATACAGTCTATGTACGCCTCCACGCTGGCAGTTACGATGTCGGTGTTGGCTCCGAAGCCGTAATAGAGGTGCCCGTCGTATTCCACCTGCATGTGCACCTTGCCCACGTCGTCAGAACCTTTGCTTATGGCCTGTATAGTGAACTCCTTGAGAGTCATCTCTCTATGGATAATAGATTTCAAAGCCCTGATGGCAGCGTCCACCGGACCGTTGCCTGATGCCGCAGACTCAAACTTCTCGTTGGCTATGGTCAGCCCTATGCTTGCCACGCTGCGCACACCCTTTCCAGTAGTCACCTGCAGATAGTCGAGTTTCACGCTGTGCGTAGCGGCCCTGTCGCCCCCAGCCAGCATCAGTATGTCGTCGTCCGTTATCTCCTTTTTCTTGTCGGCTAGAGTCAGGAAGTCCTGGTATACCTTGTCCAGACGTTCTCCGTCTATCTCCACACCGTTTACACTGAGTCTGTGCTTCAGTGCGGCGCGTCCCGAGCGTGCCGTCAGCACTATAGCGTTGTCGTCGATACCCACTTCCTTCGGATCCATTATCTCGTATGTGGAAGCGTTCTTCAGCACCCCGTCCTGATGTATTCCGGAGCTGTGAGCGAAAGCGTTCCTGCCCACTATAGCCTTGTTGGGCTGCACCGGCATGTTCATCAGTGAGCTGACCATACGGCTGGTGGAGTATATCTTGGTAGTGTTGATGTTGGTTTCTATGCCGAGGTCGGGATGTGTCTTGAATATCATGGCCACCTCTTCCAGAGATGTGTTTCCGGCACGCTCCCCTATTCCGTTGATTGTAACCTCCACCTGACGAGCTCCGCCCAGTACACCCGCTATGGTGTTGGCTGTGGCCATGCCAAGGTCGTTGTGGCAATGGGTGGACAGGATACTCTTGCCTGCCGCAAAAGCGTCCACGTGCTCATACAGATACTTTATCTTCTCGTTGTACTCGTTGGGTATTCTGAATCCCGTGGTGTCGGGGATGTTGCAGACCGTGGCACCAGCTTTCGTGACAGCGTCTATGACACGTGCCAGATATTCATTGCTGGTTCTGCCCGCGTCTTCCGCATAGAACTCCACGTCCTCCACGTACTTCTTGGCGTACTTCACGGCGGCCACGGCACGTTCTATTATCTCCTCCGGCGTAGACTTGAACTTAAACTTGATATGGCTCTCGCTGGTACCTATGCCGGTGTGTATCCTCTTGTGCTTGGCGTATTTCAGAGCCTCTGCGGCCACGTCTATGTCTTTCTGCACGGCACGTGTCAGGGCGCAAATCACCGGCCACGTCACCGCCTTGCTTATCTCTATCACTGAATTGAAGTCGCCCGGACTGCTTACAGGGAAGCCCGCTTCTATCACGTCCACTCCCAAAGCCTCGAGCTGTTTTGCCACCTGTATCTTCTCCACTGTGTTCAGCTGACAACCGGGCACCTGCTCGCCGTCCCTCAGAGTAGTGTCGAAGATAAACAATCTCTCACTCTTGCTCATTTTCCTTTACTGTTATCTATCTTTACCGCTTAGGTTGTTCATTTCGTTTCGCCTATATGCCTGGCATCGCCTGTCCGAATTCGCATTTCCACATTCATAGGCCAATGTTTGTGCAAATGTACGAATTTATCACTTTTTGGACAAAATTTATCACATTTTATTACTTCTTTTTGCGGTTAGCCTTACTAATATCACTGTTTTGCCGCAAGCAACAAAATAAATGTCGTAACTTTGTGAGGTTTTATATCGCAACAATCAACGACACTGTAACTACATTATTCACACATACCACATGTACGACAACAACGATTCAAAACTCGGCAGCCTCATGTCCAGACGCACATTCGTAAAGGTGGGCGTAGGCGCGGTGGCTGCCATAGGCATAGGAGCAGGTGCCGTAAAAGCACTTGGCACCGTGGACGTGAAAGGAAAGATACTGATAATAGGAGGCGGAGCGGCAGGATGCAGCTTTGCGGCAAGGCTGATGCGCAGGATATCTGACCCTGACATCACGCTCATAGACCCGTCCGACAGACAATACTACCAGCCCGGATTCACCTTCATCGCGGCGGGTATCTTCCGTCCCGATGAGGTCTGGAAGCCACAAGGCGCATGCATCCCCAAAGGAGTGAAATGGGTGAAGGACTCTGTTGTAGCTCTCGACCCAGAGCGCAGGACGGCACGCACCGCCAAGGGCGAGACGTTCACCTACGACTACCTGGTGCTTACGCCTGGACTTAAGCTGTGCTGGGACAGAGTGGAGGGCATCAGCCGCGAGACACTTGGTGCCGGCAACGCCCACTGCATCTATGACTTTGATGGAGCGCAACGTATATGGCCTGCCATAGACAGCCTGACGGCGAAGGGTGGACGGTTTGTTTTCACCGACACCTACAC
>CAVHNA010000103.1:0-2672 GCA_963637205.1 Bacteroidaceae bacterium
GAGTTGTACCAGCCCATTGTGGTGGACAGCGCTATGGTGAACAAGCTGTACGACGCTCCGTGTGTCAGCCACGCGCAGAAGTTTTGCGTAAAGCCTGGAATGTTGAAGACCCAGAATTCTTTTCGTGGAGTGGCGTTCCGTGGGATAGGGGAGGACTACGACACGTCCTTCCTGAAGGAACACTTGGTGGAGGGCGAGATACCATCTTTCAGTGATACGGTCGCCACGGGTAAGATACTTATCTCCAAGTCGCTCGCCAAACAACTCAGCATTGGACTCGGGGACAATGTGTACGCCTATTTTTTTGAGAAATCCATCAAGGCGCGCAAGTTCAGCGTATCTGGCATTTACTGCACCAACCTGACTGATTTCGACAAGCAGTTGGTCTTTTGTGATTTCCATACTGTCCACAAGCTCTTGGGCTTTGACACTTATCAATGCTCCGGAGCGGAGGTGTTTCTTGACTCTTACGACCGCATAGCTCCGGCTATGGACTATATGGTGAGGAATGTCAGCAGAACTCAGGACGCTTACGGCTCTTATTATACTGCCATGTCCATCCAGGACTTGTATCCCACAGTATTCGCCTGGCTGCAGTTGTTGGACATGGATGTGTGGGCCATACTCGTACTGATGGTGTGCGTGTCGGGCTTCACCATGATAAGCGGCTTGCTTATCATCATCTTGGAGCGTACGGGGTTCATCGGCGTGATGAAGGCTATGGGTGCTTCCAACGGCACTATGCGCAGGATTTTCATCAACTTCTCCTCCTTCTTGGTGCTTAAGGGGATATTGTGGGGGAACGTGTTGGCCTTCGCTTTGCTGCTGCTGCAGAAATATTGTTCTGTGGTGAGCCTTGACCCTGAGGTTTATTATATGTCTGCCATGCCGGTGGACATTAGCCTGCAGCACATTTTGGTTATAGATGTCGTCACATTGGTGGTGAGCGTTCTCTCGCTGCTTATACCTGGCATCATCATCTCACATGTCCGCCCCGTGGACAGCATCCGTTTCGAATAGCAGCATAGACCATCCGTCTTCGGAGTCTTGGCTCTTGAGAGTCATGCCCATCGTCTTCGCCTTGTCCGCGAGCATCGGTATGTCTTCGTCGTAGAATCCGCTTAGCAGCATTGCCGCTTCGCTCTTCATGGCTTGCAGGAAATGTGGCATGTCCGCAAGGATTATGTTGCGGTTTATATTCGCTATCAGCAAATCCGCTTTCCGTGCGCCAGCAAGTACGGAAACATCTCCTTGCACGACGCTTACCTTGGCGTCCACGTTGTTGAGGCGAAGGTTGTCCTTCGTGTTCGCCACGCTCCATTCGTCTATGTCGTATGCGAATACACTTTCCGCTCCCCTTTTCGCTGCCATTATGGACAGGATGCCAGTGCCTGTGCCTGCGTCTATGACATGTTTGCCCGACAGTGGCATACGACTCAGTGCGGAGAGTAGCATGCGCGTGGTCTGATGGCTTCCCGTACCGAATGTCTGGTGGGGTGATATTAGGATGTCGTATTTCACCTTGGGTATCGCAGTGTGTTCTGGAGAGTGCACGGCTATGGTCTCTCCTATGACGATGGGACGAAAGTTCTCCTCTTCCCACGTCTTATTCCAGTTGTCGTATTCGGCTTCCTCTGTGGTCTGGATGATGGAGATTCCTGGCAACGGACATTTGGCAAGAGTGTGTTCCAAGAGCCGGGTATCCATAAGGGATTGTTGTATATAAGCCTCCAAACCTGTCTCCGTGGGCACGAAAGTCTCATAGCCTATTTCGCATAGCATGGCCGATATGGCATCGGCGAAGTCTTCGCAGAAAGGCGATATTTGTAGTGTGGTTTTGTAATACTTCATGTCATTTATCTTATGGCGGTGCAAAAATAGGAAAAAAATGAATACAATAGGGCATTCCTCTCTTGAAATAGGAAAATTCCTATTGTCGGTATCGGGCAAAAAATGTAACTTTGCCGATGTAAAAAAGAAAATGAGGTGGATTATGAAAAGGAATTTACTTGCATTGATTATGACGGTATGTTTGCCAGTGTCTACATCCGCGCAGTCTGACGATGACATGTATTTCGTGCCCAAAAAGAAGAAGACGGAGGCCAAGACGGTGAGCCGTAGCTCCGCCAAAACATCCGTAAGGGAATATGTGGCGACAGGTAACGTCGCCGATTCTGATACGTCTTCGGATTACCACACAGGGCAGCTCCGTGACGTGGATGAATATAACAGGCGCGGCTCCCAACAGGTGAAAACTCGTCTGGTAGGAGATACTCTTTACGTTACTTCTGAAGACGGGAGCGAGACCGCATACGCTGACGGAGAAGAATCTCAGGCTGAGCGTGACTATCGCGACTCGGAATATTACTACGATGACGACTATTATTATGCCACGCGTTTGCGCAGATATCACGGGGTTTACTTTTACGACCCGTTCTATTCCGATTTGTTGTATGGCTGGTACGACCCATGGTACTACTCATGGTATAGCCCTTGGCATAGCTCGTGGTACGGTTGGTACGGCCCTTGGTACGGCGGCTTTGGGTGGTCCGGCGGCTTCAGTTGGGGCAGACACCACCATCATCCTTACCACGGTTCATTCGGTTATGGTGGCAGGCCTTACCGCAGCATCAGTCATCCGGTGATGAGAGGCGGAAGGACTGGCGGTACAC
>CAVHNA010000103.1:2682-6004 GCA_963637205.1 Bacteroidaceae bacterium
GTACACAGACTCTCTCGGGTAGAGGAACTCCAAGAGGGTCAAGGTTGGACGGCAGCAGGTCGGGAAGCGTCAGCCGCGGCAGCAGATTGGATGGCAACACCGGTAGGTCTTCCGGCAGATTGTCCAGAGGCAGCACATATTCTTCGCCTTCGCGTCAGGAGTCTAGCAGTCCGCGCGGTAGCAGCATGAGTACCCCCAGAGGCGGAAGCTCTGTTAGCAGTGGGTCCTTTGGCGGTGGCTCCAGAGGCTCCTTTGGCGGAGGCATGGGCGGCAGTAGAGGCGGCGCTGGTGGCAGAAGCGGTGGCGTGAGAGGACGTTGACGCTAAGTTGAATTTTAAAAAACGAACAGATTATGAAAAGAATAACATTCGCGGTAATTTCATTGGCTTGTCTGAGTGTACAGGCTCAAGATACATACCTTAACGAGCGTCTTACCAATAACTCAAATGATGTGATTGGTACGGCTCGCTACGTGGGAATGGGCGGAGCGATGGGCGCATTGGGAGCGGACATCAGCGTTATAAGTTGGAACCCTGCCGGATTGGGGCTACTTCGCAAGAGCGACGTCTCGCTTTCTTTCGGTGGCATGTGGGGTACTTCAAGAATAAAGGAGGAGAACAGAGGCACTGGAAGTTTCGACCAGATGGGTTTTGTCTACAGCATCCGCACCCAAGACCATGATGTGCCCTACGTCAATCTGGGCTTTAACTACCAGAAGAAGGCCAACTATAACTACAACTTCTATGCGGACAATAACAATCTCAAAGGACTGAGTCAGATGGATCAGTTGGCTGAGTTTTTGACTTACAATTGTGCTACTCAGTACAATCTGGCTGGTCTGATGGGCGGAATGAACAGTGAAAACGACAACAGCGTGTTTGAGGAATACACTGTAGACGGCGAAAAGCGCTACAAGAACCTTGCCCCCGGCAGTAATAACTACTATACTCACCATTCAGAGGGTGGACTACAAGGCTACGATTTCAGTGCCAGCGTCAATATCAAAGACAGAGGTTATGTGGGACTGACGATAGGCGTAGACAATATGAGCTACCGGAACTGGAGCACGTACACGGAAATAGCTGCTACGAATGACAGAGCAGACGACTACGAGGTCTATAACGACGTGAAAATTACCGGTTACGGCTTAAATGTGAAATTGGGTACTATCGTACGTCCTATAGAGGAATCCTCTTTCAGGTTTGGTCTTGTCGTGGAAACTCCTACATGGTATAGACTGGAAAATTCTACATACTATAGTACCAACGTCAAGAATGTCAGCGACGCTGTGTACGACAACTATCTGGAGTACACTCTCCGTACGCCTTGGAAACTTCGTGCAGGCATAGGAAGTACCGTGGGTTCATGGATGGCTTGGGATGTGGACTACGAATTCGCCCATTATGGATTCGGCAAGATGGGATATCCGAAGTTTGACGGTGACGAGTTTTCCAATTCTTTTGCCAATGACAGGGATAGGGTGATGGAGCAACATACTAAGAATACCCTGAAAGCGGCTCATACGCTGAGAGCAGGTTTGGAGTTCCGTCCTGCATCCGCTTGGGCTGTACGTCTGGGTTACAATCACATCACTTCGTCATACAAGGAAGGGGCTACGTTTGACCAGGTCACTTTGGCCGAAGGCAGCACATACAGTTATGCTATGAATTATGCTGTGAATACGAGTTATATGAACCTTGGCGCTACTGACATTCTGACCTTGGGTTTGGGCTTCAAGTATAAGGCGTTCTATGCGGACTTGGCTTACAAGGTGCGCAGGCAGAAAGCGGACTTCTATGCGTTTGATTGCACCTATACTAATTCTGGCTCTGACTTCTCTGAACAGAATCCGTCACAGACTGGCTTAAAGATAGACCCGGTGGATGTTGGCCTTACGCGCCAGTCGTTCACGTGTACTTTGGGATTCCGTTTCTGAGAGCTTGCCAGTCTGAATGACAGAATGTGTGTAGTGAGATGATTTGAAATTATTTGCAAAAAGTAATCATTAGGTTCTATGTGTAAGAGATTTCAGGTGATTTTGTTTTTCCTCCTGTTTTTGTTTGTTGCGAAAGGGACAGGAATCTATGCTCAGAACTTTGAAGACAATTTCACAGACAACACTTTACGTCTCGACTACACTTTCTGCGGTACGAATGTAGAACAAACCATTTCTTTGGACGGTTTGACGCAGTCTGAAGGTTGGTATGGCAGACGTACGCATCTCGACAGCCTCGCTCTTGCGGGTAATGGCCAGATTCTTGTCAAGGATATAGCGGATGGGAGAGTTCTGTATTGCAATTCTTTCAGCACTTTGTTCCAAGAATGGCAAACCACGGAAGAGGCTACCAAGGTGCGCAAGTCTTTTGAGAATGTCTTTCTCGTTCCTTTCCCTAAGCGACCTGTGGACGTCACGGTCACTCTTACGGATACGCACCGTCAGGTGTGCTCAAGTATCACTCATAGGGTTAATCCTTCTGATATTCTTATACGACATGCTGCGGAAAGCTTCCCATGGGAGTACATCAGTCAAACGGGCGACAGTAAGGATAAAATAGACATTGCGTTTGTACCTGAAGGTTATACGCAGGTGGAGATGGATTTGTTCCGAAAGGATTGTCAAGAATCTGTTGAGGTGTTCATGAATCATGAACCGTTTAAGTCGTTGCGCGACAGATTCAATTTCGTGGCTGTATTTGCTCCGTCACAGGATTCCGGCGTTAGTATTCCTCACGACCAGATGTGGAAACGTACATTGCTTGGCAGCAGCTTTGACACATTCTACAGTGACAGATATCTCACCACATTGCGTCTCCGTAAATTGCACGACTGTTTGTCTTCGGTTCCGTACGAGCATATCATAGTTCTTGCCAATACCGAACAATACGGAGGCAGCGGTATCTATAACAGCTATCTCATTTCAGCTGCCCACAACACTAAATGCAAGCCAGTGCTTGTGCACGAGTTCGGGCATAGTTTTGCGGGATTGGCGGATGAGTACTATTACGACGACCAATACGAAACCATGTATCCGGCGGATACTGAACCATGGGAACCTAATATCACTACGCTGGTGGATTTTGCCGGCAAGTGGAAAGACATGCTGCCTAAGAAAGTCTCCATACCGACAATACCTGACGGCAAACGCCTCTATGATAAAGTGGGTGTGTACGAAGGTGGCGGATACCAGTCCAAGGGCGTTTACCGCCCGGTTCAGGAATGTCGTATGAAGATAAACGAAGCTCCGGTCTTTTGCCCTGTATGCGACAGAGCCATAAGGAGAATGGCGGAATATTACAGGTGATTTTTTGTTCTTCGGAACGTC
>CAVHNA010000103.1:6018-9676 GCA_963637205.1 Bacteroidaceae bacterium
GATGCCAATGCCTATACGCATACCTTCGTATATTGCCATGGCGTTGCTTACAAGTTGACTTACGCTTTGTATTCTGTTCGTGGTTTTGGGAAGGGGAGCGGTCATCTCGCACATGATGTCATACATCTTCTTCTTGGAAGTCTGTATTTCACCCTTCAGCTGTTCCTTTTGCTTTGCTAAGGCTGCAAGCGCATCGTTCTCCGTGAATAATAAATCCCTGTCAATTGCCATTTCCGTTCGTGTTTTCTTCTCTGACAAAAAGTCTGATCATGAAACGTGCCAGTGGCATGGTAATCCAATCCCTGCGTTTGATGTAAAAAACGATAAGCGCAAACAGCAGAACAGCTGCAATAGAAAGAAACCCTATGGCTATGCAACCGGTAACCTGTCCTATCCAGTACGCTATAGCGAAAGAAGCGAAAAACAAAAACATTGCCACAGTTACAAGACTAATAGCGGCAATGGCTACGGCAGAGAGTATAATCGTCAGTTTCTCTGCCGTGTCCATTGCCACATAGCTCTTTTGCAGTTCCAGATAATGCTTCAACTCAGAAAAAAAAGTCTGAAACCGCTCTGTGTACTTGCCTGTCAATGGCATGCGTGCGTGATGATTGGGTTAAGCTTCTTCGTTTTTCCCGGACTGCAGCTCTTCTGCAATTTCGTCAACGAGGTCAGACATTTCTTTCTTGTTTAGCTTGATGCCTCTTTTACGCAGTGCTTCTGCAATTTTTTCACGGAGGTCTGTTCCTTTCTCAGGGGCAAACAGTAAACCGCATGCCGCACCAATAGCGGCACCGCCTATAAAGGCTACAAGATAATTCAAAGCTTTCATAATCCCTTATAATTAAAATGTTCAACTTTTAACACTGCAAATATAGGCTATTTTTCTGACAATATCGCTTTCCGTTGCTTTTTTGCAACTTATTTAACACTTTTTGCTCGTTTTTTGACATACGCATATTGCGTGTTTTTGTATTTTTGAGTAACTTTGCGGCAGAAATAAGACAAACAAGGAATAATTTTAAAACATCAAGTATGAAAAAAACATTGTTTATGGGTGCTGCTTTGTGCGCAGTATTCGCCATGACATCTTGTAAGAGCAAAGAGAGTGCTTACAAGAAAGCTTATGAAAAGGCAAAGGCTCAGACTGAGGTTCAGACTCCCGTGGCCACAACTCCTGTGCAGCCGGCAACACCTGTCAAGACTACTCCTGTGCAGACTACTCCCACTGTAGACTATAGCAACGTTGCGGTACGCACGGAGAATGTTTCTCTTGTTTCCGGTGCTCCCCTCAAGGCTTACAGCGTGGTGGTAGGAAGCTTTGGCGTTCAGTCTAACGCCACTGGTCTTAGCTCTACACTTTCAAATGCAGGTCACAGTCCTCGTGTTGTCAAGGCTTCTACTACCAAGGGCACTATGTACCGTGTAGTGGCAGACAGTTTTGACAGCAAGGCAGAAGCAGCTCAGAGCCGTAGCTCGCTTATAGGCAAATATCCCGGCACTTGGTTGCTTTACCAAAAGTAAAAAAGATTTGACAACTCGCAAAGAGTGGGCAGAATACTCTCAATAGACTATGGGGTCCGTCGAACAGGATTGGCTGTGACGGACCCTTTGCAAATTATAGCGGGTGGCCTCACCACGGTGGAGACTTCTTCATTGCTTGACTATCTGCGTCAGTACGTAAGTGCAGAGAGGGTGGAACGTTTTGTCGTTGGTTTGCCCAAACAAACCAATGGAAAGGATAGCGATAATCTGTCATTTGTAAAAGAGTTCGTTGACAAGTTGTCAAAGGCGTTTCCTGATATCCCGATAGACATGTGGGACGAACGTTATACCAGCGTGATGGCGCATCAGGCTGTGTTGATGAGTGGGAAAGGCAAGATGGCGCGTCGGAACAAGGCTCTCATAGACGAGGTAAGCGCTACGATAATATTGCAGGGATGGATGGAAGCGCGCAGGTGAAATTCTGATTTTATTTCTAAAGGACATTATGGTATTACCTATATACATATACGGACAGCCTGTTTTGAGAAAAGTGGCTGAGGACATAACTCCGGAGTATCCGGAGCTTGACAGTTTAATAAAGAACATGTACGAGACTCTTGAGAAGAGTGAAGGCATTGGTCTTGCAGCTCCACAAATAGGGCTTAGTATCCGTCTTGTGGTAATAAATCTGGATCCCCTTGCAGATGAGTTGCCGCAATACAAGGGTTATGTTCATGCCTTTGTCAATCCTTATATTGAAGAGGAGGACGACAGCGATACTGACGTCATGGAAGAGGGCTGCCTTAGTCTTCCAGGCATACACGAGAACGTACGTCGTCCAAAACGTATACGCGTTACATATCTTGACGAGAATTTCCAGCCGCACGATGAATGGGTGGACGGATATTTGGCGCGTGTGATGCAGCACGAGTTTGACCATTTGGATGGCATTGTCTACACTGATCATCTGACAGGGCTGCGCAAACAACTTATCCGTTCTAAGCTAAACGCCATAGCCAAGGGTAAATTTTCTTGTGGTTACAAGGTTAAAACTAAGAAGTGACACTCTCTGGCTACAACGGATGACGACGGAATATAGGAATGGTTGAAACGTGAAGATGTGTAGGGGCAAGTACGTTTTTTATGTAGTCGTTTCATTTGTTTTGCTGTGCTCCGGTCAAGCGCATGCCCAGATTAACGCTGAGCGTGTTTTGCTGATGGGACGCAACGCCTTGTACTACGAGGACTATGTACTTGCCATACAACGTTTCAACATGGTGATTAATGCGAAGCCGTGGTTGGGAGAACCTTATTTCTATCGCGGTCTCGCCAAGTTCTACCTTGAGGACTTTCAAGGAGCGGAAATAGACTGCAGCAGTGCGATAGAGCGCAATCCGTACGCTTTGGACAATTATGTCCTGAGGGCTCTTACCCGTATCAATCAGAACAGGTTTGCCCTTGCGGAAGATGATTATCATGAGGCCTTGGCCATCAATCCACTTGAAAAGAATTGTTGGCACAACCTCGTCTTGTGCCAGGTGGAGTTAAAGGAATACGAACGTGCCGACTCCTCTCTGGACGTTATGATAAAACATTGGGCCAAGGACAGCGAAGTGTATACCATGAAAGCGCAGGTGGCCCTTGCGCGTAAGGATAGTGTGAAGGCGGAGAAATGGGTCGACATCGCTTTGCGTGAAAACGCTTACGACGGTAAAGCGTGGAGTTTGAAAGCTGCTTTTCAGGCGGCGAGAGAGGAATATGCGGATGCAGAGTCTTCGCTTGACAAGTCAATACTTCAGACGCCAAAAGAGTCCGGACTCTATGTCAATCGTGCTCTTGCACGTTATTACCAAGACAATCTCAGGGGAGCGATGTCAGACTATGACACTGCTTTGGACATAGACCAAAACAGCTATATAGCGCATTTCAACCGTGCCTTGCTTCGCGCCAATGTGGGCGATGACAATCTGGCGATTGAGGATTTTAATTATGTCCTCAGTTTGGAGCCAGACAACACCATAGCCCTTTATAACCGTGCCATATTGCTTGACAATGTGGGGGACTACAAGGGGGCAATCCGCGACATCAGCGCTGTGATAAAAGACTATCCGGAGTTTTGGGAAGGCTATAGGAGACGTGCTGAAATACTGAGGAAAGTCGGTGACGTGTATGG
>CAVHNA010000104.1:0-850 GCA_963637205.1 Bacteroidaceae bacterium
CTACCGCTGTAGCCCAACCTTTGTTAACCTTAAATCTAATACTATGAAAAACACGATGCAAATTTATAGTATCTCGCTTGGTACTTCTCCGAGATGCGCCCTCACAAGGAAAGTAATTTGCTTCGTGTGCTGGGGGTGCACCTCGGTGACAAGCTCCTACTAGGCTTCTTAGGTTGCGTTTGGCGCAAACGCCCCTTGTTGTCAATATTTGCGGTAGGTGATTCTGCCTGTCTCCTGGTTGCTGAGTATGAGACGTTCGTCGGAGAGCTTTTCTATTTTCATGGCGGCGGTGGACGCTATACCGTAGGGCAGCAGCTCGCGGTTGGTGCCGATAGTGTCGGTGGGATAGTTGACGATATGGTAGAAACGGATGCTGTCGCCGTCTCTTTGGAAGTAAGAGAGGAAGTAGTTCACCGCGCCGCATGGCATCTTGTAGAACCTGGCTAGCCGGTTGCGGAAGGCCAGGTATATCTGGTCGTCTTGCGTGGCCACCACCTCGCCCGAGGTGCCGCGCCACTCCGTCATCTGCCACATGCCTCCGAGGTCGCCGTTGTCGTCGTGCTTGTTCTCACACGACATACAGAGCGCGGCGCAGAGGCATATTATATATATGTATAAGCTGTGTCCCCTCATTTGCGTTTCATTATCTTGCCTGTGTACACTAGCGATATCATGGCTCCGTTGGACTTGCCGAGCAGCTCCCCTCCATTGCGCGCGTAGGCCACAGTGGCGCAGACACCCTTGGCGAAGCCCGGTCTGTACGACGCTTCCATCAGGCAGTAAGTGCCGCGCATGGGATGGCGCAGAGGCTGGTTGTACGTGCCGTAACTCTTCTCGGTGGTCAGCAATA
>CAVHNA010000104.1:882-9457 GCA_963637205.1 Bacteroidaceae bacterium
CCCGTTCGCCGGGTTGCCCGACAGTCCGATGTGGTGTGCTCTGATGCGGTTGTGCCGCACGCTCAGCGACCCTGTCTTGCTGTACAGCGGCGAGAGCAACAACGGGTTGCCTATCACGAAACCGGCGTGTTGCCACGCTCCGTATATGTGGTTGTTGTAGTAGTTGTCGAGGCCGCTTATCTGCACGCCTAGGTTGTCCGACTTGTCGTGGTAGATGGGTCCCGACTGGTCCATGGTGCCTAAGTGCTCATACACCATTGCGGAGAGGATTCGGTTGGACGGCAGTGTCAGCTCCGCCCCGTAGAGCATGTCTTTCCATCCGTATTGCCAGAAGAGCTGGCTGTGGTCTTCGAAGAAATGCTCCATGTAGAAGGCGGCCTTCCACGAATTGCCCTCGTAGTCGAGCCGCAGGTGCCACGAGCCGAGGTGGTTGCCCGCCACGTTGTTGTAGTCGCCGTCGTTCACGTCACTGCCGGAGAAGGTGAGCGCATGCCAATAGTTCTTCAGTCCGTCGTTGAGGTTCTGATACGACGAGAAGTTGGGGTCGTAGTGGTCGGCGCGGTCGCTCAGGTTCCACGCCTCGCCACCGAACTGCGAGCTGGTCTCCAGTCCGCACGTCAGCAGGAACGGGAACTTGTCTTTGTTGCCCACCCTCACGAAGCCCGCCTTGCTGTGGTACTTGCTGTGCCTGGTGTAGGGCGACCATTTGTTGCCGTTGTTGAAATGCCGCTGCCACACTCCATCGGCATACCATCCGAAGGCTATGTGCCCCTTCATGGCGAGCCATCCTTTGGCGAACTTGAGAGGGGAGAAGTCGGGATATCCCAGCCTTATCTGCGGTATGGGACGTGCGTTGACGCCCGATGTCATGGCTCCGCTGCTGAGAGCTTGGTTCTTCAGTTCCAGCGGAAGCTCTTTTTGCCCTACGGTGAGCCGGAGCTTGCGCCACTGCACGTCGGCGTACAACTGCTGCACCACGAAGTTGCTGCTCATGCTGCGCGCTGCCACCAGGTCGGCCCCGTATCCCACCTTCCACCGTCTGAGGCTGTCGGCCATGATGTCTCTGCCGATTGCGGCCCGGATGTATCCGTATTTGGTGTTATCCGTGCCCAGGCCGTATCGGTTGGCGGTGAACCAGAAGGGAGCCGTAGAGCCGCCGCTGGCCGAGACCGTGACACCTGCCGAATACACTACATCCTCCCCAAGTCTGGCAATCTGTGCGTTTGTCGCCATGGGGAGGATGATGAGAAGGACCGCCGGGGCTTTCATCCTGGAGACGTTACATTTACTTTTCCGTGTGTCCCTTGCTTTCGGCTGTGCCGTAGTGGCCGTATATTCCGTAGTGGCCGTACTTGCCGTAGCCGTACTTGCCGTACTTGCCGTAGCCGTAGTAGTAGCCGTATTTCTTCTTCGAGAGGTCCACACCGTTCAGCACGAGGTTCACCTTGGGGAGCTTGTTTTGTTCGGCGAGCTCGTTGATGAGAGCGAAGTTGGAGCGCGGAGAGTAGTCGGCGCGCGTCACCACCAGCGTCATGTCTATGACACGCGCTATGGAGAGCGTGTCGCTGACGAGTCCCACGGGAGGCGTGTCTATGACGATGTAGTCATAATGTTCTTTCAGCAGGTTGATGGCGTTTTCAAGCTGTACCCTCGAGATAAGCTCTCCGGGGTTGGGGGGGATTACTCCGGCTGGCATGACGTCCAGGTTCTGGTTGCCCACGCCGTGTGTTATCTGCTCGTCAAGGAGAGTGAAGTCGCCGTTGTCCTCGGAGAGGAAAGCTGTAATACCCTTCTTGCTGGCCGGCAGTCCGAAGAGCTTCACCAGTCGCGGCTTGCGGATGTCAAGTCCGATGATGATGGTCTTCTTGCCCAGCAAAGCGAGCGACATGGCGAGGTTGGTGGTGACGAAGGTCTTTCCCTCTCCGGGTATGCAGCTGGTGCAACCTATCACCTTCTCTGTGGAACTGAGTATGAAGCGCAGGCTGGTACGCAGGCCGCGGAACGACTCGTCCATGGAGCTGTTGCTGTTCTCGTGTACCACCAGAGCCCTCTCTCCGTCGTACGATTTGCCGCCAAGCGGTATATCGGCGAGTATGGGCAGTTTGGTGAGTTTCTCTATGTCGTCGCGTCCTTCGATATGGAACCTCAGCAGGTCCTTGAGGAACACTATGCCTATGGGGAAGCAGACACCGAGCACCAGGGCGATGAGCATCACGATGCTGCCCTTGGGCGACACCTTGGCCAGATACTGCGGCGTGTCTATGATACGTGCCTTGGCAGCCGTACTGGCCAGTGAGATGTAGTTCTCCTCGCGTTTCTGCAACAGCGTGAGGTAGAGGTTAGCCTTTATCTCCTGCTGGCGGCTGAAGTTGGTGAGCGCACGCTCCTGGGTGGGAGTGTTGTTTATCTTGGAGTTGAACATGTTGAACTGGTTGTCCGCACTCTTCTTCTGTGTGAGGATGTCGCTCTTGATGGCGTCGAGACTCATGCGGATGGACGGCCACATCTCCTCCATGGCGTTCGTAATACGCTGCACGTAGGGGTTGTCTTCGCTGGAGGACTTGAGCAGTCTGTTGCGCTGCAGCACCAGGTCGTTGTATTTTTCTACCAGGGTGTTCACGCCTTTGTCATCAAGTCCGAGGTTGGCCGGAATCACCTGCGTGGCGTTGGCCGGGTTGTTCATGTAGTTGACGAGAGCGTTGATGAGGTTGAGCTGTGTTTCCAGTTCCACCTGTTCCTTTTGGTATTCCGTGGTCTTGGTGAGTGCCGTGGAAGCGTCGTTGGTGAGGTTGATGAGCTCGTTGCTCTTCTTGTACTGCTCCAGCTCGTTCTCCGTCACGTCCAGCTCGTTCTTGATGAGCTCTATACGTCCCTTTATGAACTCCTCCGTTTTCTTGGCCACCTCGTTCTTGTCCTCGTTGGCGTCGTCGTTGTAACTCTTGAACAGCTCGTTGAGATAGTCAAGCGAACGCTCTATCTGCGTATCGGTGAACGTCACCTGCGCCACTGTGGTGGTCTTGCTCGTGGCCACGGCCTCAAGCTTTCTCGAGTACGCTCTCCCTGCCAACTCTATCGGCATGATGGTGGCGAACATGGATCTGTCTTCAAGTTTCATGCCGGGGTTCTGCTGGAAGATGATGGTTCCCACTGACGAGGTGATGACTCCTGGCAACTTCTCCACGTTGCGGCTGAAGGTCATCTCCTCCTTGGAATTCGGCAGCCTTATCTTGCCATCCACGTGCAAGCCCTTGCCTTTCTTCGTTATCTTCATCCTGACGGGAGCCTGCAGCACCTTGAGCTGGTTTTGCGGCATGTCCACTATGATGGGGTTGTTCTTGTAGAGCTCTACGTTCTTTACCCTGCCTTCCATGTGATAGCTGACGTACAGCTTCAGCGACTTCACCACGCGGGTGTTGATGTTGGCGCTGTTGATAATCTCAAGCTCGTTGTCGAAACCGTTGCTGTTGGAGAGCAATCCTATGTTCTCTATGCTCATCAACTGGTTGGCACTTGGCCTGCGCTTGTTGTCGTCGTCCTTGATGAGGACTTTCATGGTGGACTTGTACACGGGGCTAGTGTACCTGAGGTAACAGAAGGCGATGGCCAAGGCCGCCACCACGGAAAGCAATATCCATTGCCAGTTGAGCACTACTATACTCCAGATGGTCTTGAAGTTCAGCAAACCGTTTTCTTCTTCCTTGTTCACATCTTCGTTTGAGGTGTATTCTGCCATACTTGTGTAGGTATTGTTGTTTAAATTGAAATTCTGCGCAAAGATAAGACAATTTTCCTTACAACGTATTCGCGCGACCTGAATATTACGTGTTAAGGGTTATTTTCGGGTTGGCAAAAGTGTATATTTCATCTTTTTTCGTAACTTTGCATTCGCGGATGCCGCGGCATGGCGGCAACGGACAAATAAAGATTAGACGTCAAAAGGAAACGTTTCGGAAAAATGAAGAAAGTCTTTGGCAGACGGGGGAAAGCCGTTTTGATAGGCAGTATGGAGGACATGTCGCGGTTGTGGAGCGACATGGAGATGGGCGGGTGCAAGAGCTACGTCCTCGGCATCTTTACGGATGACGACGCATGCAGCGTGCCATCTTCCCTGAAGGTGCTCGGAAGTCTGGACGAGGCCACGTCTTGCCTGGACGGTGAAACCGCAGTGACGGATGTCTTCTGCTCTCCGGAAAGACTGACAGAGGAGGCCGCCGAGACCATCTTCAGAAATTGCGAGGACAAAGGCGTACGCCTCTGCGCACTGCCGCCGCGCATCAACTCATACGGCAGGAACTGGCGCATCGCCACAGCGGGCTACACATCGGTGTTGGTAGCAGGCGGCGAGCCTCTGCGCAGCTTTGGAGGCAGACTCGTGAAACGCACATTCGACATACTGGTCAGTGCCTTGGTTTTGCTCACCGTACTGCCGGTGGTGACGGTGGTTGCCGCCGCCCTGACCAAGCGTAAAGGTGGCCCAGTGCTTTCCGCAATCAAGAGGAAAGGCGCTCACGGCAAGGCTTTCCGCGAATATTCCTTCGGCATCTTTGGCAACGGCGTATGGGCAGGACTGCCTCGCTTCATCAACGTGCTCCGCGGTAGTCTCTCCGTAGTAGGCCCCAGAGAGTCGGTGCGTCCGTGGGTGAAACCTGGCATGACGGGTATGGCGCGGGTTCTGGGCTACGAGGCTGGCGGCGCATACGAGAGTCGCGTGGATGTCTGGTATGTGGAGAACTGGACGTTGTGGCTCGACCTCAAAGTGCTTGCGCATAGGATTTGATTTTTGTTTTACTATCATCATAATGTAAATATGTCATTTTTAGGTAATATTTTCAAACGGAAGGATAAGAAAGAGGAGACCCGCATAGGCGGCATAGAGGACTTCATGCTGCTCATTAGGGTGTATTACCAGTCTGTGATGGCCGCGCAGTTGGGCATCAGCAACCTGGCGGCTCTGCCCGACCTTAGGATTTTCAAGCAGACTTACCGCGTGCAGACGCTGAACAACAAGCTGGGACTGGCGGAGAAGAAACATTGTCGCAAACTCATACAGGACCTCTACCATGTGTCCGACGATTTCTTCACTGAGATAGAGACCAGCGTCAAGAAGCGTTGCCGCAAGATACAGGACGCCCAGACGTACTTGGTGTCTTTCCAAGGCTTCATACAGGACTTGATGATGCTGATGGGCAACCTCATGCAGTGGAAGTTCCGCCTGCCGTCTTTCATGAGAAAGGCCATGAAGCAGATGGTGGACAAGCAGGTGCACGAGGTGATGACACGGCTCGACTGGAAGGACGAAGGCGTGCGCCGCGCTTGTGTATCACTGCGCAAGTACCAGTCCATGCTGGGATATTCCGAAGCTTGGATGAGCGAATACGTGCACACCGTGGTGATGCTCGCCAAGAAGGAGCCGAGAAAAAATAGTGAGGAATAATTTGTAAGGCAGGGGAAAAATATTTATCTTTGCCTAAGGAAAAAGGAGTTTCTTGAGATATGGACAACAGATTGACAGATTCGATAGTGCGTCTGGAGACACGTACCAGACAACTCTTGATGCGTCATGAAGAGATGAAGGGGGAACTCGCCAGGCTGCGGGAGGAACTGCGGCTGAAAGAGGAAAGCCTTTTGTCCATGCGGTCGGAAAACGAGGAGCTCCGCAAGAAGTACGACCATCTGCGGATGGCCAAGTACATAGACATGGCCGACGACGACGTGAAAGACCTCAGAGGCCGTATACGCAAAATGGTGCGGGACATTGACCGGTGTATCTCCATGCTGAAAGTAGATTAGAAAAATCATGAACGAGCAAAGCGATACCTTATCAATAACTCTCAAATTCGGCAGTTGGACGCTGCCCATGACTATACTACGTAGCGACGAGTATGTCTACAGGCAAGCGGAAAAACTGGTGAGGGAGAGATTCAACTTCTATACAAACAACTATCCGGGGCAATCCACGGAGATGTATCTCGTGATGACAGTACTTGACGTGGCGCTGAAAGCCAAGAGACAGGAGTCGTCGCTTGACGCGCAGCCCTTGCTGGAGAGGATTACCCCGTTGCTTGATGAGTTGGAGTCCGCACTCAACGAGAACAGGAAAAAGAGTTAAAGACCCCAATTTATAATTTTTTATTTATTTGTTACATGACGGATATATTTGTTGCCGTAGCCATAGGAGTGGTACTGTTTCTCTCTCTTGTGGCTGTATGGTATTTGGTTATGGTGCCTGCCAAGCGCAAGGCTTTGCTGGCGGAGGCACGCGACACGGCTGAGAAAGAGGCCGAAGTGGTAAAGCAGAAGAAACTTCTGGAAGTGAAAGAGAAGTTCCTTAGCAAGAAGAACGAGCTGGAGAAGGAGGTGCGTCTGCGCAACCAGCAGATACAGCAGTCGGAGAACAGGCTCAAGCAAAGGGAATTGACCCTTAACCAGAAGCAGGACGAACTCACGCGCAGGAAGCAGGAGAACGAGTCTATGAGACAGAAGATGGATGCCCTGCAGGAGACTCTGGGAAAGAAGGAAAGCGAACTGGAGGAAAGACGCAACAACCTGCTGGAGCAGGAACGTACGAAGCTGGAGGAGCTCTCGGGACTCAGTGCCGACGAGGCCAAGGAGCGTCTTGTAGAGAGTCTCAAGGACGAGGCGCGCACCAATGCGGCTGCCTATATCAACGAGATAATGGACGATGCCAAGATGACGGCCAACAAGGAGGCAAAGCGCATCATCATACAGACCATCCAGCGTGTAGCCACGGAGACATCCGTAGAAAACAGTGTCACGGTGTTCCACATAGACAACGACGAGGTGAAGGGACGTATCATCGGTCGCGAGGGACGTAACATCAGGGCTTTGGAGGCTGCCACTGGCGTGGAGATAGTAGTGGACGACACTCCCGAAGCCATCGTCATAAGTGCCTTCGATCCTGTCCGCCGTGAGGTGTGCCGCCTGGCTCTCCACCAGCTTGTGGCCGACGGGCGCATACACCCGGCACGTATAGAAGAGGTGGTGAACAAGGTGAAGAAGCAGATTGACGAGGAAATCCTGGAAACTGGAAAGCGCACTACCATAGACCTCGGCATACACGGTCTGCATCCCGAACTGATACGCATCATCGGTAAGATGAAATACCGCAGCAGCTATGGACAGAACCTCCTTCAGCATGCCAGAGAGACCGCCAACCTGTGTGCCGTAATGGCGAGCGAGCTGGGGCTCAACCCGAAGAAGGCCAAACGTGCCGGACTCCTGCACGACATCGGCAAGGTGCCCGACGAGGAACCCGAAATGCCGCACGCTCTCTATGGCGCTAAGTTGGCTGAGAAGTACAAGGAGAAGCCCGAGATATGCAACGCCATCGGAGCCCACCACGACGAGATGGAGATGACCACGCTCCTCGCTCCAATAGTACAGGTCTGCGACGCCATCAGCGGAGCCCGTCCCGGCGCACGTCGCGAGATAGTGGAGGCGTACATCAAGCGTCTCAAGGACTTGGAGGGCATAGCCATGAGCTATCCCGGCGTGGTGAAGACCTACGCCATACAGGCAGGCAGGGAACTGCGCGTGATAGTAGGTGCCGACAAGATAGACGACAAACAGACCGAACAGCTCAGTGCGGAGATAGCCACCAAGATACAGAACGAGATGACTTATCCCGGACAGGTGAAGATCACTGTCATAAGGGAAACCCGTTCGGTGGCGTACGCCAAGTAATTTCTTGCAGGTAGAATCCTGTATATATATAATGGTATAGAGGGACGTGCCATATTCCGGCACGTCCCTTTCTGATTGTAATAGTAGTCAGGCAGTGGGAATATATGGCAGTTAGGCACATGCTTTGATGACATACGCGCCATTTTTGCGCAAACTAATGTAAAATATCGGCCGATATGGTTAATTGAAGTTAAAGAACTGCACAAACAGGCTTCGGGATTTGTCGCACTGCCAAAGTTGCTATAAATTTGCACCGTGTTTTTCATAGTATTAGATTTAAGGTTAACAAAGGTTGGGCTACAGCGGTAGCCCTTTTTTATTTTGTGTGGGCTACATTTGCACCAGTTCCATTTGCATGTTGTAGAACTTGTCCATGTAGTGACAATCAGTTAATGTCCACATCCTCGTCACAATAAGATTTCAGGTAGCTTACCGTGGCCAACTTGCTTCTGGGTTACGATACTCTGGCGATGACGGGATGGCGCAGTATCTCGTCAGGGATGCGACTGAGGCCGATGCTGTCATAGACCAGGTTAGGCAACAGTTGTGTGCCGTTTAGGAGCGCATCTCCGATGTGCGACCACACACAAGCGGAAAGGTAGTAGGAGCGTTTGCGCCAAACGCGACCCGCAGAAGGCAAGGCTAATCTCTCTCCTTGCGAGGGCGCGTTTCTTGCTCTGGCAAGCGTCTCCTTCGTCGCCGAGCGGACACAAACGCGCCTCCTATTCCATCCTTGCGAGATTGCGCAAGCGAAAGGTTCGTCCAGCTCTCGGGGAAGCAAGATTTTACACGCAAAACCTCCTCCTGATTCTCGGAGAATGCTAGAAACGCCGTTTCTAGCTTCATCCGGTTCTCCGTGAAGCAAGAAACG
>CAVHNA010000105.1:0-4435 GCA_963637205.1 Bacteroidaceae bacterium
GCGTCCCCACATCACGGCGTTGGCGATGGTGGCGAACGAGCTGTCTATGATGGTCATGTCGCTGGCTTCCTTGGCCACGGCCGTACCGTCGCCCATGGAGAGACCCACGTTAGCGGCGTTGAGAGCCGGAGCATCGTTGGTGCCGTCGCCTGTAACAGCCACCACGTATCCCAGTCCCTTCAGCAACCTCACGGCGCGCTCCTTGTTGTCAGGGCGTGCACGCGGTATTATCTTCACCTTAGGCAGACGATTCTTCAATTCTTCGTCGCTCATGGCCGCAAGTTCCGTTCCGGACAGTATGTTAATGTCGGAGTCCGCATCCGTCCACAGGCCGAGCTGCCTGCCTATCTCCTTGGCGGTGCCCGGGGCGTCGCCCGTAACTATCTTCACCTGTATGCCAGCGTTGAGGCAGTCGGAGATAGCGGCGGGCACGTCAGAGCGCACGGGGTCTTCTATGCCAGCCACGCCCATCATGGTAAGGCCGCTGACGGCCAGCTTGCCGTCCTTGAACACTCCGTCCGTCGTCTCCAGTTCCTTGTATGCGAAGGCCAGCGTGCGGTTGGCGTGGCTCTGGTATTCGGCCAGTTTGGCGTTGTAGGCTTCCTTCTGGGTGTCGGTCAGCGAGCACATACCCATGAGTATGTCGGGTCCACCCTTCACGTACACCACGGGGCGACCTGCCACGACGGAGTCTGCCACTGTGGCCATGTACTTCAGCTCTGTGGTGAACTGCACGCGGTCCGTAATGCGGAGCGACTCGCGCAGGGGAAGGTAGTCCACTCCCTGTCCGTCAAGCCACAGTAAGAGTGCGCCCTCGGTGGGGTTGCCTATGGTCTTGGTCTTGCCTTCCGAACGGCCGAGGTTGGCGGTGGTGTTGACGGCTATGCACTCTTTCAGCAGTTCCGACGGTCTGTCGTCGCCGAGCCTTTGGTCCTTGAGCTCCGCGAAAGCCGTGTCAACCACCCTCATCTGGTTTTGCGTGAGCGTACCCGTCTTGTCGGAGCAGATGACGGAGACAGCGCCCATAGTCTCACAGGCGTGCATGGTACGCGGCAGGGTGTTCTGCTTCATCAGTCGCTTCATGCTGAAGGCGAGGCTCAACGTGACGGCCATGGGCAGTCCCTCGGGCACTGTGACGACTATCAGCGTGACGGCTATCATCAGCGAGTCAAGAGCGTACTGTATCAATACGGGCCACGCCGCAGCGGACATGTCGCCGCTGGCGAAGTAAGCCCCTATGCCCACCATGGGAGTGACCATGAAGGCTATCACCTGCCAGAGCTCGGCCTTAGAGCGGTTGGCATCGGTCTTCTGCCTGCCTATGACGAACGCAGCGACGGCGGCGACGGCCAGCGAGACACCGAGATAGACTGCCAGAGTGCCGCACCGAGCTCCGGGCTGCGCTACGGCGTAACGGGCCAGTCTGCCCAGCACTATCGCCACGGCCAGTCCATAGCTCACCTTGGTGATGAGCGCCGCCAACTCGTTGAGTTTCCTGCTCAGCGGCGTAGACTCTCCGTCCTTCACCTGCGCGGCACTGAAGACCTTGCCGCAGGCAGTGGCATCACCGACGGCGAACACACGTGCCACACAGTCGCCCTCCATCACGGTACATCCCTTCATCACATGGTTCGACGGATATGTGGCCTCGCTATCGAAGCGCGCCGGGTCGGTGGTCTTGGCGCACTGCGGCTCGCCAGTGAGCGACGACTCGTTCATGGTAAGGTTCATGCACCTCAGCACCTCGGCATCGGCAGGTACTTCCTCGCCGGCCTCCAGCAGTATGATGTCGCCCACCACGATGTCCTTGCGCGGCACCTGGCACACGTTGTCGTTGCGCACCGCCTTCACTGGCGTGTCGTCGTTCACCTCGTTGAGGCTCTTGAAGGTCTTCTCGTTCTGCGTCTCCAACACATGCGCCACGGTGGTGGCCATGAGCACGGCGGCGGCTATGCCCACCAGCTCGAGGTAAGGCCCCCAGCCCTCTTCGCCGCCGAAGACTCCGTTGTAGAAGGCGATGCCTCCCGAGAGCACCAGGGCGAAGAGCAGGATAGTGAACAGCGAGTCTATATGGAACTCGCCCTCCTCCTCGTCCCACGTGCCACCGAGGTAAGCCACCAAGTAGGTCAGGGCGAACAAGGTGAACGCCAACGTCGGGCCTATCCACAGCCCGTCGCAGTTACAAACCCCGGTAAGGGGGAGTACTACGGCGACAAGTGCGGCGACAAGGAAAAGGGTTAGGTCTACCCTTAGCAGCCAAAAGTGCATGCAGTCCTTCACCTTGTCCCAGGCGGACTTCTCCTGTGGCGGTGTCATCACGTTGGCACCGTGTTCTCTGCGGCTCTCCAGCACCTGTGCGTCCGTCAAGCCTGCGTAGTGATGTTCTTTTTCCATTTTCTATAATCTGATTTCTTGGCCGTCCATCCACGTGTCCGGCATACAGGCGACAAAGGTAGCAATAAAATGCGAGATCTCTCGCCGCGAGACCTCCAAAAAGAAATACAAGCGTCAAGATTGCATACGCTAAGTCTCCATCCGACTCTCGGAGAGGCAAGATTGCGTATGCGAAACCTCCATCTCGCTCCCTGAGAGGCTGGCACGGCCTGCAGAGACCTCCACGCAAAATGTAGGAGGAGCGTTTGAGCCAAATGCGACCATGCAAAGACGGGTAGTACGCCGCCGGACGCTTACCAGAAAAAAGCGTTTGGGCGAAGACTCGCGATTGACGGAATTGTCGTAAATTTGCAGCCTGTAAGACAGGAACTTTAAAACTACATTTTATTTATGGCAGAAAGTCTAGAAATAAAGGAAAAGGAGAGCGTGGTGGTGCGGTTCTCCGGTGACTCCGGCGACGGCATGCAGCTGGCCGGCAACATCTTCTCCACCGTGTCGGCCACGGTGGGCAACAGCATAAGCACGTTCCCCGACTATCCGGCGGACATACGCGCCCCGCAAGGATCGCTCACGGGCGTGTCGGGCTTCCAGGTGCACATAGGCGCAAGACAGGTGTTTACGCCGGGTGACCAGTGCGACGTGCTGGTGGCCATGAACGCCGCCGCACTGAAGACGCAGTACAAGTACGCCAAACCGGGTGCCGCCATCATCATAGACACCGACAGCTTCGGACCCAAAGACCTGGAGAAGGCGCAGTTCGCCTCCGCCGACTATCTGGACGAGATGGGCATTGACCCCGACCGAGTGATAGCCTGCCCGCTCACCACTATGGTGAAGGACTGCCTCAAGGACTCGGGCATGGACGTGAAGAGCGTCATGAAGTGCCGCAACATGTTCGCACTGGGACTCGTCTGCTGGCTCTTCGACCGTGACCTGGACATAGCCTTCAACTTCCTGCGCGAGAAGTTCGTCAAGAAACCGGGCGTGGCCGACGCCAACATAAAGGTGATACAGGCCGGATACGACTACGGACACAACACGCACTCTAGCGTGGCCAACGTGTACCGCATAGAGACGAAGCACAAAGTGCCCGGAAGGTACATGGACATCACAGGCAACAAAGCCACAGCATACGGATTCATAGCCGCCGCAGAAAAGGCGGGGCTGAAGCTCTACCTCGGGTCGTACCCAATCACACCTGCCACGGACGTGCTGCACGAACTCTCGAAGCACAAGAGCCTAGGAGTGGTGACAGTGCAGTGTGAGGACGAGATAGCCGGCTGCGCCTCGTCGGTGGGAGCATCCTTCGCTGGAGCTCTGGCCGTGACGAGCACTTCTGGACCGGGCATCTGCCTGAAGAGCGAGGCCATGAACCTGGCCGTCATCATGGAGCTGCCACTGGTGGTGCTGGACGTGCAGCGCGGCGGTCCGGCCACCGGACTGCCCACCAAAAGCGAGCAGACCGACCTGCTGCAGGTGCTCTTCGGACGCAACGGCGAAAGCCCCATGCCCGTGATGGCAGCCACAGGTCCCACCGACTGCTTCGACGCGGCATACGAGGCTTGCAAGATGGCGCTGGAACACATGACCCCGGTGGTGCTGATGACCGATGCGTACGTGGCCAACGGTTCGGGAGCCTTCAAGCTGCCCAACATGGACGAATACCCCGAAATAAAGCCGCCTTACGTGCCGGAGGAGCTGAAAGGCAAATGGACACCGTACATGAGAGCCGAGAACGGAACGCGCTATTGGGCTGTGCCGGGACGCGAGGGCTTTGAGCACATACTGGGCGGGCTGGAGAAGGACGACAAGACGGGAGCCATAAGCACCAACCCCGAGAACCACGACCTGATGACACGCAAACGCGCGCAGAAGATACAGAACATACCCGTGCCCGACCTGGAAGTGCTGGGCAACAAGGATGACGCCGAACTGCTGATAGTGGGATTTGGAGGCACGTACGGACACCTGAGAGCCGCCATGCAGGAGATGCGCGACGCTGGCAAGAAGGTGGCCATGGCGCACTTCCGCTACATCAACC
>CAVHNA010000105.1:4445-9443 GCA_963637205.1 Bacteroidaceae bacterium
CACCGCCGAGGTGCTGAAGAAGTACAAGAAAGTGGTGGTGGCGGAGCAGAACATGGGACAGCTGGCCGGATGGCTGCGCATGAAGGTAGACGGATTCGTGCCGTACCAGTACAATGAGGTGAAGGGACAGCCCTTCAAGGTGAACGAGCTGGTGGCTTACTTCGACACATTACTCAACAAATAAAGGACATACACACATTATGGCATACACTCAAAACGATTTCAAGAAAGGACAGCCAAGATGGTGTCCCGGATGCGGCGACCACTTCTTCCTGGCAAGCCTGCACAAGGCTATGGCCGAGATAGGCGTAGCGCCCTATGACACGGCGGTGATTTCGGGCATAGGATGCTCAAGCCGACTGCCGCACTACATGGCCACTTACGGCATGAACACCATACACGGACGCGCGGCGGCCATAGCGACTGGTGCCAAGATAGCGAACCCCAACCTCACGGTATGGCAGGTGAGTGGCGACGGCGACGGACTGGCCATAGGCGGCAACCACTTCATACACGCCAACCGACGCAACATAAACCTGAACATGATACTGCTCAACAACCGCATATACGGACTCACCAAGGGGCAGTACAGCCCCACCTCGCCAAGAGGATTCGTGAGCAAGAGCAGCCCCTACGGCACAGTGGAGGATCCATTCCGCCCGGCGGAACTCTGCTTCGGCGCACGTGGGCACTTCTTCGCCCGTGCCGTGGCTACTGACGCTCAAGGCACCGTGGAGATACTGAAGGCGGCATACGCTCACAAGGGTGCCAGCGTGTGCGAGATACTGCAGAACTGTGTCATCTTCAACAACGGCACCCACGAGGCGGTGTACACCAAGGAGGGACGCGCCAAGAACGCCATCTACGTGGAGCACGGCAAGCCTCTTATCTTCGGCGAGAACTGCGAATACGGACTGGTGCAGGACGGCTTCAGCCTGAAGGCGGTGAAGATAGGCGAGAACGGCATAACCGAGAAAGACATACTGGTGCACGACGCTCACTGCGAGGACAACACGCTGCAGCTGAAGCTGGCGCTGATGGGGAACGGCGACGGTTTCCCCGTGGCACTGGGCGTGATACGCGACGTGGAAGCTCCAACGTACGACGACTGCGTGACGGCACAGATAGAGGAGGTGAAGGCGGCCAAGAAATACCACAACTTCGCCGAACTGCTGGAAACGAACGATATCTGGGAAGTGAAGTAACCTCCAGGCAAGTGGATATGAGAAAGGCGCGGAACATTGTCCCGCGCCTTTCTCGTTCTGCCCGTATTGCCACCTTGCGCTTGAAACCGTCTCACATCTACCGGTCATCTTACGTTTGGATTGTACTCTGTCCAGCGGGTCGCCCGCCTTACGTTTGAAGCGCACACCATACAGAGAAAGAAATCCGTAGTGCGCTACTTTATCCGGTAAGAGAAGGTTAGGTTGAGATTGGGATAGCACTTGAGGCGGCTTACCGCCTTCACCATATCGCCCACCTTACCATTGATGTCCGTGAGGTCACCCACCAGGTCAACGTGGTTGAGAGGCTCGTCCACCACGAAATCACTCTCGTCGGCGTTGGGGCGTACTATGTCGTAACGGTAGTTGTCAGGATCTACGTTGTCTGTGTCTATCTTGTAGACATTGTCGACATACACCTTCGGCCTGCCGCCCCACATCATGACGCCAGCATCCAAAGCGAAACGCCAGCGGTGGTCCTTCGACATGGAAGTCTCATACCCCACTCCGACATACGGACGGAACTTGCTAACCTGCATCTCCGCCACCACCATGCCCCTGCTGTCTGGCACAAGCATGGCCTTGCTGCCGTCGGCGAAACGTCCTATGGGCATGCCCATCATTCCCTTGGCGAGGTAAGTCGCGTCAAGCTGCACGTTGGGCAACTGGGTCTGTCCCAGCTGTATGTCGCCGAACATGGACTCTTGCCGGCAGCTGTTGACGTAGAAGTAATTGTACATGGCGACACCCAACAGCGTAGGAGCGTCCTCTGTGGCGTTTTCCGCCACACCTATACGGCTCTTGCCGGCGAAGAAGCCCACCGTGGCGCGCCAGTGCATGTTTTGCTTAAACGGAAAGACATCCACCATGAACTTGAACTGCGTGAACTTTGGTCTCAGGTTCATGTCCACCTGATCGTCCACCTGCATGTTGGTAATCTGCCCTATCATCTTGGTTACCTTCTCCATTCCAGACTGGCTGACGGGCATTCCGCTGCCTGTCTCAACCCGGAAATGACTCTTGATACTGAAACGTGGCATGTACGTGAAACCCGTGCGCACCTGCACATAGTCGCACAACGGGGTGCCGATGTCAATACCTATTCCCATGGAACCAACCGCTTCACCCACATCCAGATGGCTGAACGCCTTGTTCTGCGCCTCAGCAAAGGAAAACACGCAGAACAATGATAAACCGAGAACTGTTCTCTTCATGTAGTAAATGTCTTGCTTATTCCTAATGTTACTTCACGGCTACCTTGTGGCCACCGATGATATAAACGCCCTTGGGAAGTCCCTGCGTATCGCTGTCCGCACGCATACGCACTCCCTGCAGCGAGAACACGCCGTCAGCGGTCTCTTCCTTATCCTGTGACACGCCGTCAATGCCAAGACCCTTGTATTCGCTCTCGGTGATGACACGGAGGTCGCCCTGCACGCTGGCAGACACAGGCAAATAGCAATGGTTGGCGGCAATGCAGTCGCAGATGACGTCGTTGTAATTGACATACACCTCAAGCTCCGTGATAGAAGCCCCAGAAGTGGTAAACGTCAACTTGCCGTCCACGGCATCCAAGACCCGCATGTTGCTTGCGTCGAACTTCACGTAAGCGTCTTTCGACTTAGGACGTTCGTCGTTGGCGAAATAGACTCCCTTCAGGAGATTGCCCGTCACAGCCTTGCCCTCAACGTCGGAAATCTCTATCCTGTTGTCAGAGGGATTGACGGAGGCACACTCTACGAGCACCGGAGTGGCGCGCGGCACCACTCCTTTTATCTCCTTCAACACTGCCACACCGAAATGGGTGTCCACGGTGTTGATGTAGTAGACCTTCATGCCGTCGCTGACAGTGGTGAAAGGAAAGTCGGCATAGAACGGACGATAGCGTTTACCGCCTACGGTGACCGTGGGCTTGATACCAAAATAGTTTTCGGCGTTGGTGGACTTCACCTTGTCGGCTATCCACTTGCGGTAGTTGAGCTTGCCGCCGTCGCCCATCGTACCCCTTTCCCTGACATCGGAACCGCTGATGTCGCTTAGGTATTTGGTAACACCAGACTGCGACGCGCTCACCTCATACGAACCGTCGGACTTCTCCGTGATATCCACGTAATGCTGCACAAGGCTGTATGCGCCTGTGCCCTGCGCCTGAAGGTCGTACTTGCCGTCGGCAACCTGCTTGACGTAAATGATGCTGGAAGGGTCGGAAACCGCACTGTCTATGTTTTTCCAGAGCTGCAACGCGCCATAGTCCACCACATCCAGACTATAGTCGCCCGTATTGTCCCTTATATATATATAACGTTGGGAGCCTTTGTTACGGACTCTGTAATAACCGTCACCGTCTATGCCGCTATCTTGGGCAAACGCCGAGGAAAGTCCGGCAAGCGTGACAAAAAAAGGAAGTAAAAACCTGTTCATTTTTTCATTCGATGTGTGTGTCGGGGTGACGACAGTGTTCCAAATGCAAAAACTGTCTGACTCCTAAAAACACGTACGTCCCCTACAATCATTGCAATTGGTAGGGGACGCACGGTAAAACTATATCACCATCCCAGAATTATTCTGCGATGCAAATGGAAACGCGGTTGAGTTCGCTCTTCTCGTAAGGCTGAACGGTATCACCCTTAGAGTCTACCTTAATACGATCCTTAGATATACCATACTTGTTGGTCAAGATATCAGCGACCTTCTGCGCACGCTTCATGGCGTAACGCTGGTTGATGGTGGGATTGCCGGTCTTCTTGTCCGCATATCCTGTAACAGTAACCTTAGCGTCGGGGTGCTGCTCAAGGAAGTCGGCAACTTCCTCTACCTTCACGAGGCCGCTACCTACAACTTCTGAGCTGCGGATGGAGTAGAATATGTCGCGACGCAAAGATTCCTTCTGTTTAGGTGTCTCCTTGCATACAGGCTTCTCAACTATCTTCTCAACGGGCTTCTCAACTATCTTCTCAACAATGACAGGCTTGCAAGGATTGGGCTTTGAAACCTTCTTGGTGGTCTTGCCGATGTGATACTTGAGACCTACGAGAGCGTTGAAGTACCAGTCAGCGTTCTGGGCGGGCTTCGAGTTGTATGCGTCCATGAGAACATTTCCGTTAACCTCAAGACCGATATCCAAACGCTTTGCTACTCTGAAGTCAAGGAACGCGCCGAAACGGCCAGTGGCGAAACACTCTGTGCCGACCCAGTAGTTGTTCATGCAGCTGGAAGGATCTGCATTGGGATGAGCAGCGAGGATAGCCTGACGAGTTTCCAGAGCCTCATCGTTGTTCCATGCCACGTTGACACCGATACCGGCGAACAGACCTGCGTTGCAAACTCTCTGCTTGAAGCCACAGATGTTGGTGAGGTTGCAGGTAGCTTCAAGAGACGGAGCGATGTAGTTGAGCTTCCATCCGTACTGGCTGCCGTCGTTGAACTTGGTACCACCCTTGCTCTGCCATGCGTTAGCAGAAAGACGAAGGCCCCATACAGGAGTAAAGAGATAACCTCCGGCAAGCTGAACGTTGGGAGAGATGAGCTTGCCAAAGCTACGCTCACCAAGAGTGTACTGAGCCCCACCCTGAGCCTGAACGTACCAATGAGGATTGAACTCTTCAACTACGATTTCCGATTTCTCAGGCTGGGCGGATGCGGTGACGCATCCGGCAGCAATGAGAGCTATAGATAAAATATTCTTCAGTTTCATAACAATTCTCTTTTTATTAGGTGTTCTACGAATCATTTTATTATATAGAAAAGTAGTACTTGTTACTGAACGGTGAAGTAG
>CAVHNA010000106.1:0-9410 GCA_963637205.1 Bacteroidaceae bacterium
ACACTATTGAGTTGACCAATGGAGCTAGTGCTGCAAACATCTTCGTTTCAGACCGTCTGGAGAAAGAATATGCAACGGGAACAACATCTGTACAGCCGGTTATACTTTCTTTCCGTCAATTCCAGACAAAGATTCGTTTTGGTTTCTACGAGACAGTGCCTGGATATAATGTGCAGATTACAGGCGTGAAGTATGGAACAAATACACAAACTGCAGCAACAGATAAGTTTGGTGTTGATGGTAACTTTATAAAAAATCCCGAAGCCAACAGTTCTGATAAGATTACGTACACTGTTATTTACGAGTCTGGCAATGATGGAGCAAAACCAGTCTTGTCAACGACACAAACTGTTACCACTCCAAAAACTTCAGAATCGTTCGGCGGCAATATCTTTACAGCCGCCGACAAGAATCTCGGTACAGTGCCTTCTTCTCCTTTGTATGACCTTGCAGATGGTAAATATTCATCTATCCTTCCCAACACAGAGAATACTACAGACATGACCTTCAAAGTATCTTATAAGTTAATTTCTGAGGATACACAAGAAGTAATTGAGATCACTGACAAAACAGTCACTGTCCCAGCTCAATACTGCCAGTGGAAGCCAAATTTTGCTTACACATATCTCTTCAAGGTATCAGACCAGTCAGCAGATCTCTATCCTATCACCTTCGACGCTGTCGTAGCTGAAGATGAAGTTAGCAAGCAGGAGACAATCACTGAGGTTGGTGAGCCTTCAATCACTACATTTGCTGTCAGCGGTAGCAAGTATATTACTGGAAAGGATGAATATGAGAGCGGTAATACCATCTATGCAACTGTAATGGAAGGTTCTTCCGTAGTGACATTGACTAGTGGAGCTGAAACCAATGGAGTTAACCTCTATGTTGTGGAAACCACGAATACAGGCAAGGCTACAATCACTGAGGCTGCTGTGGCAAATCTTATAGCACATACAACAGAAACAAATAAGATTCGTTCACTAACCGATGTAAATGGCTATGTGCTTAAGTCAACAAAACAAGATATCAAAGCTGAAGACTTGTTGAACGTCGTTCCTTCTGAGGATGGTAAGACTGTCACACTCGATGCCAGTGACAAGAAAGCTCTTAAATGGACTGCAGGTACAGCTGGCACTTATTACGCAGTTGAGTACGTGAAGGACTCTACTCACAAGTACTACAAGATTGTAAAGGTTGCTGCTCAGTAAACGCAGTCATAAAAAGAAAGTCGAAAGATTTTCATAAGAAAAAAGGAGAGGCCCTCGGCGCGTCAGCACCGAGGGCCTCTTTAGGAGTAGGAGCGCATCTCCGAGGTGCGACTCTCCATACCATTGGATTCTCTTCCCTGCGAAGGTCGCAACTCGGAAATCTGCACGTTTTGCTTGTAAAATATAATGGCAACTCAATAGAAATATCCCCGATGCGATGAAGTGTCTGAAAGCACTCGTCTCAGACGTGCCTTACAGTAACAGGAAACTTGCGTCAATGGACATGGAAGAACGCTACCGTCTCATCGTCAGCACTATTCTCAACGTTATCGGTTGCGGTGTGGAGGTGGAGCGCATGCTGGCTGGTGGTCGCATAGACATGGTGGCGTGGGCATCACGCTACGTTTACGTGATGGAACTGAAGTTGCGGAACAACGGAGGCGTGAACGCCGTAGTGCGTCAGATTGTAGAAAACGGTTGTATGGAACCGTTCGAAGGAGACGTGCGCAAGGTTGTCGGGCTCGCCATAGAACTGGACGAACCCGGAAAAGGCGTGACAGACTGGCAAACGGTAGAGTAAAATCCGAGTGACAGTATACCCATAGGTCATTGGATGTATTCGCGCAGACCAGTGACCTTATGTTTCGTAAGCCTATAATTATCGTGCCAAAAGTTGTCCGTTTGGGCGGAAATGATTACTTTTGTAAATTAAATGGTTTATTTAGGGTAAAGAAGATAAAAACACACGATATGAAACACAGTTTAAGAAGCGCTGTCTGTACCGAAGGCAGACGCATGGCTGGAGCCAGAGCGTTATGGGTGGCAAACGGCATGAAGAGAGAACAGTTCGGCAAACCAATAATAGCTATCGTCAACTCCTTTACACAGTTCGTGCCCGGACATACACACCTCCACGAGATAGGACAGGTGGTGAAGGCTGAGATAGAGAAGTTGGGATGCTACGCCGCTGAGTTCAACACCATAGCGGTGGACGACGGCATAGCCATGGGACACGACGGAATGCTCTACAGCCTGCCCTCGCGCGACATCATAGCCGACTCTGTGGAGTATATGGTGAACGCGCACAAGGCGGATGCCATGGTGTGCATATCCAACTGCGACAAGGTGACTCCTGGCATGCTGATGGCGGCTATGCGACTCAATATCCCTGCCGTGTTCGTGAGCGGAGGCCCAATGGAAGCAGGAAGGGTGAACGGCGAGAACGCCGACCTTATCACCGCCATGGTGAAAGGTGGAGACCCCACCGTCAGCGATGAGGAGCTGGAGGAGGTGGAGCACAGCGCATGTCCTGGCTGCGGAGCATGCTCGGGCATGTTCACCGCCAATTCCATGAACTCGCTTACAGAAGCTCTCGGTATGTCGTTGCCCGGCAACGGTTCCATCCTGGCCACCCACGCCAACCGCATACAGCTCTTCAAAGACGCTGCCAAACTTATCGTCAAGAACGCGTTGGCGTACTACGAGGACGGTGACGACTCGGTGCTGCCACGCTCCATAGCCACACGTCAGGCGTTCCTCAACTCCATGACTCTCGACATAGCCATGGGAGCGTCCACCAACACCGTGCTACACCTGCTGGCGGTAGCGCAGGAAGGCGACGTGGACTTCAAGATGTCCGACATAGACGCACTCTCTCGCCGCGTGCCTTTCATCTGCAAGCTGGCTCCCAACTGGCAGAAGTATAGCATACAGGAAGAGAACCGTGCCGGAGGTATACTGGGTATTCTCGGTGAACTGGCCAAAGGCGGACTGCTGGACTTGACCTGCAAGAGAGTGAACGGCCATACGCTGGCGCACGACATACTGGGCTATAGCATCTCTGGTCTGACCCCCGGCCAGATAGGACTCGGTGACGCAGACCTGCCTTCCGACTACGACTTCCTGCAGCAGGAAGCCCAACGCATCTACCATTCAGCTCCCGGCAGGAAGTTCTCCACTGTCATGGGTTCGCAGGACGCACAGTGGGAGAGCCTCGACACAGACCGAGAGAACGGATGTATACGCGACATAGAACATGCCTATACCAAGGACGGAGGCATGGCGGTTCTCTTCGGCAACATAGCGCAGGACGGTTGCGTGGTGAAGACCGCTGGCGTGGCACCTGAGTTGTGGCATTTCGAAGGTCCTGCCGTGGTATTCGACTCGCAGGAAGACGCATGCGAAGGTATACTGGGCGGCAAGGTGAAGAAGGGCGACTGCGTAGTGATAACGCACGAAGGTCCCAAAGGCGGTCCCGGCATGCAGGAGATGCTCTATCCTACATCTTATATTAAGAGCATGCACATGGGCAAGGAATGCGCCCTTATCACTGACGGACGTTTCAGCGGAGGCACCAGCGGACTCTCCATAGGACATATCAGTCCGGAGGCTGCCAACGGGGGCAACATAGGCAAGATAGTGGACGGCGACATCATAGAGATAGACATACCGTCGAGAAGCATCAACGTGAAGGTCAGCGACGAGGAGTTGGCGGCACGGCCACAGCGTCCCATGGAGCGCAAGCGTATTGTCAGCAAGGCTCTGAGAGCGTATGCGCAGAGCGTGGCAAGCGCTGACAAGGGCGGCGTGAGAATCATAGACTGACACAAACACAGGACACAGCAATGACAGATATGGACAACAAGATAACAGGTGCCGAGGCCATGATGCGCGCCCTGGAGCATGAGGGCGTGGAGGTTCTGTTCGGGTACCCTGGAGGAGCTATCATGCCTACATACGACGCCCTTTACGACCACAGGGGAAAGATGCATCACGTGCTGGTGAGGCACGAGCAGGGTGCGGTGCACGCCGCACAGGGATATGCCAGGGTGAGCGGAAAGACAGGCTGCTGCATAGTGACCAGCGGCCCTGGTGCCATGAACACCGTGGCTGGAGTGGCGGACGCCATGATAGACTCCACGCCCCTGGTGGTCATCTGCGGACAGGTGGGAGTAGCCATGCTTGGTACGGATGCCTTTCAGGAGGTGGATGTCATAGGCGTGACGCAACCTATAACGAAGTGGAACTTTCAGATACGTCGCGCCGAGGACGTGGCATGGGCGGTGAGCCGTGCCTTCTACATAGCAAGAAGTGGCAGGCCTGGGCCTGTGGTGCTTGACTTCGCCAAAAATGCGCAGACGGGACTTACGGAGTTCAAACCGGAAGAGGTGGACTTCATACGCAGCTATAAGCCGGTGAACATACCGTCTGCCGATGTCATAAGGCAGGCTGCACGCATGATAAACAACAGCGTCAAACCCTTCGCTCTGGTAGGGCAGGGCGTGGAGCTCGGCAACGCCCACAAGGAACTGCAGGACTTCCTCGTCAAGGCGCAGATACCGTGCGGTACCACACTGCTCGGGCTGTCCGCCTTGCCTACCGACCATCCGCTGAACATGGGCATGCTGGGTATGCACGGCAACCTCGGTCCTAACGTGATGACCAACCAGTGCGACCTCCTCATAGCCATTGGTATGAGGTTCGACGACCGTGTGACAGGCAACCTCAAGACGTATGCCAGACAGGCTAAGGTGATACACTTTGATATAGACTCCAGCGAGATAAACAAGAATGTACACGCCGACTTGGCGGTGGTGGGCGACTGCAAGCAGACGTTGGCGGCTGTCACCGAGCATCTGGAGAGCGCAAGGCACGACAGTTGGATAGCCGGCTTCGCTCCCTATGCGGAGAAGGAGGCTCAGAAGGTGATAGAACCTGCCGTACATCCCACCGACGGTCCTCTGCTCATGGGAGAGGTGGTACGCAAGGTGAGCGAGGCGAGCGGCAACAAGGCGATACTCGTCACGGACGTAGGGCAGAACCAGATGTTCGGATGCCGCTATTTCAAGTTCACCGAAGGGCGCAGCGTGGTTACGAGCGGAGGATGCGGTACTATGGGCTTCGGACTTCCGGCAGGCATAGGCGCCACGTTCGGAGCACCCGACAGGACGGTGTGCGTGTTCTGCGGTGACGGCGGGTTGCAGATGACCATACAGGAACTTGGCACCGTCATGGAGCAGAAGTCGCCAGTGAAGATTATCTTGCTCAACAACAACTTCCTCGGCAACGTGCGCCAATGGCAGTATATGTTCTTCCACAAGAGGTATTCGTTCACTCCCATGCTCAACCCCGACTACGAGAAGATATGCCAGGGTTACGGTATACCGTGCCGTACGGTGGTGGACCGTGCAGACCTTGACGCTGCTGTCTGGGAGATGCTGGACACGGACGGGCCGTTTTTGCTTCAGTGCGCCGTCAAGGAAGAAGACAACGTGTTGCCTATGACCCCTCCAGGAGCGGACGTGGACGATATGATGCTGGAGGTAGAGTAGAGACGGATGGATTACAAAGACACGTATTGCGAGTGCGGCAACTGCCGCACCTGCGGAAAATGTGAGAACATCGACAAGGATATGAAAACAACAGACGAAAAAGATATACGCGACGACATAAGCGAGGACGTACCCATGCTGTCAGCCAAGAGCGCATACCTTGCGCACGACGGGTTGACGCTCTACACCATGATCATATATTCCGAGAACTTCGCTGGAATACTTAATCAGATAACAGCCGTCTTCACGCGTCGTCAGGTGAACATAGAGAGCCTGAATGTGTGTGCAAGTTCCACGCCAGGTGTGCATAAGTACACCATCACGTGCTATACCACCGAAGAGATGGCAATCATGCTTACCAAGCAGATAGAAAAGAAAATAGACGTGCTCAAGGCGGACTATTTCACAGACGACGAGATATTCATACTGGAAGCCTGCCTTCTGAAGGTGAACACCTCCATGATGCTTGACAACAAGGAGATAGGCCGTATCATCAGAATGCACGGCGCACGTATTGTGGAGGTGAACCCCACATACAGCATAGTGGAAAAGAAAGGGGTGACATCGGAGATACTGTCGCTCTTCGGCAGACTAAATGAGCTCGGGGCGGTGCTGCAGTTCGTCCGCTCGGGACGTATAGCCGTTACCAAGAGCAAGGTGGAACATCTTGACAGGTATCTGGAAGAGAGGTCGCACGAGCAATGACAGAGAAGATAGACTCTTATGATGTCCGTGTGGAGCCGTTCCACGTAGACTTTACTGGCAGAATATTTCTCGGCGTACTCGGCAACCATCTTCTCAATGCGGCTGGTAACCACAGCCAGCGGAGAGGGTGGGGCATAGGAGTGCTACGCGAGTCGCGACACACGTGGGTGCTGAGCCGTCTCTGCATAGAGATGGAAGATATGCCTCGGCAGAACGAATGTTTTCAGGTGAGGACATGGGTGGAGAGCGTGATGAGGCTCTTCACGCACCGCAACTTCTCCATACTTCGTCCCGACGGCACTCCCTATGGATATGCTCGCAGCATCTGGGCGATGATAGACCTGGAGACACGCAAACCGTGTGACCTGATAAGCCTTTATGACGGGGATATACTACGGTATGTGGTGGACGACGAGGAGAACGTATGTCCCATAGAGGGGCATGGCAGACTGGTGTTCCGCAACGCCATCCTCGCACGTACAATAGATACATATTACAGCGATGTGGACATAAACGGACACGTCAACAGTATAAAATACATAGAGCATATCCTCGACCTCTTCCCTCTGGAGACGTTTAGCGTCAAACGCATACGTCGTTTTGAGATAGCGTACAAGGCCGAGACGCATGTAGGAGACAGTCTCAGTTTCTACGTCCAGTCTATCAATGAAAACGAAAAAGGCATAGAAATACGAAAAAATGAAAGTGAAGTGGTGTGCCAAGCAAAAATTTGTTTTATCTGACCCCCATTTCAATAATAATTTGTAACTTTGCAGTCGTTTAGACAAGACAGCATAATTCAATGTAAAAAACATATTACAATGGCAAAGATGAATTTTGGCGGAGTCATAGAAGAAGTGATGACCCGCGAGGAATTTCCTCTAGAGAAAGCGCGTGAGATACTCAAGGATGAGACCATAGCCGTCATAGGTTACGGTGTGCAGGGACCTGGCCAGGCTTGCAACCTCCGTGACAATGGCTTCAACGTAATCGTGGGCCAGAGACAGGGCAAGACATTCGAGAAGGCTATCAACGACGGTTGGGTTCCTGGCGAGACACTTTTCTCCATTGAGGAAGCCGCTACGAAGGGTACCATCGTTATGTGTTTGCTCTCTGACGCAGCCGTCATGAGCGTATGGCCGACACTTAAGAAGTGTCTGGCACCGGGTAATGCACTGTATTTCTCACACGGATTCGCCATCACATGGAGCGACCGTACAGGATGCGTGCCCCAGAAGGATATAGATGTCATCATGGTAGCTCCCAAGGGTTCGGGTACATCACTCCGTACCATGTTCCTCGAAGGTCGTGGACTCAACTCTTCGTATGCCGTATATCAGGACGCTACGGGCAAGGCCCTTGACCGTACCTTGGCACTCGGCATAGGTATCGGTTCAGGCTACCTCTTCGAGACTACTTTCCAGCGTGAGGCTACATCAGACCTTACAGGTGAACGCGGTACTCTGATGGGTGCCATCCAGGGTCTTCTGTTGGCTCAGTACGAGGTGCTGCGCGAGAATGGACACACCCCTTCTGAGGCGTTCAACGAAACGGTGGAGGAGCTTACGCAGTCTCTTATGCCTCTCTTCGCACAGAAGGGTATGGACTGGATGTATGCCAATTGCTCAACTACCGCACAGCGCGGTGCACTGGACTGGATGGTACCGTTCCACGATGCCTGCAAGCCTGTGGTAGAAAAGCTCTATGCTAGCGTAAAGAGTGGACACGAGGCTCAGATTTCCATTGACGCCAACTCTAAGCCCGACTATCGTGCCGGACTGGAGAAAGAGTTGGCTGCTCTTCACGACAGTGAGATGTGGAGAACCGCAGAGGTCGTTCGCAAGCTACGTCCTGAGAACAACTGACAATCGGTCTAAGGCATCATAATAGAGTACGGCGGCATGTCATCCATTTGACATGCCGCCGTAACTCTATTCAAGCGTCAGCGTTTTCTTCAAGAAAAGTTTGTCAGCTTAGATATTCATTTCCTGACTTTGACAATGCGCCACCCAAATCAAGAATTGAGTGTGGACATGGCTTGATGGCGAAGGTTTTCTTTTCCCGTTCTGAAACTTGCATGAACTTGTATATACGAAAGGAGGTCACCCGTCACGGGCAACCTCCTTTCGTATTCCACCTTGGAACAAATAGCTAAGGTGGTTCACTTACCTTATGAACAGCATTTCTCTGTATTTGGGCAACGGCCACATCTCGTCGTCCACTATCAGCTCCAGTTTGTCCACATGGTAGCGAATGGTCTCTATGAGCGGTGCCACTGTGTCGTGGTATGCTATGGCCTTGTCCCTTTCGTTAGTCATCTTGTTGGCTATGCGGCGTGCGTCTATGAGCTTCTCCACGTTCTCAGTGATGAAGCTGGTGTGTTCGCTTATCTGCTCTATGAGAGCGATGTTGTTGGCACTCAGTTTTGCTGCCGTGGCTTCGGGGAAGATTTCCTTTACCTTATGCACGTTGTCTATCAGTTGGCTCTGGTACTTGGTGGCCACTGGTATGATATGGTTGAGGCACAGGTCACCGAAGATGCGCGCTTCTATCTGTATCTTCTTCGTGTATGTCTCTTGCTTTATCTCCAGTCGTGCGTCCAGTTCGGCTTCGGAGAGCACGTTCATGCGAGTGAACATCTTCACGCTTTCGGGCTTGGTGTAGTTGTCGAGCATCAGCGGTGCGCTGCTCTCGGTGTCAAGTCCGCGTGCGGCAGCTTCCTCTTTCCACTCGTCGCTGTATCCGTTGCCCTCGAAGTGTACGGGCTTGCATGTCTTTATGTCCTCGCGTACTGTCTTGAGTATGGCCTTCATCGGCTCCATGCCACCTTCCAGAAGTCCGTCCACTCTCTCCTTGAAGTTCGTCAAAGCTTCCGCTACGGCAGTGTTGAGCACTATCATGGCTGCGGCGCAGTTGGCCTGTGAGCCTACAGCACGGAACTCGAACCTGTTGCCTGTGAATGCGAATGGCGATGTACGGTTGCGGTCTGTGTTGTCGAGCATCAGTTCCGGTATCTGCGGAATGTCCAGACTCAGAGCCTGCTTACCAGCCAGGTCTATCAAGTCATCGTCCGTGTCGTTCTCCAGATGCTCAAGCAGGTCGGTCAACTGCTTGCCGAGGAAGCTTGAGATGATGGCTGGGGGTGCCTCGTTGGCTCCAAGAC
>CAVHNA010000107.1:0-9382 GCA_963637205.1 Bacteroidaceae bacterium
GCGACCTCGCGCCCCCCAGACGTGTGCGCTACCAACTGCGCTACATCCCGTTCCTTAGTTTTGCAGCGGCAAAGGTATGCCGTTTTTTTGTTACTTGCAAATTTTTGTGTACTTTTGTATTTGAAAAGTAAACAAAATCCCACGATACAATGTATATTGACCTGTTTCCGCCACGGAAAATGAGTGTAGAGGTGTCGCTTCCGTCCAGTAAAAGCATCAGCAATAGAGCATTGGTGATATACGCTTTGGCCACGGGCAAGAAACTGGACGACGGCAGTGTGGATATGTTGTTGCGAAATCTCTCCGACTGTGACGATACCCGCGTGATGAGGCGTGCACTCACCATGATGCCTGAGCAGATAGACATTATGGCCGCCGGCACTGCCATGAGGTTCTTGACGGCTTATCTTGCCGTGACGGAGGGCACACACATCATCACAGGTACGGAAAGGATGAGGCACAGGCCCATAGGCATATTGGTGGATGCACTGAGAGCTTTGGGTGCGGAGATAGAATACGTGGGGCAGGAAGGATTCCCGCCGTTGAAGGTGACTGGCAGGAAGCTGACACATCACGTACTGGATATGCCGGCCAATGTGAGCAGTCAGTACATAAGTGCACTGATGATGATAGGGCCATACGTTCAGGGAGGTCTTACCCTGCGTTTGGGCGACGTGGTGGCGAGCCGTCCGTACATCTGCATGACGAAGAGCATAATGGAGACCTTCGGCGCACAAGTGGAATGGACTGCGGACAATGTAATAAAGGTAGCGCAAGAAGGATACCGTGTCGTGCCGTACTATGTGGAGAGCGACTGGAGTGCCTCCAGTTACTGGTTCCAGATGGTAGCTTTCTCCGACGACAGCGATGCCGAAGTGCTGCTGCCCGGACTCTTTGCGAAAAGCCTGCAAGGAGACTCTGTGGTGAAGACCCTCTTTGACAGCCTTGGGGTAAGAGCGGAATTTGTCACGGCCAGTGGAGGAACGGAGGCTCTGCGTCTCACTCGCAAGGAAATCTCATGCAGACAACTGAACCTTGACATGTCAGGCTGCCCTGACTTGGCACAGACCATGGTGGTTACGTCGGCTATGCTTGGCGTGCCTTTCCGTTTGTCGGGGCTGCACAGTCTCAGAATAAAGGAGACAGACCGCATGGAAGCTCTGGAGAGAGAACTGGAGAAATTGGGATTTGCGATACACGACGAGGCGGACGACATACTCTATTGGGAGAGCGAGCGTTCAGCTGGCCAGGCTCAATTCGCCATAGACACCTACGACGACCACCGCATGGCCATGTGTATGGCTCCTGTCGCTCTGGAGACAGGACATGTGCGTATCAACGACCCCGAAGTGGTAAGCAAATCGTACCCGGGATATTGGGACGACTTGAAGAAAGCCGGTTTCAAAATAGAGAAATCATGACCTCCGAGGCACTGTTTGCCGTATATTGCGTTGCTGGGCTGTTGTGCTTGGGTGTCGTGGCGGCTATGGTGCACGTCGTGCGCAACGTTCTGTACCGCAGAAAGGCGGAGAGGGGAGAGATACGGCAGGATGAGATACCGCCGGAAACAAATCCCGTGGACATGGAATGCTGCGGACAGCACGAGGTATGCGAGAAGGAAAGTCTGTTGGCGGCTGTGAGCAGGGAAGTGGAATATTATGACGATGAAGAGCTGGACAGGTTCAGGGGAAGGCGGGATGACTCGTACACCGATGCCGAGGAAGAGGAATTCAGAGACATCCTTTATTCCATGCGTCCCGAGGAGGTGGCCGGATGGGTGCGCAGCCTTCAGTTGAGGCAGGTGGCCATTCCTGTAGAGCTGAAGGACGAAGTGTTTATGATAGTGGGCGAGAGACGCGGAGGATAACCCCGGTGTCTGACCAATAACGGCGGTGAATGCAATATTTTAGAGAGCGGACACGTTTATAGTGTTAGTAATGAAAGGCAAAGTGGCTGGAGGCATAGGGAAGATACTGACAGGCTGGCGCATGACGTGCTGCAGGACGGCGGTGATGGCGGCGGTGTTGTGCTTGGCGTGTGCGTGCTCCACCAAGAAAAACACGTCCGCTACACGTTTCTACCACGCCCAGACGGCAAGGTTCAACACCCTGTACAATGGGCAGGTGGCCTTCCGCGAGGGACTGGAGTCGCAGATGAGAGGACATCAGGATGACTACAACCGTCTGCTGCCCATGTACGTGAGCACCGACAAGAAGACCGCCTCCATAGGCAAGAGCAACTACGAGACAGCCATTACCAAATGCGAGAAAGCGATAAAGCTGCATAGCATAAAGAAACGTCCCGTCACCAACCGCAACAAGAAAAAGTCCACCAAGGAGAAAGAGTTCCTCGGCAGAAAGGAGTTCAATCCGTACCTCTACCACGCATGGCTTCTGATGGCGGAGGCGCAGTTTCGCAAAGGCGAATTCATAGAAGCCGTCAGCACATATAATTACATACTCAGGCTATACGCCACACAACCTGCCGTGGCAAGCGTGGCCAAAGCCATGATGGCAAGGTGCTATGTGGCCCTGGGGTGGCCGTACGATGCGGAGGACGTGCTGGACAAGATGCGGAGGGACAGTATATCCGCCAAAGCCGCCAAAGAGATGGAAAACACGATGGCGGCGTACAAGATACTGGTGGGACAGTACGAGGAAGCCATACCGCACCTTATAAAGGCACGGAAACACGCAAAGGTAAAGCAAGAGCGTTACAGGATGAGTTTCCTGCTGGGACAGCTTTACCAAAAGACGGGGCAGACGGGACTGGCGTACAAGGCCATGTCCAAGGTGATACGCTCCAACCCTCCTTACGAAACAGCCTTCAACGCACGTATATTGCAGACAGAGGTGATGCCAAAGGCCAAGTTCAGGCAGATGATAAGCCGACTGAAACGAATGGCCAAAAGCGACAAGAACAAGGACTATCTGGACAAGGTCTATTACGCCATGGGCAATATATACATGAATGCGGGAGACACGCTGAACTGCGTTTACTCGTGGGAGAAAGGAGTAAAGGAGGCCACCAAGTCCGGACCCGACAAGGCCATGCTGCTGTTGCGCCTGAGCCAGCTTTACTGGGAACAGGAAAACTACATAGAAGCCGCCCGCACATATAAAGAATGTGTAGCCATACTGGACAAAGACCACGACGAATACAAAGAAAGCGAACGTAGAAGCACCATACTCTCCGAACTGGAGCCGCACCTCAGTGCCATAAAGTTGCAAGACAGCTTGCAGGCACTCGCCAAGATGTCCGAGGCGGAATACACCGCCGCCATTGACAAGGTGATAGAGGAACTGAAGAAGAAAGAAAAAGAGGAACAGAAGAAACTGGGCAAGCAGGAACAGGACAACAGGACGGACACGCGCAACAACAACAATAACAACAATACGCCGGCAACGAAAAAGAACACTGCCACCGCCAAGGGACAAGGCTCAGCGTGGTATTTCTATACACCAGCCACAGTGAAGCGCGGCATCTCGGACTTCCGGAAGACTTGGGGGCGTAGAGCCAATGAAGATTTCTGGCGCATCAGCGACAAGCAAAATCTGGCCAAGAACGAAGGTGACGAAAACAATGCCCAGGAGGGAGATGGGGCCGTAGACGACACCGGCGCAACGGCAGTGGACTCCACGGCCAATGACGACCAGGCGCTGAAGGACTCGCTTGCCAACGACCCGCACCAGAGGGAGTATTACATACGCCAGATACCGTTCACAGAGGAGCAGTTGGCCGAGTCGAACGCCAAGCTGGAGGACGGACTGTATAACGCCGGAATACTGGAGCAAGAAAAGCTGGAGAACTTTCCTCTGGCGGAGCAAACTATGCAGAGGCTTCTGAGCGACTTCCCCGACCGGGAAGGCTTGGACGACGTGTACTACCATCTGTTCCTCCTGTACGGTAGACAGGGGAAGGACGATGAGGCCGAACAGTACAGGCAGATGCTGCTGGAACAGTACCCCGACAGCAAACTGGCCAAACTCATAGGCAACCCCAACTACGAGATGATATCACGGTACGGCAAGCACATGGAGGACTCCGTCTACCAGACGGCTTACCAGTCTTATATGAATTCGGACTATGCGCAAGTGGACTCGCTGTATTCATATAGCGTACAGAACTTCCCGGAGGGAGCGCACCGGGCCAGAATGCTCTTCGTAAGAGCCATGAGCCAGTTGTACAGCGGACAGAGAGACTCCTTCCTGGTGTCGTTGAAGACCGTGGTGGAGAAATATCCCAAGGACGAGATAACGGAGTTGGCCAACTACATAGTCAAAGGCGTAGGGGAGGGCAGGCTTTTGGCAGACGGAAGATATGACGCCAGCAGTATATGGGGAAGACGTTCCAGACAGGACAGCGACTCCACGGAAGCGGCAACGCAGCTTAAGGACGAAAGGTACAGCAACTTCGTGTTCGTGTTAGCCTATCCAGCCGGAAGCGTAGACGAAAACCAGCTCTTCTTTGAGATGGCACGCTACAACTTCACCAACTTCATGGTGCGAAATTTTGATATGGAGATAACGCCAGGCCAGGAAATAAACATGATGACCGTGAAGGGATTCCTGTCGTACGACGAGGTACACTCGTACGCCCAGATGCTTTACGCTGACACGTACATGAACACCTTGCTGCAGGGCATACGTTCGCTGCTTATCTCGGAAGACAACCTCAAGATGATAGGCAAGGAGTTCAGTTTTGACGACTACAAGGAGTTCTACGACAAGACCTTCGCTCCAATGGAAGTGCCCGAAGACATACAGATAGACGAACCTACGGATCTGGAGGTGATAGACCCTGACGAGTATGTGCCGGAGGAGGAAACGGATGACGGTTCGACAGGAGAAGACGAAGATGTGGAGGACGATTTCCCCTACGGATTCTAATGAGCAAGCGCAATGAATGAATACAAACTGTTATGGGTTGACGACGAGATGGAACATCTCCGCGCCCACGTACTCTTTCTACAGAAGAAAGGCTATGCGGTGGAAACCGTAAGTAACGGGTACGACGCTTTGGACAGGTGCGCCGAGGAAACCTTCGACCTCATACTCCTGGACGAGAACATGCCGGGGCTCAACGGTCTGGAGACATTGGCCAGGATAAAGGAGATTTCGCCAAACATACCTGTGGTGATGGTGACCAAAAGCGAAGAGGAGAACATCATGGAGCAGGCCATAGGAGCCAAGATTGCCGACTACCTGATAAAGCCCGTCAATCCCACGCAGATTCTCCTTACGCTGAAGAAAAACATACACAGCAAGGAAATAGTGACCGAGCAGACCCAGAGCGCATACAGGCAGGACTTCGGCAAGATAGGGATGCAGATATGCGACTCGCTCTCCATAGAGGAGTGGACGGAGGTGTACAGAAGACTCACGTATTGGGAACTGCAACTCTCGGAGACGGACAGCGCCATGAGGGAGATGTTGTCCATGCAACGCGACGAGGCTAATACGGAGTTTGCGAAGTTCATACGCAAGAACTACATGCGGTGGATGCTGAACGCGCAGGACAGACCGTTGATGAGTCCGGACATCTTCAAACGCAAGGTCTTCCCGGCTTTGGACAACGGCGAGAAAGTGTTCCTCCTGGTGCTGGACAATTTCCGCTACGACCAGTGGCGGATGCTGTACAACGAGATAGCGGACGCCTTTGCGGTGGAGGAAAACCTTTACTGCTCCATATTGCCGACTGCCACGCAGTATGCGCGCAACGCCATCTTCAGCGGACTGATGCCTGACGTTATAGCCAAGATGTTCCCACAGCTTTGGGTGGACGAAGACTCAGAAGAAGGCAAGAACCTCAACGAGGAGCCGCTTATAAAGACACAGTTTGACCGCTATAGGCGCAAAAACACGTTTTCTTACCACAAGGTCAACGACTCGCAAACGGCGGAACGGCTGCGCCAGCAGTTGCCGCACCTTATGAAAAACGACCTCAACGTGGTGGTGCTTAACTTCATTGACATGCTCAGCCATGCGCGTACCGAAAGCCGTATGGTGCGCGAGCTGGCAAACAACGAGGCGGCTTACAGAAGTATCACTCAGAGTTGGTTCAGACACTCGCCCGTAGGCGACATCTTCAGGGATTTGGCCACCATGGACGTTACCGTGCTTCTCACCACAGACCACGGCAGCATCAGGTGCTACAACCCCATTAAGGTTATAGGCGACAAGAACACGAACACCAACCTGAGGTATAAGCTGGGCAAGAACCTCAGCTATAACCAGAAGGAGGTCTTCGAGATAAAAGAACCCAAAAAGGCCGGACTGCCAAGTCCCAACCTCAGCACAACTTACATCTTCGCTACGGGCGACAACTTCTTTGCGTATCCCAACAACTACAACTACTATGTGCAGTACTACAAGGACACGTTCCAGCACGGAGGTATCAGCCTGGAGGAGATGCTCATACCATTGGTGACGCTGAGAAAGAAAAAAAGATGAGGCTTCGGCTTTATGTTAGACGACAAAACAGCTAAAGGAATATGGAAATACGTATCAATGGCCTGGAGCAGATAGACCAGGCCGCAAAGGAGTTTGTAGACACCATTGGTGAGCGTCGTTTGTTCGCTTTCTATGGCAAGATGGGAGCCGGAAAGACCACCTTCATAAAGGCTATATGCGCACAGCTCGGCGTGAAGGATGTCGTAGCCTCTCCCACGTTCGCCATAGTAAACGAATATGGAATGGCTGACGGCGATGTCATCTACCATTTTGACTTTTACAGGATAAAGCGTGTGGCGGAGGCGTACGACATCGGTTGTGACGAGTATTTCTACAGTGGCAGTCTTTGCTTTATGGAATGGCCCGAGCTGGTGGAGGAAATCCTTCCGGAGGAAACCGTGAAGGTGTATGTGACGGAGCAGCCGGACGGCAGTCGCGTCGTCACCTTCTGACGGTAAGGGATTATTCCTCCAGAGTCTCGCCGTATTCCAGTTCTCCGTCTACCACCCAGCGCAGGTCTTCAGGGTCGAAGTCTCCTTCCTTGTCCTTTTTCGCCTGCTTGGCCAGGTAGGCAGACACTTCGTCTATGTCCACGTCTATGTTATCCTCGTTTCCGGCCTTGTCCAGAAGCTGGCAGTAGTATTCTCCTATCACGTCAAGGAAGTAATACAGGTTGTCGTCCGTAAACTTTCCCTTCACGTCTTGCGGCAGGTAGTTCTTTATGAACTCCACCGTCAGTCGGTCGTTCTCGGCATCCGCTATCAGGTCTTCTTCGAATGTGCTCATGTGTCTGTCTGTTTAATGTGGTTGGCGCATGGATCTTAGAGCAGGCTCTTCAGCTTGTCCTCGTATGTGGCGCGCGGTGACGCTCCCACCACCTTGTCCACCACCGTACCGTTCTTCAGGAAGAGCACTGTGGGAACGTTGCGCACTCCGAAGCGCACCGCCAGATCCTCGTCTTCTTCCACGTCGCACTTGCCTATTACGGCTCTGTCTTCATACTCGTTGGCCAGAGCTTCTATGATGGGCGCTATGCGTTTGCACGGGCCGCACCATGTAGCCCAGAAGTCCAACATCATGGGTTTGCCTGTAGATGTCAGACTCTCGAAATTCTCACTGTTGATGATTTGTGCCATGTTCTTTGAAATTTAGAGTTGTTATGGATGAGAACAGAAATGTCATTCTGTGTTTATGTCGTATTTCATGTATTCCCTGCTGTCTATGTAGTCCAGTATATCCATCCCCACCGATATTCGCTTTGAGGGCAGTTTCAGCCTCAGCATGCTGTGGGTGGCGTTGTCACTCAGATTGATGTAAAGCTCAGCGTTGCCGCTGTGCGTGTTCACGTATTCTTCGAATGTGGAGATGTCGTCGTGGCAGAGGTCGTCGGCGTTGATGGTGACGGTGAGATTATGTATAAGCTGGTCCTTTATTTCGGAAAGGAACTCTATCTTGCCTATCTTCAGCTCATATTGCGCAGTGTTGTAGAAGCGCGGCTTTACGCTGCCCCTTATGAAGATGGCCGCACCGGGTTCCATGTAGTTGCGCCATTGCGTCCAGTCGTTGCCGAAGAGAGCTATCTCGGCTGTACCGCTGTAGTCTTCCAGCAGGGCAATGCCGAAAGGCTTGTTGGTTTTCGTCACGCCGGTCTTTTTCAATCCCGTTATCATGCCTCCAAGGGTCACCTCCTTATCGGCAAACTGCGTGAGGTCTCCCATTTGGGCGGCGTGCAACGTGCAGGCGTTCTTCAGCACCACGCCATACTCGTCAAGCGGATGTGCCGACAGGTAGACACCCACCAACTCGCGTTCCTTGTTGAGTTTTTCCAGCAGTCCCCACGATTCCGCCTCGGGTATGGCGGGTGTGGACAGTTCCACAGCGTCCATGCCGAAGAGCGAGTATTTCGCCTCCATCACAGCTTGCTGGTATTGGTTGCCGTAACGTGTGAGCAAGTCGAGGAACTGTTCCCCCTTGCTGTTCACGGCCACTATCTGCTCTCTCCTTATCTGCTGCTGGAACGCGTCGAAAGCTCCGCTCAGCGCGAGGCTTTCCAGTCCGCTCTTCTTTACGGCAGGCAGCGGCACACGCCCCACGAAGTCAAAGATGTCCTTGTAGGCACCGTCCTTTTCCCTCTCCGTCACTATAGCCTCGGCGGCTCTGTCGCCCAATCCCTTGATGGCTCTCAGCCCGAAGCGTATCTGTCCTTTGGCGTTGACGCCGAAGTCGCAGTGTGACTCGTTGACGTCCGGGCCGAGCACTTGTATGCCCAAGGCCTTGCATTCTTCCAGAAGGTTGGTTATTTCCTTTATGTCGTCCTTACGGCGCGTGAGGAGGGCGGCCATAAACTCTGCCGGGTAGTGCGCTTTCAGGTAGGCTGTCTGGTACGCCACCCATGAGTAGCAGGCCGCGTGCGACTTGTTGAAAGCGTACGAGGCGAACTTCTCCCAGTCGGCCCATATCTTCTCCAGCACCTTGGGGTCGTGGCCGTTTTTCATTCCGCCCTCTATGAACTTCGGCTTCATGGCGTCTACGATGTCCTTCTTCTTCTTCCCCATGGCCTTGCGGAGCGCGTCGCTCTCGCCTCTGGTGAAGTCGGCGAGCTGTCTGGACAGTAGCATCACCTGCTCTTGGTAGACGGTAATTCCGTAGGTGTCCTTCAGGTACTTCTCCATACAGGGGATATCATACGTTATCTCCTCTTTGCCGTTCTTGCGTTTGATGAACGACGGTATGTAGTCCATAGGTCCCGGACGGTAGAGGGCGTTCATGGCTATGAGGTCTTCGAAGACTGTGGGGTGCAGCTCCTTCAGGTATTTGCGCATGCCGGCGGACTCGAACTGGAACGTTCCCACGGTGCGCCCTTCCTGGTACAGCTTGTATGTCAGTTCGTCGTCTATGGGTATGGTGTCCAGGTCTATGTCCACTCTGTG
>CAVHNA010000108.1:0-6107 GCA_963637205.1 Bacteroidaceae bacterium
CTCCTATATCGTTCACTATCACCGCAAAGCGTATACCCTTCTCGTTGGAAAGGATACGGTTGAGCAATGTGGTCTTACCGCTTCCGAGATAACCTGTCAGCAGCAGGACAGGTGTAATACATTTGTCCATATCTGTAAATAGTTTACTTTTCTGACTGTGAAATCATATTTGCCAATCCCTACTCTCTTTCCCAGAGCACCACCTCCCCTTCGGCCAACGACCGGGGCACGTCTATGAGCCTCTGGTTGGTGCTTCCCTTGAAAAGAGCGTCGGCGTCGCGCAGGGACTGCACGAATGGTCCGTCCACCAACACGTCTATGCAAGAGAGAAGACTGAGGGCGGACTCGCCGCACAAGAGTTGCTCAAAGCGGAAACCGGTATAGCACCAGATGTTCTTGCCGGTCTCCGCCTTTATACGCCGCGCCAACTCAGCGAAAGTGTCCGCCTGATATAACGGATCGCCTCCGGAGAAGGTCACCGCGGCAAACGGGTCTGACGCCACCTCTTCCAAAAGACTGTCTATGGTACGCTCCTCACCCGCGTCAAAGTCCCATGACTGAGGGTTGTGACACCCGGGACACTCGTGAGCGCACCCTGCGCAGTAGATGGAAGTACGGAAGCCAGGGCCGTCTACCGTGGTATCGTGCAATACCTTGAGTACTCTTATGGTGCCGTGGTCACTCATGTATCACACGGTCGTTGAGTTCGGCAAGCTTCGCCTTGTTCCATCTGTCTGTGGTACCCACCAGATAGCCGGTGATACGCTGCAGCCTGTCCACATTGGTAGACCCGCACTTAGGACATGTGTCCATGTGCTTCTCCGCATTTTCGTATCCGCAGTCCATGCAACGGTTGCGCGTGTGGTTGACGGAGCCGTAACCCATATTGTACTTGTCCATCATGTCCACTACAGACATCACCGCTTCGGGGTTGTGTGTGGCGTCACCGTCTATCTCTACGTAGAAGATGTGTCCACCGCGTGTGAGATCGTGATAAGGAGCCTCCACCTGCGCCTTGTGCAAGGCCGTACAATGATAATATACGGGCACATGGTTGGAGTTGGTGTAGTATTCCCTGTCCGTAACACCAGAGATGATGCCGAACTTCTTGCGGTCGAACTTGGTGAACCTGCCGGAAAGTCCCTCCGCCGGTGTGGCCAATACGCTGTAATTGTGCTGATAGTGTTCGCTGAACTCGTTGGCTCTGTCTCTCATGTAAGTGACAATGCGCAGGCCTAGAGCCTGAGACTCCTCACTCTCGCCGTGGTGCTTGCCGGTAAGAGCCACCAAGCACTCGGCCAATCCTATGAAACCGATACCCAGCGTTCCTTGATTGATGACAGAAGCGACAGTGTCGTTAGGTCCCAGCTTTTCGCTGCCTATCCAGAGCCCCTTCATAAGGAGGGGGAACTGCTTGGCGTACGCCGTCTTCTGGAACTCGTAACGGTCGTGCAACTGGCGTGCCGTCACCTCCAGCATGTGATCCAACTTGGCGAAAAACGCGTCTATGCGTTCCTTCTTGTCCTTGATGGGCATACACTCAATGGCCATACGCACGATGTTGATGGTGCTAAAGCTGAGGTTGCCGCGTCCGATACTTGTCTTGGGACCGAAACGGTTCTCAAACACACGCGTACGGCAACCCATAGTGGCGCACTCCCACTTGAAGCGTTCGGGGTCGTCGGCACGCCAGTTCTCGTTGTTGTTGAACGTGGCGTCGAGGTTGATGAAGTTGGGAAAGAAGCGCCTTGCAGTCACCTTGCACGCATATTTGTACAAGTCGTAGTTGCGGTCTTCGGGAAGATAGCTCACGCCCCTCTTCTTCTTCCATATCTGTATGGGGAAGATGGCCGTCTCACCATTGCCCACGCCCTCATATGTGGAGCGCAGCAACTCGCGGATGATGCAACGTCCCTCGGCGGAAGTGTCGGTACCGTAGTTGATGGAGCTGAACACCACCTGATTGCCGCCACGCGAATGTATGGTGTTCATGTTATGTATGAAGGCCTCCATAGATTGGTGAACTCTGCCCACTGTCTTGTTGATGGCGTGCTGCTTGATGCGCTCCTTGCCCTTGAGGTCGTCCAGTGGTATGTTGAGGAAATCGTCCACCGGAGCGTTGTAGAGGTCGCTGTAGTCTTCGGTGTTGAGGTCCTCCAAGACCTTCACCTCTTCTATATATGATGCGCGCACGAAGGGAGCCAGATAGAAGTCGAAAGCCGGTATCGCCTGTCCGCCATGCATCTCGTTCTGCACAGTCTCCATGCTGATGCACCCGAGTATGCTGGCCGTCTCTATGCGCTTGGCCGGACGGCTCTCGCCGTGCCCCGCCTGGAAGCCGTGCCTGAGTATCTTGTCCAAAGGATGCTGCACGCAGGTAAGCGACTTGGTGGGATAATAGTCCTTGTCGTGTATGTGAAGGTAGTTGTTCCTTACGGCGTCCTTGGAGTCCTCGGAGAGCAAGTAATCGTCCACGAAAGGCTTCGTGGTCTCGCTGCTGAACTTCATCATCATGCCCGCAGGAGTGTCAGCGTTCATGTTGGCGTTCTCGCGCGTGACATCGTTGTTCTTGATGTTGATAATCTCCAGGAATATGTCGCGTGTCTTCGCCTTGCGCGCCACACTGCGTGCATTGCGGTACTTGATGTACGACTTGGCCACGTCCTTGCGCGAGCTCTTCATCAGCTCGTTCTCCACCATATCCTGTATTTCCTCCACCGTCATCTGGCTCTTGCCTTTCATGGAAATGCGGTTTGAGATTTGCTCAATCAGGGTCTCGTTGTCTCCCTCCTCTGTGGAGAGCATCGCCTTACGGATGGCGGCGGCTATCTTCTGCTCGTTGAAGCCCACTATTCGTCCGTCTCTTTTTACTACTGTCTGTATCATATCGTGTTAGTTTTTGGGATTCGTCACGTCTATTTTGGAGACTTTTCTCCTCCGTCGTTTTGCTCGGCAAAGTTACGAAAAAGAGGTTTTACCGCCAAGACAAAGACAGGAAAACTTTTCCTTTCAGAGACTTTTTCAGTCATCTGCAAGAAAAAGTTTTCCATTTTTTTTCATAACACACTGATTATCTTCGTCTACTTTTGACAGATTGAAGAAAAAGTTTCCCAAAACGTCAACGCAGTACGCAAAAATATAACGCTATCAGTACATTATGGCCTTGTTCCTCTTGTCCGTGACGATGATGTCCTTGGCGACAGGCGCGGATGTAATGTCGACGAGTGCCTTCATCCTGACTTTCATCAGCACGACATCGCCTTCAGCGCATTCTCCGTCACCCAGATTGACGTATGTGGGATACAAAGCTTTCTGGCCGGAGGAGTGCAGTCTGTCATACGTCATGCGGTACATTCCCTTGACGACTCCGAGCGGTTCGTCGCCCACGTACTCCATTGCCGACGCATCGTAAGGAATGCAGAAGCTAATGCCGTTGACACCCTTCAAGCCCTTACCGGAGACGGTGAAGACTATCTCCTCGCCGCTCTTGTATTCCTTCTTGTCCGCCGCCACGGTAACGGTTCCCTCCACAGGGACGTAGTCCGCAAGCTGCACGCCGCCGTCCAGCATAGTGGCCACATAGCCGATGTCCTGCACGTCTATCAGTCCATTGCCATTGACATCGCCCTTGCCCACATATCCTTCAAAGTCGCTGTCGCCCTGGCGGAGTCCGGTGTAATTGGTATACGAGGTAAGGTCGTTCTCGTCCAGTTTGCCGTCCATGTTAATGTCGCCCTGCACAGTCCATCCCGATTCGGGAACGCGGAACACATATATCTGATGTCCGCTGCCGAAGTCGCCCACCGCCTTTGTCACGTTGATGCGGATATACCTTGCCACAGGCTTGTCGGCAAAGGCGAAGGATTTCTCGTCTCCGTTTCTCTCCCACCGGCACTCGCCGCACTCCTGCCAGTCGTCACCGTTCACGCTGACCGAGTACGAGCATTCCATGAGAGTGCCGTTCCCGGCGTCAGGGCGCGGCAGATAAGTAAGCCTGTCGAGGGTGTTCGTACTGTGCAAGTCAATGTCTATGGTGAACGGAACCGCCTTCGCGCCCCACTCCGTATGCCAGATGCTCGCAGTGTCGAAGTCAAAGAGATGGGAGCCGCCCTGACCGTCCTGATTATTGCAAGAAGTCTCGGCTGTGATGCCACAAATGGCGTACTTCAACGGATCAGTGGAAGTCCTGAACGTCAAAGGCACCCATTCGCTCGCATCGTCGGCATAAACGGCACGCAGTTTCATGCCGTACTCCGTGTCTGGCGTGAGGTCTTCCAGCGTGTACCGTGTCTGGCGGATATCGCTGTAAAGCATGTCCTGAAACTCCATCTCATAATACTCCGCCCCGGGAACGGTGTCCCATACAGGAGTGATGGAGTACGGCTCGCTCTTTACCACGTCAGCCTTGGGCGTTGTCCGGGCAGCGTTTGCCGGTCGTTCGGGCTGAGAGAAGTCGGTCTGCACGCCGTAGACGGTGACGGTCACGCCGTGCTCCATGAGGTTCACCTTGCCGTCAATCTTTATCTTCAGCATCTTCATGCGAGGAACCTGGTCGGCCACGCTCCCCATATTGCAGGCAAACGGACTCGCCTCCTCGCACTCCGTAACGGAAACCGCCACCTTCTTGCCTCCGCAAGTGGCTTTCACCCGGCAACCGCTGTCTTCCGCGGGTATACACATGTTTATCTCCTTCATCTTCTCGTAACCCTCATACCATCCGGAAGTCGGGTTTATGGAGATGACTGCTTCCCCTTTCTTGCCTACGGAGTACGTTATGCGGTTTTGCACGCAAGCCCCGTCCAGATAGCCAGTGCTCCTGCCGTCGTCGTCGTAAAGAATGAACTCGCACGGCACCGTTCCCGGCACCACGAAGAGACTTACGAGGTCGGAGCGGCACTCGGAAGGAGTGTTGTGGGGTTCGGTGAGCGGTATGACGGAACTTCTCTTGGCGAAGACCGGCAGTTTCCATATCGGCGCGCCGAAGTCGTTGATGATACGCCCGCCCTCATACGTCTTGCCGTCGAAGACATCCATCCATTCACCTTTGGGCAGGTATATGCCGTCGCGCACATCGTCGCACACGCCGTAGTGCTCAGTGACACGCGTCTCCTTGTATATCGGAGCTACCAACAAGGACGGGCCGTAGAGGAACTGGTACTGCGTGGACTTCCCCGTCAGGTAGTCGTTCCTGAGTGTGTCTTCCAAGAACATGGCACGTATCATAGGTTTCCCGTTCACCGCCTCGTGCGCTATGGAGTAAGCATAAGGCATAAGTGCGCTTTTCAGCTTCAGATAACTGCGGTTTATGCTCGTGGCAGGCTCGCCCAACGCCTGCGGATACTTTGGGTTGCGTCCCCACCCGTCCATGTTGAGCTGCATGGGCGAGAACGTCTTCCACTGGTAGTCCCTGACGTTCACCGATGCGTTCTTGCCTCCGAAGATGCCGTCCACGTCGCTGGTGATGTTAGGCTGGCCGGAAAGTCCGCTTCCTATATATGTAGGGATGTGGAAACGTATGTATTCCCACTCGCCTCCAGTCTGGTCGCCCGTCCAGATGCCGGCGTAACGCTGCGTGCCGGCCCATCCGTCCAGGCTGATGATGAAAGGTCGCGACTCGGAGCCATAGTAAGGCATGGTGCCGGCGACGTCGGAAACTCCGTTGAGCCCGAAGCTGTAACCTGCGCCCACCCAAGCCACGTCGGTCTTCAGCACTCTCACACCAGCGTCGCGCACCTCCTTCACGATGTCCCTTTGCAGCAAGGCCTCCACGCCTTCCTTGGGGTGGAGGTCGCTCTGTGTCCACAGTCCTATCTCCACGCCACGTGAGCGAGCGTAGTCGCCAAGTTCCTTCAGGTTGCGTATGTTGCCGTCCAGTGTCTCGGTCTGTCCGTAGCCCGCACCGTAGCCGTCGTTGGGGAGTATCCACCCCAGAGGCATGTCGTTGTCAAGATAGCGGTCCACGGCAGCGCGGGCGGAGAACTGGTAGTTGCCGTTCTCGCCGTTAAGGCTCTCCTTCACTCCGCCGTTGTCCTTCTGGCTCTCGTTGTACTGTTTGCCGTCCTCGTAGGCCATGAAGCCCTCCTTGCCGTCCTCGGCCTGAGTCCAGT
>CAVHNA010000108.1:6117-9036 GCA_963637205.1 Bacteroidaceae bacterium
GCGTTGAGGTGTCCCTCGTAGAAGCCGAACTTGGGAAGAAGCACGGGATGACCGGCCAGCTGGTAGAAGTCGTTGAGCAGAGCCGTCGCCCCCTCGTCCACCATGACGAAGATGTCCAGATAGTCCGTGTCGTGGGAGATTACCGTTTCTGACGGGGAGGTCTTTCCGAAGTCGTAGTGCCCCGGGGCGAACGTGTACCACATCACGGCGTAGCCCGCCGTGCTCCAGAAGAAGGGCGTGGGACTCGCCACTCCGCCGTCCACCCAGTTGTTGGTGTTCACTATGTCTATCGTCTGCCCGCCGTGGCTGAAGCGTCCGTTCTGCACGCCGCCGCCATAGAAGCAGTCGCCGGGCGACTGATGGAAGGTGACGCTTGTGGCCTTGCGTCCGAAGTCGGTGGGCTTTGTCTGCCTCACCACCTGCCTGCCGCCGCTCCACACCTGAAGGCATCCCGACGCACGGTCCACCGTCACCTTGACGGCCTTCGTACACACCGTGTCGCCGCTCAGGCTAACAGGCAGTGACAACTCCCTGCGAGGGTTGTCCGTCAGTATCTCCGCCGCAGGGGAAGCCTCTGGCTGGCGCACGGGGCCGTCCTCGGGGTCGCAGAAAAACCGGAAGATGTTGTCTCCGTAGAAGTCAAGATACATGTGGCGCCCGTCGTCCAGCGTCACCATTACCGTGGTGGCGTTCATCTTCGCCACGTCGTAAGCCGAAGCACTCAGTGCCGAGGCCATCGCCAAGGCAAGCAGATACCGTTTTCCCATTCTCATGTCTGTCGTTTGTGTTGTTTGAACGTGTTGTAGGTGTGGTCGCGAAGGTATGAAAAATTCCCCATACGCTACGCCACGGATGAAAAAGATTTTGTAACTTTGCCGCCGGTTTGACTATCAAACGAATAGAATAATATGGAAATAAAGGACAAGAAGACCACATTCACTGTCGCCGCTGTAGTGCTCGCCACTCTTGCGGTGATAGGATACCTGGTGTTCGCCATGCAGAAGCAGAAGGCCGAAAGCGCCAAGATGCTTGAACTGGCGGAGATGGACAAGCGCGAGATGGAGAACGAATACGAGCAGTTCGCCATGCAGTACAATGAGATGAAGACGCAGATCAACAACGACTCGCTGGTGGCCCAGCTGGAGCAGGAGCAGAAGCGCACCGAAGAGCTGCTGGAGGAGCTGAAGCGCGTGAAAAGCAGCGACGCGGCCGAGATAATGCGACTGAAGAAGGAGCTCGCCACACTGCGCACCGTACTGCGCAGCTACGTGCTGCAGATAGACTCGCTCAACCGCATGAACGAGGAGCTGGCGCAGGAGAACTCCAACCTAAAGACGCAGAACCAGCAGGCGCAGCAGCACATCTCCAACCTCAGCAGCGAGAACGAGTCGCTCTCCAGCAAAGTGGAGATAGCCAGCCAGCTGGATGCCACGGGCATTTACGCCGAGGGACGCAACAAGAGGGGCAAGGCGGCACGCAAGATAAAAGACGTGAAGAAGTTCGCCATAGGCTTCAACATCTCGCGCAACGTCACCACCAGCACCGGCATACGCAGCATATACGTCCGCATCACCACTCCCACCGCGGAGGTGCTGACAAAGGGCGGCACCTTCGAGTATGAGAACCGGCAGCTGGAGTACAGCATACGCAAGGACATAGAATACACTGGCGAGGAGCAGGCAGTACTCGTCTACTGGGACGTGGCCGAGACGCTCTCGGCAGGCAAGTACCGCGTGGACATCTTCGCCGACGGCCACAACATAGGCAGCACCTCATTCAACTTCGACAAGTAAATGAGGAGAGGGAAACTTGCCAAGTTCGCCGACATGGCGGCCAACCCGCTGGTGGTGGAGTGCCCCTTCGCCGCCCTGGCGCATGACAACTTCCGCCTGGTGGGGAGATGGCACGAGGAATTCTTCCACAACACCAACCCCATAGTGCTGGAGCTCGGCTGCGGACGCGGGGAATACACCGTGGGACTGGGAGCGGCATCTCCGCACAAAAACTTCATAGGCGTTGACATCAAGGGAGCGAGGATGTGGACCGGAGCGCGGCAAGCCCTGCAGGACGGGATGCGCAACGTGGGGTTCCTGCGCACCAACATAGAGTTCATCCACCGTTTCTTCGCCCCGGGGGAAGTAAGCGAGATATGGCTCACCTTCTCCGACCCACAGATGAAGAAAGCCACCAAGCGGCTCACCAGCACGTATTTCCTCGAGCGCTACCGCCATTTTCTGAAAGACGGAGGTACGGTGCACCTGAAGACGGACTCCAACTTCCTCTTCACCTACACCGAAGAAATGCTGAAGGCCAACGGCATCGAGCCCTCGGCAAACACACGCGACCTCTACGGGGAGAGCGAAGCCGACGGAGCACTGGCGGAGGTGCGTTCCATACAGACCTACTACGAAGGGATGTGGCGCGAAAGGGGGATACCCATCAAATACCTGCGCTTCGCCCTGCCGCACGACGGCACACTGACGGAGCCCGACGTGGACATCCCACTCGACGAATACCGCAGCTACAACCGCGACAAACGGTCCACGCTGGAGACGGGCAGATAGAGAACAGCCGCACCGTCCAGCACAGGACAAAACGAAAACCACCGACAAATGACACTGTATCCCAAACTCATCAAGGACGCCCTCGCCACGGTACGCTATCCGGGCACGGGCAAGAACATCGTGGAGATGGACATGCTGGAGGACGACATGCACATCAGCGGCATGCACGTCAGCTTCAGCCTTATATTCGAGAAGGAGACCGACCCCTTCATCAAGTCGGTGACGAAAGCCTCCGAAGCGGCCATACACGCCTACGTGTCGAAAGACGTGGAGGTGGAGATAGGCCTCAAGACACGCCAGGCGCCGCGGCCTCAGTTGCCCGACCTGCTGCCAGGCGTGAAGAACATCATAGCCG
>CAVHNA010000109.1:0-8991 GCA_963637205.1 Bacteroidaceae bacterium
GCCCTGTATATGCCCGGTTCGTCGGTAACGGTGGTGCCGGAATACAGAGGCGCAGGTTTGTAATTCATGCGTATCTGGTGAGGGCCTTCATGCACATTGAGGTAGCTGCCCACTCCGTGTCCTGTGCCATGGAGGAAGTTGATGCCCTGCTGCCACATGGCATATCGTGCGAGCACGTCAAGCTGTGTGCCGCATGTGCCTTCGGGGAAATGTGCCATGGCCAGACGTATGTGGCCTTTCAGCACAAGGGTGTAGTCCATCTTCTCCTCTTCCGTGAGCGGCCCAAGGGCGATGGTGCGCGTGATGTCCGTAGTCCCGTCTTCATACTGCGCTCCGCTGTCGAGCAGCAGCAAGCCCTTGGGCAGAAGCGGTATGTCCGTCTCTTCCGTAGGCTCGTAGTGCACTATGGCTCCATGTTCGGCATATCCGGCGATGGTGTCGAAAGAGATGCCGCGGTACAAAGGCTGTTCGCTGCGCAGCCGCTCCAGTTTATGCGAAACGGAAAGTTCCGTCTCTCCTCCCTTTTCCACTGCCGGCAGCAGCCATCTAAGGAACTTCACCATAGCCACGCCGTCACGCACCATGGCGTTGCGGAATCCGCTTATCTCCACCTTGTTCTTGATGGCTTTCATGGAAGCTACCAATGAGGGGTACTCCACGACCTCCACGGTATCGGGGAGTAAAGCTGCCACGTTCCAACATGTGGTAAGAGGATCAAAGGAGATGCTTCTTTCCCGGTAATCCTTCAAGTCGTATGGGAAGGATGTGTACGGGGCGCAACTTACCCCTTCCCCGTAAAGAAACTCCACTACTTCCGCAGACACCTTGCAGGGGTCGATATACAGTGTGGCGCAGTTTTTCTTCACGATAAGATAGGCTACAAACACTGGGTTGCAATGTACGTCCGAACCTCTCAGATTGGTGAGCCATGCCACTTCGTCAAGCTGGCTTATCACCACGCCTTCAACCTTAATTTTACGCATCCCGGCACGCAGGAGCGACAACTTGTCTTTCACCCTTTTCCCTGCATATCCAATAGGATGGATGGTGACGGGAGACTGCGGAATGGCTGGACGGTCTGTCCATATCTCGTCAAGAGGGTCGAGGGACGTTTCCAAGCCATAACCGGCTTTGCCGAGTCTGGACGACATCTCTTTGACGTCGCTTACGGTGTTCACCCAGCCGTCCAAGCCTACGACGGAGCCTTGGGGCAACACGCCGCACAGCCAGTCTACGATGTCTGGCGTCTCGGGCAGGCCTTCCCTCATCAGACGAAACGGCGTGCCTGACAGTTGAGCCCCGGCGGCCAAGAAATACCTGCTGTCTGTCCACAGCGCAGCTTCCTTCAACGTGACTACCGCCGTGCCAGCACTTCCGTCAAACCCACTAATCCACTGTCTGCCCATCCAGTGAGACGGAACGTACTCGCCACAGTGAGGGTCTGTGCTGGGAAAAATGTATGCCGAAAGCCCGTGCGCAGACATGTATCGGCGCAATGACTCTATCTTGTTCATAAGGCCTTTTGCTTGCGGAGGAATTCGGCTATGCGGTCAAGCCAAGTGTAACTTCCCGTTTCCGGGGAAGAGGAGTTCATGAAGCAATGGTCACGGCGCGCCAATGTATGCAGCTCGCTCTGTATGCCCATCGCACGCATCTTCTCCCATATCTTCACCGAATTCATGCTCGCCCATCCGTCAGAATCTCCGTGGATAAATATCATCGGAGCTGTCTGGAGGTCGAAGCTAAACTCCGGAACCAACACGGCGCTGTCGTCATTGCCCCCGGTAGTGTTGTGCGCATCCGCGCCGTCTGTCAGAGCGTATGCGGGATATATGCCCACGCCCCACTGGACGTTGCACGGTAACTTGTCAATGTCGTCAATGGGAAGATATGACTGGTGCATGGATGACGTAACTCCCATCAAGGTGAGGTGTCCTCCTGCCGAGCATCCCATAATACCGATACGTGAGGCGTCGAGCCCATACGAAGCGGCCTTGCTGCGTACCAGTCTGACGGCGCGCTGGAGGTCTTGCCATGCCGTAGTGTGTTTGGAAAGTCCTTTGGGGCGAGGAGTACGGTAGCGCATAGTCACCACTGTCATTCCCAGTTCATTGAGATAACGTCTGGCAGGAGCCACCTCAAATCCGTCGGGGCCGTTGCCCTCGTAAGAGCCGCCGCTGTATATTATCTGTATGGCGTCGGTCTTCTTCACTTTCGGAAAATGCCACTCTATATATGGTTTGCACTGATGTTCCTGCGCATCGGGCATCTTGCCTTCCGGCCACACGTCTTCCGTAATCTTCTCGCGACGAGCGTCGTCGGAAGCGAAACGTTTCATTATGTCCTCCTCGGGCTTCAGCTTGCTGTAGAACTCCATCTGGTTCATGAATTCCACAGCTCTGTCAAGTCCGAACGCTCCGTGCCCCTCGTTGGGATAGAGATGCAACTCGGCAGGTATGTGGCGTTTGCGTAACTCGCGATAGACGAGAGTAGAACCGTTGGGAGTATATTCGTCCTTCCCTCCGTGGTGGAGCGACATAGGGCATGTCTTGGCGTCGAACTTGAAAATGTCGGACAGTTTGACATCCGTTCCGTATCCCTGGCGTGTGGCTGGGATGCCTGACTCGCCATCCGTGGTGACGTATGCAGGGGCGTTCACTATCGCCCAGTTGATGTGACATGGCACGGTGTCAAGTGCGTCAACCTTTTCGTATGCTGGAGTCTGCGAACTGGTGGCAAGCAGCAACGCCAAATGAGAACCTGCGGACATGGATATGGTGCCTATCTTCTCGGGGTCGAAACCACGCTTGGAAGCCTCGCTGCGCACCATACGTACGGCTCGCTGTCCGTCCTCCCATGCTGTCTGGTATATAGGCAAGCCTTCAGGGCGCGGTGTGCGGTACACGAACTTCACGCACTGTATGCCCTGCTTTGTAAGTTCCTGGTGCCACTTCTCCACCAAGTCGACATCGCAGCATGTGTAATAGCCTCCTCCCGAAATCAGAATCATACACGCACCGTTGCGTACCTCTTCGGCAGGCTTCTCGTACCACTCAAGGTAGGCGATCCTGTGCTTGTCGGCCTTGAACTTGGGGTCGGAAGTCTCATTGGTCATCGCGGCTATCTGGTGTTCCTGTCTGTGAGGCATCTTACCTTTTGGCCACACAGTCTCTCTCTCAAGGGCAAATCCGCACATCGTATACAGCACGGATGCCAGCAACAATAGTCTTTTCATTATGATGAAGGTGTTTAAAAGTTTTGCACGCAAAATTACAACAAATAGTAATATGCCGCAAAAAAAACGCCGTCAAAAGATGGTTTGCGACAACGTTAATTTGCCCATTCGTCAAATTTTCATTACCTTTGTGGTGATAATCTACACTTAGCATATTTTAGATGACTGACAACGTACCTATGCAGGATGGAGTTACCCATCACCTTAACAAAATGTACCAGAATTGGTTTCTGGATTACGCTTCTTACGTAATTCTGGAACGTGCCGTACCACATATAGGTGACGGGTTCAAACCTGTGCAGAGGCGTATACTCCACTCCATGAAGAGAATGGACGACGGGCGCTACAACAAAGTGGCCAACATCGTGGGACACACCATGCAGTTCCATCCGCATGGAGATGCCAGCATAAAGGACGCACTGGTGCAGCTGGGACAGAAAGACCTGCTGGTGGACTGTCAGGGCAACTGGGGAAACATCATAACCGGCGACGACGCTGCCGCTGCCCGTTATATAGAGGCAAGGCTCAGCAAGTTCGCCTTGGACGTTGTGTTCAACCCAAAGACAACAGAGTGGAAACTGTCATACGACGGAAGGAACAAGGAGCCCATAGCCTTGCCAGTTAAGTTCCCGCTTTTGTTGGCACAGGGAGCGGAGGGCATTGCCGTGGGACTCAACTGCAAGATACTGCCTCACAACCTGAACGAGATATGCGATGCCGCCATACAGTACCTGCACGGAGAAGAGTTCCACCTTTATCCCGACTTCCCGACAGGAGGCAGCATAGACGTAAACAAGTACAACGACGGCATGCGCGGTGGTTCTGTAAGGGTACGTGCCAAGATAGAAAAACGCGACAGCAAGACTCTTGCCATAACAGAAATCCCATACGGAAAGACCACAGGGACAGCCAGCAAACCGAGCACTTTCATAGAGAGCATACTGAAGGCCAACGAACGCGGCAAGATAAAGATCCGTAACGTGGAAGACCTGACGGCCGCCAAGGCGGAGATTCTGATTCACCTCACGCCCGGGGCAAGCAGTGACAAGACGATAGACGCTCTCTATGCCTGCACCGACTGCGAGATAAGCATCTCGCCCAACTGTTGTGTAATAGATGACCGTAAGCCTTGTTTCCTGTCCATAAGCGATGTGCTGAGAAATAATGTGGACACCACGCTTGACCTGCTTCGCAAAGAGAGACTTATCCGCAAGGGCGAGCTGTTGGAGGCTCTTCACTTTGCGTCACTTGAGCAAATCTTCATTGAAGAAAGGATATATAAGGACAAGCAGTTCGAGAACGCCAAGACAATGGACGCCGCCTGCGAGTGGATTGACGAACGGCTTACGCCATGGTATCCCAAGATGGTGCGCGAGGTGACGAAAGACGACATACTACGTCTGATGGAGATAAAGATGGCACGCATACTAAAGTTCAACAAGGAGAAAGCAGAGGAAAACATTGCTCGCATCAAGGACGAGATAAAGCATATTGACAACGAACTCGCCAATATGGTGGAGGTGACGTGCCAATGGTTCCGTTTCATCAAGGAGAAATACGGTAAAAGCCATCCACGACTCACCGAAATCAAGAATTTCGACACCATCAGTGAGGCGAAGGTTGTAGAGGCCAACGAGAAGCTGTACATCAACCGCGAGGAAGGCTTCATAGGCACAGGTCTGAAGAAGGACGAATATGTGTGCAACTGTTCCGACATTGACGACGTGATTCTCTTCTACCGCGACGGTACCTACAAGGTGGTACGCATAGCGGACAAGCTATTCGTGGGTGAGACAGAACGTAGCAAGGCCGAAAAGAAGAAAACGGAGATAATACATGTGGCCATTTTCCGTAAAGGTGACAGCCGTACGATATATAATGTGGTGTACAAGGATGGGAAAAATGGACCTTGCTATATAAAACGCTTCAACGTAACCAGCGTCACGCGTGACAGGGAATACGACCTCACGCAAGGAAAACCTCAGAGCAAGGTCCTGTACTTCACTGCCAACCCCAATGGAGAGGCGGAAGTGATAAAGGTGGTGCTTAAGCCCAACCCAAAACTCAAGAAGGTGGTCTTTGACAAAGACTTCCGCGACTTGAGCATAAAAGGACGACAGGCTATAGGCAACGTGCTGACACGCCTTGATGTCAGTCGCATCACGCTGAAGTGCCATGGTGGCAGCACCCTTGGTGGACGTAAGGTCTGGTTTGACAATGACGTGAAACGTCTCAATTATGACGAGCAGGGAGTCTTTCTGGGAGAGTTTAACAGTGACGACCGTATATTGGTGATATTGCCGGACGGCGAGTTCTACGTCACCAACTTTGACGCGAACAACCACTACGAAGACAAAATGCTACGCATTGAGAAGTATGACCCAAACAAGGTGTGGACCGCAGTGCTCTACGACCAAGACCAGTCGGGCTTCCTATATATAAAACGTTTCCTCATGGAAGCCATCAACCGTCACCAAAACTTCCTCGGAGAAAACCGGTCCAACACACTCGCCCTGCTTACCGACACCGCATACCCTCGCATACTGGTGACAATGGGCGGCGTTGACAGTTTCCGCGAGCCTATGGAGCTGGATGCGGAGGAGTTCATAGGCGTGAAGGGATTCAAAGCGAGAGGTAAACGCATCACGACCCTGCATGTTGACAAAGTGGAGGAGTTGCCTCCTCTGCGGCAACCGGAAGCCAAAGACTGCGACGGAGGAGATGGGGACGACCAGTCTGGACTGCCTGACAGTGGACAAGAGGAAACGGAAGACCCGGACGAGGGCAAGAGTCAACAGGACATAGTAGATGAGCTGAACGGACAGCTTCACCTTTTCTGATGACACGTATGCGCATACACAAATATCTGGGCGTGTGGGGCGTGCGTCTCGCATCTGCCTTTTTCCTGCTCTCAAATGCGATGTCCGCCAATAGCGAGGAAAGGGAATGCCAGTCATACCTACTCTTCGGGGCAGGAAGTGCCAACCATCTGGACACATACCTTTCTCCTATGGAATATAGTGGGATGAACGGCGTGTATGTGAAAGGACGTGAGCGTTGGCTGAAGGCTGCAAATGCCAGAATGACCTTCCACAGTAATTTCCAGGGAATGTTCACTCACACAGAGAACCCTGCGCGCTCCGCCGAAGAGTGGGGAGGTTTTGTCGCTTACAGCGCAGGGTGGCTGTACAACTGGTGCCCTGCTTCTTCTTTCATAATAGGAGTCGGTGGAACAGTGGGGACAGACCTCGGCTTCCTCTACAATTCGCGTAACAGCAACAATCCTGCGCAAGGCTATCTGTCAGCGGAACTTGCGGCAGCCGTTAGAGCTTCGTACGGCATAAACATACGTAAGTTGCCGGTTTCTCTCAGATATGAAGCGCAGTTACCTGTGATAGGAACCATGTTCAGCCCACAGTACGGACAGAGTTACTACGAAATGTACAAAGGCGACCGTGACCACAATGTGCGTTTGACGTTCCCCGGGAATGCACTCAGCTACAGAGGTCTGTTCTCTGTGGACTTCGTGTTCAAGCACACCACTTTGCGAGCTGGCTATCTCCACGACATACGACAGAGCAACGTCAACGGAATAAAAGCACACCGCTACGTACATTCATTTGTGCTTGGGTATGTGAGATACCTGACATTTAAGGATAGAAGCCAAAGGAAGAAGGAGGTGCTGCCATGAAAAAGATAGCGGTTTTATACGTGATATTCGTCCTTGCCATATTGTCATCTTGCCAAAAAGGAGAGGACACATACGATGTATCGCCCGAAACGAATGTCAACGCCCTTTGGGAGATAGTAGACCAGCGGTACTGCTTCGTCTCATACAAAGAGAAGGAATTAGGGTTCAACTGGGCGGACATCAGAGGCAAATACATGGCGCAAGTAACTCCGGCGATGACAAGACTACAACTCTTTGAGGTGCTTTGCAACATGCTTGCGGAATTGCGTGACGGACACGTGAACCTCTACACCAGTGCCGATGTCGGGAGATATTGGAACTGGAAAGACGACTATCCACTCAACATGGATGCTGAGCTGCAAGACAGTTACCTCGGCAAAGACTATATGATAGCCGGCGGGCTGAAATACCGCATTCTGGACGACAACATCGGCTATATAGTCTGCGGCAGTTTCTCATCAGGCTTCGGGGACGGCAACCTTGACGACGTACTTTACACGCTGCGCTTGTGCCGGGGTCTTATTCTGGACATAAGAAGCAACTCGGGTGGAGACCTCACATATTGCGAACGCCTGTGCCAACGCTTCGCACACGAGAAGACTCTGGTTGGATATACAATGCACAAGACAGGCAAGGGACACGACGATTTCTCTGAACCTGAACCGGAATACATAGAGCCCTCCAAAGGATTAAGATGGCAGAAACACACGGTAGTGCTTACCAACCGTTCGTGCTACAGTGCCGCCAACACCTTCGTGCGCGACATGAAAGAGATGCCAGATGTCACCGTCATGGGCGACAGTACAGGGGGCGGTTCGGGACTGCCGTTCAGCAGCGAATTGCCTATCGGCTGGAGCGTTCGCTTCAGTGCATGTCCTTCGTTGGACGCTAACATGCAGCATACTGAGTTCGGCATTGCGCCAGACATTAAGTGTTCACTGGACGACACAAAGGCGGCGCAAGGCATTGATTCAATAATAGAGGCTGCTCGTGCTTTGTTGTCACAAGAATAGTGGCTAACAAATAATTTCATTTCACCTTCATTTCACATAGATAATACACATATTGCCGTTTCATGGTAGTACGTGTAAATGGTGTGAGAAGTACATTGTTATGGTGTCAGAACTTACATGTTACGGGCTTTTGACAATTGTCGTAATGGTTGCTGGCAATTGCCGTAATAGTTTCTGACAATTGTCGTAATAGTTTCTGACAATTGTCGTAATGGTTGCTGGCAATTGCCATTCACCTTGCTGACAATTGCCACCCATCTTGATGACAACTGTCAAAACATGAATAAACCTAAATCCTTACACCATTATAATACACGTTATCACATCGTTATATACATAGGCAGTAAGTCGTAACGACGAGGCAAACGACGGGAAGAAAAATAATGCATGAATTCTCATGATTTGGCATCTCGGGATGGATAGTTCCCTGCCAATTATGAAAAATATGGCGGAACGCTTGAGCCTTTCAAAAAATATGTCTATATTTGCACCGTCAGGCCTTAGCTGAAAGCCCCGAAGGGGTCGAGAGGTGGGGACTGACATACATATGATAAAAGGCGTAACTTACGCTTTGGTTTTGACGCATCTGAACTTCGCAAACTCAACCGCTTGTCAAAAACAAAGCAATGGGGACGTCTCACAAGGGTGTATTGTATACATACTATATACTTACACACACGTGGGGCTTTCAGCATTGCTCGTTTCGACAAGCAGGGCAATGCGAAGGCCAAGATGCGTGGAACGGGCGAGTGAACGGCTCCACGTCTTCTGTTCTATGTATCTTAGACTTCAACGACAACAACAGCCAAACCTTGGAGCCATAGGCTTGTTTTGAAAGAGTAACTATGAACATCTCTGAACAACCTGTATTCGGAATCTACGAACAGAATGAGAATCAAGTGACAGCCGCGCTTCTGAAGATATTGGAGGCGGACGAAGATGAAACTATTCTCAATGTCATGCTTCAGGACATCGGTGGTACCGAGCTTCCGGAAAAGTGGGTCAGCGGATTTTCCCGGTGGGCAGCTGGACGATTCAAGCGTAAAGTTTAG
>CAVHNA010000110.1:0-2325 GCA_963637205.1 Bacteroidaceae bacterium
CTGTTCGACTTCGATGATGTGGAGGATATGAAGATAATGGGTAGCCTTTACATATCGTCACTCTCCATCAAAGACGGAATGGATACGGACTGTCCTGCGATAGACATAGACCTTGAGGAGAAGCACACCGTGGGAACTATCACGAAGATGCAATCGCAGATAAGCACGGCTATCCTCAATAGCGGGAGCGGAGGCGGCGGGATGACCGCACAGCAAGTGCAGAACCTCATTGCCTACTCGCAGAAATACCTCAAGCGTACCGAAGATGACACCGCCGAAGGCCTTGTAACCTTTGCGAAAGGCTTCTCTTCGGAAAGTAGCAAGAAGAAAGGCTCTCTTGATGCTGCCGCAGCAGACGGCATTGTAGAGGACATCATACCTGAAACGACAACGGAATAAGGCACATCCATGGCACTACTCGGTTCAACATATATAGACGGATTCCTCTCCTCTGCCAAATACACAGGAAAGAGAATAGCGAACGCTTTCGGGAAACTTATCCCGGAAGTGGTCACCGACTTCATCTCCGGCTTTAGCGGCCAAGGGTGGGCTATCCGCAACACCGGCACAGAAGAGCAGCCTGAGATGACGGCAGAGTTTGACAACCTGCGCATCCGTGGCACGATGTCCGTCTATGAGCTCGTCATCCAGAAGATACGCGCCGTGTGTGGTGCTTTGGGCATTTCGCAAGCCTGCGGCAAGGTAGAGGAAGTCACCGAAGACAACGGCTACTACTACCTTTGGATAGAGGGAGACGATACTTCCGGCTACGGAGGCTTCCAAGTAAACGACCTTGTACGTTGCCAAAGGTGGACTTCGAGCGGCGTGAAAGGATATTGGGTAGAGGTGGCCGACGTGACCGACAACGGACATTGCCTTGTCATCCCCAAGACGGAGTTTGACGGATACATCGTGGAAGAGAACGACACCTACTCGGCAGAGCAAGTGTCGGGAGTCTACAGCGAACCCATCGTTGACGATGACGGCAACACGTTGACCGATGACTCCGATGTTACCCTTGATGCTGCCGGGGACAACACCAACATGGTTGTTCCTGCCAAGGGAGACGAACTGGTGCAGTACGGCAATACGGCCAACGAGAACCGCCGCACCGCCATCTACCTTCACGCTACGGAGGACTCGCAGCCAGCTATGGACATTCTCTTCGGCATCAGCACCAAGTCTTTCGTCGGTTGCCTGAAGGTGCGCCTTGGCGGCGGTCTTCCCGGAAGCGGCGATGTCGGCCTTTATTGCGAAGACGGACACATCCTTGCCAAGAGCGGAAGCAAGACTCTCTATGAGTTTGCGCCAAGCGGAGACTTCACGCTCGGCAACGGCAAGATTACCTACGATGCCACTACCGACAAGCTCGTCATCGGCGAGGGAGTGACCATCAATTTCAAGGCTGCGGCTACCAACCCGAACCTGCTTTCGGGAACGAACTTCGAACGCGGCACGTCTGCTTGGACGGTCAACAAAGGCCAGCTTGCCGTTGCCGCCCACATCAACGGCACAAAGGCTGAAACGTTCTCCGTTGTCCACGGCTGGTCATCAACCGACCTTCTTGCACAGGACATCGCCAGCGTACTTATGCCATCAACCACCTACACGCTCACCTACTATGTGAACGAATACACTACGCTGAACCCCCATGGCGGTTACATACAAACGTCCATCACTTCGCCCTCTTCGGGTGGCGGTGTGGTAGACACTACTGTAGACACCATTGTTGACGGAGAAGCGCAGACAACCACTTCTGACGGACTCGTCAACTGCGTTTTCAGCAAAGGCTCATGGCAGAAGCACACCATCACATTTCAGACCGCATCGTCCATTCCTGAAGACGCTTGCTTCGTAATGCGCTACTCTGCCGTTCTTCCTCTCCCTTCCACAGACACCATTCTGCTCTACATCTGCTGTGTGAAACTTGAGAACGGCTCAGACTCCACACCTTGGATGGCCTCGGAGAGCGACCTTGTCGGTGACAAAGGTGACAAAGGTGAGCAGGGCGAGAAAGGTTCTGATGCTTCCGTCCCGGCTTGGGTAAAGGAATGGGACGGACACACCACCGAAATAAGCGGCACACACATCGTCACCCCTCAGGCTTTTTTCGGAGAGAAGGACGCTGACGAGAAACTCACGGGTGTGTTGATGGGCGCAAGAGCCGTCACCATAGACGGAGTGACGAAAACAGGCTTCTTCGCCCTTTCGGGCAACGAAGTGAAGGTAGCCATTGACCCCGTCAACTCCAACTATCTCTTCCGGGGTAACATCGTTGCCGACCAAGGTTCATTTGGCGGCGCAGTCATCGGCTCGTTCTACAAG
>CAVHNA010000110.1:2335-8923 GCA_963637205.1 Bacteroidaceae bacterium
CTTTTGGGAATACTTTGAGAAGAAGACGTGGAACTCGCAGACCATCGTCATACCCATCTTCACGCGTATCGGACAGGTTGTGGTCATCAACTCTGCTCCTGACGATGCGGCAGGAACATCGGGCGAAGACCTCTTCATCTCTCTCCCACCCTACTACAAGGATACAACCACCTACGGCTTAGACTCTGCCAACGACTACGCGGCTGGTCTTGCCATGCTTGGTTCAACGTTCGTCTTCATCAACCGCACAAGCGGAGACGAAACCATAACGCTCCAGTTTTCCACTTGCACACTCTTCGCCAAGTCGGGGTCTTCCACCATTACGAAGGGACTCAAGGTTACGAACACCGCAGTCTTCCTCACCGGCAAAGTCAGCACCGCCGGTGTGGTCTACTACGAATACGCCGCCTTTGCTGAAAAGAGCAGCGTTCCTTCCTTCGACCCGAAAGTCACTCCGTTCAATCCGTGGACGGTTGACCCCAACTAAACCACATAACATCAATCAATAGCCTATGCCCACATCCCTCTCCTTCATCCGCGCCGAAGGCTCGGACTACTACCGCACCGAAGCACTCACCCCCACCGACGGAGCAGTCACCGTCAACGTCGTCATGCCCGAAGAGCGGAACTACACGCTCTTGGCCGAACACTCCATTGACGGCAAAAACTGGCAGCTCTGCGGCTCACGCAACTTCGTGCGCACCGTCGAACTCACCGTAGACGGACTCCGCGATGCGCAGTACGTCCGCTTCGCCCTGCTCTCCGAACCCGCGTCCGCTTGTTACATTTAGCGAAAAGCTCTCGCCTATGGACACGCTCCACATCTCACCCCTCACGCTTCACGCCCTCGCCCTCTCGGCTTCGGGGATAAGCCTTGCGGCAAACGGCGCGCGCCGCACCGAACCGCAAGTGTTCGACCTCGCCACCGACCTTGACGAGCTCCTCCTTGACGAAGCCGACAACACCACCCTCACCACATAACCCCTCATCTCACCATCATGGCAACAAAAAAAATAAAGCAATACCACTCTGCTCTGCCCGCCGCCACGTCTCCCTCGGACACCATGTCCGTCATCTCCACGGACGGCTCTGCCGACAAGCAGATACCCCTTGAGAGCCTTGCAACCTACGTTCGCGGCAAGCTCTCCGACCTCGACCGCGTCATGGACAGCCTTGGCTCATACACTGAGCGCGCGTCCATCACCCTCTCCCCCACGCAGACGGACAAAGCCATCTCTGCCGACGGTGCGCTCGTCAGCAAGAGCGGCTGGGCTATAGCGCAGTTCACCGCCGAACTCGGCAACGAGTACCTCTTTAAGCCGGGCGAAACGTCCTCGGACGTTTGTGTCTTTGCCGAAAAGGTGGACAAGGTGGAGACACGCGCCATAGACTACGCTTACACCTACGGCTCGGATGGCAAGGTCTCCACGGCTACCGCTACGTACAACGGCAAGACCTACGTCTACACCTACACCTACGCTTCGGACGGACAGACCACCATCACGGATGCATCGGGCAACGTGGTCTCCTCTCTGCCCTCGGTCTACACCACCACGGTGGGTTCGTACCAGCCCATGACGCGCCTTAACGCTAACGCCGAACTCCCCAAGGACGGCTATTGCCGTTTCGTCAGCAACTTTCAAGCGGCTTCCAGCATCACGGTGGTCGTCAGCTACAAGGTCGGCTCTGCTGACCTCACCATGCGCGTGCTCCGCGACGGCATGACGGCGAGTATGTGTACGCAGCTCTCCAAGATTAACCAAAAGGTGGACAACGTCACGGCAGCCGTGCCGAAGATGTGGATGCGTCTGCTCGCCGACAAGGACACTTGGGTGCGCGTCAACGGAAAAGAGGTGGAAATCAAGGCACATAAAAACTATCGGTTTACGGATGTGTCGGACTTCTCTGTTGCGGTCAACGGCAAGAGCGCGAACCCGAAGTGCATTAAGCATCTTGACATCCACTATAATGACTTTTTTCCCGTTGACTGGCTCCAGTTAGCTCCATATGTGACACCGGTCGACGAAGAAAAAAGAAATTATTATGGATGCGGCGCACTGACTTCGCTTGATGTGAGCGGATTGGACACTTCGAAGGTGACGAATATGTCCATGATGTTTCGCGGTTGCTCGTCTCTCACAGCCATCGACGTCAGCGGATGGGATACTTCGAATTCATCGACATTCGAAGGGTTCTTCTACGGATGTAGCGGACTTGCATCTGTGGAAGTCAGCGGCTGGAATACATCGAAGGGCCTGTACTTCAGCGGAGTATTTTTCGACTGTAGACAGCTGACGGAAATTGGCGTCAGCGGCTGGGATATGTCGAAGGCCGAATATCTAAATAATATGTTTTACGGCTGTGCTTCGCTGACTTCACTGGACCTCGGCTCATGGCAAACTTCGAACGTGGGAGCGATGCTCCAAGTCTTCCGCGGCTGCACCTCCCTCACCACCCTCAACCTCTCCTCATGGGACCTCAGCTCTGCCACGAACATCACCGACATGTTCAGCCGCTGCACCTCCCTCACCGACATCACCTTCGGCGAAGGCTTCGGCAAGGCCAAGGCATCCGGCCTCACCCTTGACTTGAGCTCCTGTGGCTCCGCCAAGAGCTACGCCCTCACCGAAAACACCTACAACACCCTCCTCACCCTCTACGACCGCGCAGCCAACGGCTTGCCCACAATGACCATCAAATTCAGCACTCACCACACCCTCCCCGAAGGCTTCGAGGAAGCCATGACCGCCAAGGGCTATGTCATCACCAAAGGATAAACCGATATGACCACCAAGCAACTCACCAAGCTGCCCCACGCCACCGTCACGCAGCACGAACACTTCGTACGTCTCGAAGCCGAAGAAGGCTATCTCTTCCACGCTTCGCACACCACCACCGAACCCGTGAACCCCGCCGAACCCGACGGCGAAACCACGGAGCGCACCGTGCATGACTACTGCACATCCATCTGCGCTCCCCTCGCCGCCACCACCCTCGCCGACTGGGAGACCGTCCCCGAAGCCGACCGCATCCCCGACGAGGAGATGCCCGAAGCATAAGGCGCAAGCGCATGGGGGTCAAGTCTCCCGACTTGACGCTCTACACGGCTAGCGCTTGGTAAGTCAAGTCAGAGACATGCCCCCCATGCGCTTCGCCCCAAACCCTCGCCCCACATTATCAACCCATTAAACACTCACGATTATGCCAATACCCGTAAAAGTAAAGTCGTACAAAAACCCTCAGAACGACACCGTCAAGTACTACATGACCGAAGTCTCTGCGGGCTACGTCACCCTCGAAGACGTTGCCAAGCAAATCGAAAAAATCTCCACCGTCAGCTCAGCCGACATAAAGGCCGTGCTCGACTCCCTTCAGCACGTTGTCATCTCCAATCTTAAAAACTGCATCAGCGTTCGCTTGGGTGACCTCGGCTCGTTCCGTGCCACCATCGGCTCAAAGGGAGTAGCCGACAAGGCCAGCGCATCGGTAGACCTCATCAAGGCCGTACGCGTAGTCTTTACCAAGAGCGCGACCATGACCAAGGAGCTCGCCGTAGACAACGTCACCTTCCACCGCGTCGAATCGCAGCAAGAGTAGCACCGCCGCCTTGAGGACTGCGAAAGACTACTCGGTGAGTAGAAAAATCTACTCGGTGAGTAGAAAATCCTACTCGCCGACTAGTTTTTCGCCCCCTCAAGACCGCCCATTCCCACCCCCATGACCGACACATCCGCAATCATCTCCACATCGGGCGGTTCAGCCGTCGTAGGCATAGGCGGTGCAGGAGCAGCCACCATCTTCGGTGCAGAGCTCATCGGCGTACTCTTCTCCCTTCGTTGGGTCATCCTCTTCATAGCCGCCTTGGTCATCACCGATTTTTGGTCGGGACTGACCGCCAGCGTAAAAGTGCGCCACGAAGACTTTCGCCTTTCGCGCGCCCTTCGCCGCACCATCGTAAAGTTCCTTGAGTACATCAACTTCATCGTCTTCGGTCTCCTCTTGGCCAAGGCATGCCTTGAACCCTTCGGCATCGGCTCAGACCTCACGGGAGGAGCCATCGGTGCAGCTTGCGCCCTGCTCATAGAGTTCGACTCCATCTACGGCCACATCTGCTCCATCCACGGCATCCGCAAGCCCTTTTCTCCGAAGCGGTTCTTCTTGGCTTGGCTCAAAACCAAAGACACCGACCTCGGCACAGCCGTAGAAGAAGCCGTTGAAGACCAAGAAAAAACGAAAGAAAAATGACAACAAACTGGAACCTCCTTCGCCGCGACCGCTTAAAGCACATAGCTTGCGGCTTCGCCATCAGCCTATGCACCCTCACCGCCCTAGACGGACTCATCGCCGCCGCCCTCGCAGGAGCAGCCGCCGAATACAAAGACCAAGCCTACTCCCGCTCATGGGACTGGTGCGACCTCCTCGCCACCATCCTCGGCGGAGCCGTAGGCGCAGCCCTCCGCGCCCTGCTCTTCTAGCGACCACACATTGTAGGTTATCATAGTTTTAAGGTTTAAGTAGATTGTTAGGTTAACAACGCTGGGGACGTGTCCCCACAGACCCCCACCCCTCCGCACACCGCCATGCGGCAAGCAGAGCCGAAGACGGACGGAGAGAGACGGACGGAGCGCGCAAAGCATTAATTCGATTATTAACAACATTCGATTCCACGCAGTCAACTTTAATGGAAGCTGCGGCCTCGGCGACGGACGAAGCGTCGCCCTATCACCGCCCCCGCCGCGCACAGACTGTCTTGGCAAGTAGGGTATCAGCCCCGCTTCACCTTTTTCAGCGTATAACCGCGCGCACCGTTCCGACCCTCTCCCCACGTCCTCCCCTCCGCACCGCACAACGTGCTGCGCCGTGGGCGCACAAAAAAAAGGCACCGCTCAGAAGACAATGAGCGGTGCCTTTCGGAATTTATAATTCCTCTTTTGTGACAAAGAGTACACGGAAACATCGCAAAAATACAAACATATGGCAACATTCGCAACCTTTTCCCCCTTCCTTTCCTCGTGGGAAGGCGGCTACACCAACAACCCGAACGACCGTGGCGGCGAAACCTATCGCGGCGTGACCGCCCGCACATGGGCAGCCTACTGCGCCCAGCACGGCATCACCTCCCCCCTCCGAAAAATGACCCAAGCCCAATGGGCAGACCTCATGCAGACAGGCTATTGGGACACCCTCCGCGCCTCCTCGCTCCGCAGCCAGAGCGTAGCCAACCAAGTCAGCGACTTCGCCGTCAACGCTGGCGTGAGCCGTGCAGCCCGCACCCTCCAACAAGCCGTCAACGCCGCCAACCACAACACCGCCCTCGCCGTCGACGGCCGCGTCGGAGCCAAGACCATAGCCGCCGCCAACGCCCTCTCCCCCTCCGTCCTCTACTGGACGTTCCGCGACCTCCGCACCGCCTACTACCGCAGCCTCGCCGCCTCCTCGCCCCGCCAAGCCACCTTCCTCCGCGGCTGGCTCCGCCGCACCGCCGCCCTCGGCTTCGGCAAATACATCCTCAACGACCTCCGCTCCTCCGAAATCCGTTTCGCCGAAGAAGCATAAAAAAAATAGCCACCATGAAGCACATCCTCCTCATTTTTCCCCTCCTCGCCCTCCTCAGCTCCTGCCGCACCACCAAAAAGGCAGTCAGCGAGAGCCACACGGCATCCACCATTGTCAGCCACGACACAGTCTACTCCACATCCTACCGCGACCGCATAGTCACCGATACGCTCCGGGATTCCGTCTACATCCGCGAAGTGGTGACCACAGAGGGGAAGACCATCTATGTGGAAAAGAACACCTCGCGCGACCACAAGGCGCAGACCATCACCAAGCACGATACCGTCTTCGTCCGGGTAAACGACAAGGCCACGTCCGATGCGTCCGAAACGAAAGTGGAAGAGACGAAGACCACGTCGCACACCCCCTTCGTGCCGTTCCTCATCATCCTCGCCTTCGCCGCAGGTTGCTGCGCCTTGGTAGGGCTGCTGACAAGAAATGCCAAGGTGTAGCTTGCTTTTCTCAAACGCTTGTCGTACATTTGCAGACGAAATCAGTTGGAATGTTTTGATAGTGCATTCCATAGTTGGTTTTAATTGGTTACAAATGATGCCCGCGGCCTTTCGGTCACGGGCATTTCTTTTTGTGCTTTACGCTTCAGTCCTTCGTCAGGTAATGCATAAGTTCTTCGGCTTGCGCCTTTGCAAACCATTCTTCGCTGTCGGTGTATTCGCGGATGGTTACCCAGATGAAGGGCAACACCTGCAATTGCACGGCATAGGCTTTACATTCAACTGGCGAGACGTGATGCTTCCAATCCGGGTCATCGAAGTCCCAGAAGTGGTAAGTTCGTTGCTTGATGCGATAAGTTTTAAACATAGGGATTGGGGTTTGAGTAAAGTACGGCGGCGGCTCGTTCCTTGTATATGGCGAGAAGGGCGCGCGCTTCAAGGTCTTTGGCGATGATGCGGCTGAGAAGTTGTTTGCCACGTTCCGTCTTGACATCTTTCATCTTGAGTGACTCTGCCGTGGATTGCTCTATGCGGTTCTTCTCAAGGATAAGCTCGCGGTTTTGTTTATAGCGCTCACGGG
>CAVHNA010000111.1:0-8903 GCA_963637205.1 Bacteroidaceae bacterium
GGAGCGCAACGGCATCCACATCATTGACCTGCACAAGACCGTAGCCAAGATAGACGAGGCAGCCAACGCAGCCAAGCAGATAGCCAAGAGTGGCAAGAAGATACTCTTCGTAGCTACCAAGAAACAGGCTAAGCAGGTGGTAGCCGAGAAGGCTGCAGCCGTGAACATGCCGTACGTGATAGAGCGTTGGCCGGGCGGTATGCTCACCAACTTCCCCACCATCCGTAAGGCTGTGAAGAAGATGGCCAGCATAGACAAACTCACTGCCGACGGTACATACAGCAACCTCTCAAAGCGCGAGATACTGCAGATAAGCCGCCAGCGCGCCAAGTTGGAGAAGAACCTCGGTTCCATAGCCGACCTCACCCGTCTGCCCGCAGCCCTGTTCGTGGTGGACGTACAGAAGGAACAGATTGCCGTACGCGAGGCCAATCGCCTGGGCATACCTGTATTCGGAATTGTGGACACCAACTCCAACCCCGACAACGTTGACTTCGTAATACCCGCCAACGACGACGCAAGCAAGAGCGTGGAGGTAATCGTGGACACTGTCTGCGCCGCCATCGCCGAAGGACTGGAGGAGCGCAAGATAGAGAAAGCTGACTCCGACGCCGCTGCCGAGCAGGATGACCAGCCTACCAAGAAGGGCCGTCGTCAGGGCAAGGCACGCGTAGAAGAGGAAACTGAAGAAGAAACCGCTGAACAGGAAGAGACAGAGACAGCCGCAGAGTAAGGATTCCCGTCCCGGATGTCCAGTAAACACATTCCAACGTCTACCCACAGTACAGAGCCGAACAAGTAGCTGCGCTGTGGGTAGATTCAGATTAAAGACAAGAGAAAAACAACACAATTACACACCCATAAAAAATACAATACTACTATGGAAGTTACAATGACAGATATCAAGAAGCTCCGCGAGATGACAGGCGCAGGCTTGGCAGACTGCAAGAAAGCGATAGCAGAGTCTGACAACCTGGACGGAGCGGTAGCATACCTTCGCAAGAAGGGACAGGCCGTAGCCGCAAAGAGAAGCGACCGCGAGGCAGCAGAAGGTTGCGTGTTGGTAAAGGCCGAGAACGGTTTCGGAGCCATCATCGCCCTCAAGTGCGAGACGGACTTCGTAGCCAACAACGCCGATTTCGTGGCACTGACCAAAGATATTCTGGATGCCGCAGTGGCAGCCAAGTGCAAGAGCCTTGACGAGGTGAAGGCACTGCCCATGGGCGAAGGCACCGTGGCAGACGCAGTGACAGCACGCAGCGGTATCACCGGCGAGAAGATGGAACTGGACGGATACAGCTACATAGAGAGCGAAAACATAGCCACATACAACCACATGAGCCGCAACGGACTCTGCACGATGGTGGCTTTCAGCAAGCCTTGCGCAGACGAGACCGTGGGCAAAAACGTTGCCATGCAGGTGGCAAGCGCTGCTCCTGTTGCCATAGACGAGAGCGGAGTACCACAGAGCGTTAAGGACAACGAGGTGGCAGTGGCAATAGAGAAGACCAAGGCCGAGCAGGTGCAGAAGGCCGTTGAGGCAGCCATCAAGAAGGCTGGATTCAACCCCGCACACTTCGACTCTGAGGAGCACATGGAGAGCAACCAGACAAAGGGATGGATTACAGCTGAGGACGTGGCAGCCGTGAAGAAGATAATAGCCGACGTAACGGAAGAGAAGTCAGCTCACCTCAACGAGGCAATGATCCAGAACATCGCCAAGGGTCGTCTCAACAAGTTCCTGAAGGAGAACTGCCTGATGAGCCAGGAGTACATCTGGGACAAGAACTTCACGGTGGAAAGCTACCTGCAATCCATTGACAAGGAACTTGGCGTTACAGACTTCAAGCGTTTCACTCTCCGCGCCGAATAAAAACGACGTTCGGGTGGACAACGACTTATTTACAGACAGGGGGCAAGACGAAATCACGTCTTGCCCCCTGTCTTTTGCGTTCACCTTTCCGCAGCACCAGCGGACATGGCCGTCAAGGTCGGGCAGTCTTCTTCAGCATGAGAGTATGCGATATGCAGGGAGGGAGTTCTTCGGCATAATGCGTAACCATGACAAGCGTCTTGTGAGGACGGTGGCAGAACGTCTCTATGATGTCACGGACAAGAGCGCGACGGACATTGTCAAGACCGTGCAGAGGCTCGTCGAGTATCAACAGTTCCGGGTCCTTGACGAAAGCTCGCGCAAGGAGACATAGCCTTTGCTCACCGCTACTCATTTTAAGGAAGGTGACATCGGCAAGGTGATTTATCCCGAAAGCCTTCATCCACAGCAGGCATATCTCCCTCTGCGAAGGCTTCGGACGCACGTAGAGACCGACGGAGTCGTTGAGACCGCTTGCCACAATGTCTATGGCAGGCAAATCCTTGAGGTACGCCCTGTGCATCTCTGGACTGACGTAGCCTATATGCCGTTTTATCTCCCAGATACTCTCACCAGAACCTCTGCGATGTCCGAAGAGACTGATGTCGCAAGCGTACGCCTGAGGATTGTCGGCGCAGACAAGGCTCAGCAGGGTGCTCTTGCCCGACCCGTTCTCTCCGCTTACCGCCCATCGCTCGCCCTCGTGCACCGTCCAGTCGAGCGAGTCAAGGATGGTGGTCCGTCCATAGCATATGCTCACCTTGTGGAAACCGAGTATCTCCCCTCCTTGCTGAGGATAGAACTCACCGGCATCAATGGGGCGGGTCGGGAGCGAGAGAATCCACTGCAGAGTGTCGTCGTGCGGCGGCACGGCGGAAGAGGTGTGCGTGGACAGGTATTCACGCAGAGTTTGCTTGGGCATAAGCGTAAGGTTCTCCACCGGGAGCACATGGGTGATGAAAGGTGGTATATCCTCATCCCTGGACAGTATCAGCACCACCTGCAGACCGGTCTCATCGGCAAGGCGACCAAGGAGATGTCTGAGCATATCCCTGGCGGAAACGTCCAGACCGATGAACGGATTGTCCATGACAAGCATGCGAGGTCCCATGCCTAAGGCGCGTGCCAACTGGAACTTACGCAACTCGCCACTACTAAGGGAGATGATGTACTTGTCCATCAACGCGGAAAGACTGAACATGTCCGCCATGCTACGCCGCAAGGCACGACGACGTTCCAACTCCCCTGCCCTTTCCTGCGGGGTAAGCGTGTCGGGTATGCCAGCATCCGCCTTTTCAAAAGAGTTCTGCAGCAGTTGACCTACTGTTGGCGTGTTCTCGTCTATATCGTGATGATTCCAGCGTTGCTGATAATAATATGTGCCGTCCTGCTCTCCGTAAGAGTCGCGAAACGATATATACTTGAGGTTGTCGCTCACAAGCGGCATGACGCTGGGCGAGAAGTCGTACTTCACCTCATTCATCAACAGCGGATAGTGTCCTGTAAGCAACTCCACCAGACGGCTCTTGCCAGAGGCGTTGTCTCCCACTATAGCTATCTGTTCACCCTTGTCTATTTGCAGGTTTACCGGCGAGGCCATTCTCCAAAGCGGATGACGCGCCACGCCGTTGTTTATCTCTATTACCATCGTTTCAATCTATTTACCCTATATATAATATAATGTGTGCGCTGTCAGAGACGCACCTTGTCTTTGTTCTTGGAGACAAAGTCCTTCCACGACTTGTATCTGTGTTCGCTCTGTGGCCTGCCTGTCTGCAGATAGTGGCAATAGGCGGCGGCAAGCGCATCAGTGGAGTCAAGGAAACGTCCCATCTCCTCTTTGTCGAGATGCAGCATTCTGTGCAGCATGTCCGCCACCTGCTGTTTGCTAGCCGAGCCTACCCCCGTGATGGCGAGCTTTATCTTCATGGGAGCGTATTCCGTGATGGGCACCTGATGCGAGATGGCAGCCGCCATGGCCACTCCCTGCGCACGTCCGAGCTTGAGCATACTCTGCACGTTCTTGCCGAAGAAAGGAGCCTCTATGGCCATCTCGTCGGGAAGGTAAGACTCTATGATGCCGCTGACACGCTGGAAGACATGGCCGAGCTTAAGATAATGGTCGGCGAACTTCCGAAGGTCTATAACCCCGAGGGCCAACACCTCGCACCTGTTGTCCTTAACCTTCAGCACACCATAACCCATGATGTTAGTGCCCGGGTCTATGCCAAGTATAATGCGCTCCGTCATTCTCCGGACACGTACTCCATAATGGTGCTAAACCCCACTACCCTCTCGCCGAACATCTTGAGCAGTTCGTCCATAAGGGCGTTGCCTTGCCTTACGTACCAGCGGTGCAGGGCTGCGGAGTCTTCAACGTCGAACTGTAAGCTGAAGCACTCCGACTCTTGGTCGTGATGGCTGAGTATTCGCATCATTCTGGGACTGGTAAGCGCAGCGTCTTCCGCCACGCGCGGCAACATGCTCTGGTGAACCCATATCACGAAATTGCGCGCGTCAGCCACAGGCATGGTATATGTGGTGTTGTAAACTATCATTCCGTAAGATTATTACAAATTATCCTTAAAATTCTCCGCGAAGTTACAAAATATAATAACGGCGCGCATGTCGCAGACTGTTTTTGAAGTGAAAGAGAATACTTTTCACAAAAAATGCGTAAATTTGCGGCCGTAAAGAACAAAATCACAAATGACAATGAAGGCAATAACACTTTTACTGGCACTTGCCATGGTCGGCACTGCACAGGCGCAGGTGCAGAAACAGAAAGTGATGACGAGTGAAGTTACTACAGCCCCGTCGAGAGCGGAAAACTATGCGGAGATAACATTTGACACATTGAGGCACAACTTCGGAAAGTTCAGCAAGCTGGATCCTGTGGTGAAATGCACGTTCAAGTTCCGCAACACAGGCACGGCACCACTGATAATACACCAGGCCTTCGCCAGCTGCGGATGCACAGTGCCCACATACACCAAGCAACCCATAAAGCCAGGTGAAAGCGGCAACATAGACATCACGTACAACGGCAAAGACAAATTCCCCGGTCATTTCCAGAAGACCGTGACCGTACGCACCAACGCCGTCAACGAGGTGGTAAGGCTCACCATAGAAGGTGAGATGGAATAAGAGCACCACAAGAAAAAGAGGAACATGAGCGACATCTTCGTCTTCCGCAAGTTCCTGCCAGGCGAGCAAACCGACAAGGCTCGCCTGTATTTGGATGCAGCGGTGGAGAAGCTGCAGACCATGCACCCCGGCTGCAAAGTTATCATATACGACGAGCACACCATAGCCATTCCCAGACACGAAAACGGAGAGGAACTGGAAACCTTCGTGTTGGGACTGGTGGACGGTGAGATACCCGCCATGCAAAGCGTCATCTCCGACGAGGTGACAACTTTCCGCATCTGACTGACACAATGTCAGTGTGGCACGATTTTTGTGAAATCCATGTGAACATATTAGCTGAGAACATATAATGACTATAAGATTTTCTCCAGAAGTAAACGATATACTGGGCTTCAGCAAGGAAGAAGCTGGCAGACTGCGCAACGACAGCGTCTCGCCAACCCACCTACTGTTGGCGATACTCAGACACGGCGACAACTATGCCAAGGAGATACTTGACCGTTGCGTGAAAGACATAAGCCAACTGAAGACCAGACTGGAAAAAAGTACCATGAAGCACCAAGTCCACGTCCCGCCCTCGCCCATAGACATGAACCTCGACACCGAGGCCAGCCGTGCCATGAGGGTGTGCATACTGGAGGCCAGGCTGCAGAAGTCGGAGGTCATAGAGCCTGTGCACATACTGCTGGCCATACTCCGGTCGGCAGACAACGAGGCGAGTTCCATACTGCAGGACATGGACATCACGTATGACACCGTGACCAACGAGATGAACGGCACACATACCTCATCCAAGCCCTTCAACAAAGACTACGACGACGAAGAGGACTACGACGACGAAGAGGAGGGAGACACCGCCACCACCATGGCAAGTGCACAGCCCGCCGCCCCTGTGGGAGCCAAGAAGAAGGCTTCGGGCAAGACTCCCATACTGGACGGATTCGGCACGGACCTGACCAAAGCAGCCGCCGACGGGCTGCTCGATCCCGTGGTGGGACGTACGGAGGAGATGGAGAGAGTGACGCAGATACTGTGCCGCCGCAAAAAGAACAACCCCATACTGATAGGACTTCCCGGCGTGGGCAAGAGTGCCATAGTGGAGGGACTCGCCACGCAGATAGTGCACCACCGCACCAGCCGACTGCTGTGGAACAAACGCATAGTGACACTGGACATGGCCAACGTGGTGGCAGGGACGAAATACCGCGGACAGTTTGAGGAACGACTGCAGAACATCATGAACGAGCTGAAGAACAACCCGGACGTGATAGTCTTCATAGACGAGATACACACCATCATAGGCGCAGGCAACGCCCAAGGGTCCATGGACGCCGCCAACATACTGAAGCCGGCTCTGAGCAGGGGCGAGTTCCAGTGCATAGGAGCCACCACCACGGAGGAGTTCCGCAAGACGATAGAGAAGGACGGAGCCCTGGACAGACGATTCCAGAAGGTGATGGTGGAGCCTACCACAGAAGAGGAGACGCTGCAGATACTGCACAACCTGAAGGGACGCTACGAGGAACACCACCACGTGCTGTACACCGAAGACGCCCTGAAGGCGTGCGTGTCGCTGACCGGTCGCTACCTCACCGACCGCAGCTTCCCCGACAAAGCCATAGACGCCATGGACGAGGCCGGAAGCCGCAGCCACACACAGGAGACACCACTGCCGCAGCACATAAACGACCTTGAGGCCAAGATAGCCAAGCTGCAGGAAGCCAAGAACGAGGCCGTGGCCAGACAGGAGTTTGAGCTGGCCGCCGACCTGCGCGACCAGGCGAGAAGTTCACAGGCCATCCTGGAAGAGGAACAGAAGAAGTGGGAGCAGTCGCTCGACACCAAGTACAAGCTGGTAAACGATAAGGACGTGGCTCAGGTGGTTAGCATGATGACGGGGATACCCGTACAGCGCATTGACCGCCAGGAGAACATACGGCTGAGGAATCTGAAAGAGACGCTCTCCAACAAGGTGATAGGACAAGACGAAGCCATAGCGCGGCTCGCCAAGTCAATACAACGCAGCCGATTGGGACTGAAAGACCCCAACAAGCCGATTGGCACTTTCCTCTTCGTGGGTCCCACCGGCGTGGGCAAGACGTACCTCACAAAATGTCTGGCGGAAGAGCTCTTCGGCACACCGGACAGCGTCATACGCATAGACATGAGCGAATACATGGAGAAGCACACGGTGAGCCGTATGGTGGGAGCTCCTCCAGGATACGTGGGATACGAAGAGGGCGGACAGCTGACCGAGAGGGTGAGACGCAAGCCGTACTCCATAGTGCTGCTCGATGAGATAGAGAAGGCTCACCCCGATGTCTTCAACATACTGCTGCAAGTGATGGACGAGGGACGCATGACGGACGGCAACGGCACTACCATCAACTTCAACAACACCGTGATAGTGATGACCAGCAACTGCGGCACCAAGCAGGTGCGCGACTTCGGACACGGTCTGGGGTTCACGGCCGACGACAACTCCAAGTCGGGCAGGGACATCATAACCAAGGCTCTGAAGAAGCAGTTCGCTCCGGAGTTCCTGAACCGTCTTGACGACATCATCTACTTCAACCAGCTCGACGAGGACGCCATACGGCGGATAGTGGACATAGAGCTGGCGCCGCTCCTGCAGAGGATAAACGGCATGGGACGCATGCTCAGTGTGGACGACGACTCAAGGCGTCTCCTTGGCAAGAAGGGGTACGACTCGCAGTACGGCGCACGTCCGTTGCGTCGGGCCATACAGTCGCTGATAGAAGACCCTCTCTGCGACATCCTGCTGGCGGACAACCCGCCGTCCAGCATGAGCACGCACATTGATGGAGACAAGATAAAGATAGTGGCGGTGAAGGAAGCGGAGAAGTAAGACACTCCGACGTTGCACGCCACGCGAAAGAACAGCAAGACAAACAACAAACAAAAGACATGTGCCAACGGGACGGATGCCAACGCCCCTCCGCCGAGGAGCGGTGACGGCGAGGCCCGGACAGCACGACAAAAGATATTACTCTTATGAAACAAGGTAACATCGGGGTTACGACAGAGAACATCTTCCCCGTCATAAAAAAGTTTCTCTACAGCGATCACGAGATTTTTCTCCGCGAGATAGTAAGCAATGCAGTAGACGCCGCGCAGAAACTGAAGACTCTGAGCGGCAAGGGCGAATTCAAGGGCGACATGGGCGACCTGAAGGTGAGCGTCAAGCTGGACAAGGAAGCCAAGTCCATCACCGTTAGCGACAACGGCATAGGCATGACAGCCGAGGAGATAGAGAAATACATCAACCAGATAGCCTTCTCCGGAGCCAACGACTTCCTGGACAAGTACAAGGACGACGCCAACGCCATCATCGGCCACTTCGGACTGGGCTTCTACAGCTCGTTCATGGTGAGCGACAGGGTGGACATCATCACCAAGAGCTATCAGGACGCTCCCGCCGTGAAGTGGAGCTGCGACGGCAGCCCATCGTTCACACTGGAGGAGTGCGACAAGGCCGAGAGAGGCACGGACATAGTGATGCACATCTCTGACGACTGCGCTGAGTTCCTGGAGAAGGACAAGATAGAGCAGCTCCTGCGCAAATACTGCCACTTCCTGCCCGTGCCAGTGGCATTCGGCAAGAAGACCGAGTGGAAGGACGGCAAGCAGGTGGAGACGGAGGAAGACCACATCATCAACGACGTGGAGCCTCTGTGGACCAAGAAGCCGGCGGAGCTGAAGGACGAGGATTACAAGGAGTTCTACCGCCACCTCTTCCCCATGGCCGACGAACCTCTCTTCTGGATTCACCTCAACGTGGACTATCCGTTCAACCTGACAGGTATCCTCTACTTCCCCAAGATAAAGAACAACATAGAGCTGCAGCGCAACAAGATAC
>CAVHNA010000112.1:0-8898 GCA_963637205.1 Bacteroidaceae bacterium
ACTAAGGCTATATGCATTGCATGACTGCCGCATCACTCGAAATGTCGGATGAACCTTATATGTTTGACGGCTCTTATTCTCCACAAGAAATCTGCCAGCTTCTTTCCATCCAACTGCATACCCCTATCGTCGCAGGAAAGACGCTTCTGTTCTTTGATGAGATACAGGCTTGTCCGCAGGCTATCAACCGCTTGAGGTATTTTTACGAGAAATATCCAGAGCAACACCTCGTTGCGGCTGGTTCGTTGTTGGAGTTCGCCCTGGAAACTCTCCCGTCGTATGGCGTGGGCAGGATAAGAAGCATCTTCATGTACCCCTTCAGTTTTGAGGAATTTCTCTGGGCTACAGGCGATGAGATGTTGGCGGATATGATAAATCGCGCTACGCCCGACGCTCCACTCCCCGAACCTATCCATCAACAAGCTGTCCGCCAACTGCGAACGTTCATGGTATTGGGTGGGATGCCAGCCGTGATGGCAAGGTATTGCGAAGACGGCAACATTATTGAATGCCAAAACATTCTCCGTGAACTTATTCGATCCTTCCGTGACGACTTTGCCAAATATCGACAGCGAGTGCCTACTACGAGGATTGATGCCGTATTCCGCTCGGTTGCCGAACAGGGACTGGGAAAGTTTGTATATAACAAGGTGAACTGTGAGGGCAATAGCGAACAGGTAAGGATGGCTCTTAATACCTTGATACTGGCTGGTTTGGTGTACCCTGTAACTCACACCTCCGCAAACGGCATTCCGCTCGGTGCGGAAATCAATGAGAAATACCGTCGTATGATATTCTTTGATACGGGGATGCTGCAAAGTATGCTCTGCCTTGACTTGGGCGAGTACCTTGCCTCTGCTGATATGCAAGTCATCAACCGTGGAGCCATCGCCGAGACGTTTGTTGGCAATGAGATTGTCAAGTCTTCACCCTGTTACGATCCGCAGGGGCTTTTTTGTTGGCATCGGGAGAAAAGCGGCAGTAGTGCTGAGGTTGACTATGTGGTGCAGATAGGTGACAAGATTCATCCCATTGAGGTAAAATCAGGGACGAAAGGGTCAATGCAGAGCATGCGCCTTTTCCTCCAGCAGAAAGGTGTGGACTACGGCATACGTACATCCTTGGAAAATTTTTCTCGCTACGACGACATCAGAGTCTATCCCTTGTATGCCATCAAGAATGTCTTCAGAGAGGAATAATTACCTTGTGCCATAAATCCAAAATCTCTGTGCAAAGATATGTGTGGGGCGCACCCCAGAGATGCGCACCTACTTTGCAATCTGAAAAGTTTGCGGATTTTGACATTTTCGCCAAAAGACATTGTAAATCAAAGAAATGTTAGTACCTTTGCGATACTGCAAGTACATTAACGTCAAAAGCTATGACAGAAAGGATTTTCAAACGCAAAATATACGGCAAACTACTTGAGTGGAAGGAACAGGACAATGGCAGCACGGCACTACTCATAGAAGGCGCAAGACGCGTGGGCAAATCCACCATAGTGGAGGAGTTCGCAAGGAACGAATACGAGAGTTATCTGCTTATTGATTTCTCCATAGCAAGCAAGGTGGTGAAAAACTTGTTTACGGACATCTCCTATCTTGACATGCTGTTCACCAGTCTTCAGATGAACTGTGGCGTGAGCCTTGTCCCCGGCAAATCGCTGATAATCTTTGACGAGATACAGGAGTGGCTATTGGCTCGGCAAGCGATAAAACATCTCGTGAAAGACGGTCGCTTCCATTATATAGAGACTGGTTCTTTGCTCGGCATAAAGATGAAGAAACGACCAAGGACGGACGGTACAAAGATACTCTTTCCAAGCGAAGAACGCAGAATCACCATGTACCCTATGGACTACGAGGAGTTCCGCTGGGCCTTGGGCGACACCGCCACGATGACTCTCGCAAAGAACGTCTTTGAACAATGGATGCCTCTGGGCGACGCCACCAACAGGAAGCTTATGAGGGACTTCCGCCTGTATGTACTTGTGGGCGGTATGCCACAGGCGGTAAACACATACCTTGACACGCTGGATCTGAGCCGGGTAGACCAGGTGAAGAGAAACATCATAAACCTGTACGACACGGACTTCTATGAGTTGGACGCTTCAGGCAAGACTTCCATGCTGTTCCACGCCATACCGGCACAGCTGAACACCAACGCCTCGCGATACCAAGTGAGCAGTGTGATAGAGGGCGGACGGACGGACAGGCTCACCACTCCACTTTCCATCCTGAGGGAATCAATGACCACAAACATCGCTTATCATTCCAACGACCCAAGCGCAGGACTGGCCATGCACATCAATCCAGACTGCTTCAAACTCTATTGTGGAGACACGGGACTGTTCGTTACTCTGGCCTTTTGGAACGCTGACTTTACAAGTAACGTAATATACCAAAAGCTGTTGACGGACAAGCTTTCCGCCGACCTCGGATATGTGTATGAAAACATAGTGGCACAGATGCTGGTGGCGGCAGGCAAGAAGCTCTACTACCATACATGGCCGACGGCGGACGGGAAAAGAAATTACGAAGTTGACTTCCTGATACCTGACGGCGACAAGGTGAGTGTGATTGAAGTCAAGTCATCACAGTCTAAGCAGCATGCTTCCATTGACGACTTCGCACAGAAATACTCATCGCGCATACAACACTCATACCTCATCCACGGCAAGAACTTACGCAAAGACGGCAACCTAAAATGCCTGCCTTTCTATATGACGCCATTCCTATAAACCAGACAAGAAAAAGGAGATTTCTCCTATTCTAAATGAAGAAATCTCCTTTTCTGTAACGCTGTAAGATTGGGGACGAAGCTGCGTCAACGCCTACGGCCGAAGAGGTCTTTCATGCCATCGAGGTCGAAGGCCAGAGAGAAACGCATGGTCTGGTCGAGCGCATTGGTGCCACTGGTACTGAAGACGTAACCGGCATCAATGGTGAAGACGCTCATGTGGAATCCGGCACCTACGGTAAAGTACTTACGGTTTCCCTTATTGGCGGCTTCATGATGGTAACCTCCACGGAGCATGAAACGGTCATTGTACGTGTATTCGCATCCCACACTCCACTGTATCTCTTCCAGCTCCTCCTTGAAACCGTTGGGAGCGTCGCCGAAACTCTTGAAGATGCCGGCTATGGGCGAAATGTCGTAGTAGTCCTTCTGCACACGGTCTGTGTAGTCGTTGTCGCTCTCGTCGGTCTCCTGCTTGGGATATGTGGGAACGAGCATCTTGTTGGCGTCGGCCGCTATGCTGAACTTATTGTATTCGTTGAACGGAACTGTCAGGTTAATACCAAGGCGCATGTTGGTGGGGATGAACTCCGAGTTGTCGTCTCCTCCGAAGGATATCTTGCTACCGATGTTGCTGATGTTGAGTCCCCATCCGAAGCTGCACTCTCTGTTGCCCATCATGAAATATCCGAGGCGGTACATGGCGATGTCCGCGGCGAAGGCCTTACCTGCGCTGCTCTCCGCCGTGTAGTCGTACTTGATGTCGGAGTATATGAAACGCATGTTCACAGCCATGGAGAAACGCTCGCTGAGCATACGGCTGTAGCCCACATCGAAGGCGAACTCGTACGGGTTCACCGTCATGTCGTCCATGTCAGAAAGGAACACCTCGCCGAGGCTGAAGAAACGGAGCGAGGCCTGCACGGCAGAGTAGTCGCCGATACGGTAGAAGCCGGCGAGGTTGGCCAGGTTGATGTCATTGACCAGTTTGCGAAGCCATGGGGTGTAGCTGATACCCACTCCGGCGCGTGCCACATTGAACGGGTATTTGGCGGGATTCCAATACTGCGAGTTCACGTCAGCTTCCGTGGCGGCACCCACATCGCCCATACCGCCCGCCCTGGCGTCAGGAGCTATCATGAGAGAGGTGACACTGGTGTTCACAGGATTGAACATGTTCTGCTTGTCTTGCGCCTTAGCCGCCGTACCTACCATGACAAGGAAGGCAAGTAATATCGTTTTGTTAGTTCTGTTCTGCATACCTTATAATAACTCTTTTCGTGCGTTATTTATTGTTGAGTATTATCAGTTTTTCCGTTTTGGACACGTTGCGGCTCTCGTCGCTGCTGATGGTGCATCTGTAGAGGTACACTCCACTACCCTGCTTGGCTCCGTTGCCGTTGGTGAGATTCCAAGGTATGGATATGACGGCATCGTCTGAGCTGGCAATATCCGTCTTGCTCCATACGCACCTTCCGGTGAAGTCGAACACCTCGAGCGTATACTTGCATTCGCTGCCCTTCATGTTGTGGTGGACGAGGAACGTGGTGCTCTCGGTGGCGGGGTTGCAGGAGGATGTCAGGCTCACCATATTTGGCTTCACGGTGGGGTCTACCACGAAGTCGAGACTTGTGGCGTTGGTGTGGTTGAGCACATCCCAAGCCCTGAACGTGAGGCTGTGTGTTCCCTCTTCCAACTTGGGTATGGAGAAGCTGACCGAGCCGCGGGTGAAGTCGCCGAACTCGCGCACGTAGTAGTCGTTGAGGTTGTACGTCATGTCGCTCCTGCCGTCTACGCAGAGGGTGAGGTCGTGCCCGATGCCGCTACCGCTGGAGTTGATGCCGCTCTCGTCTTGGAGCTGCGCCACAAAGAAGGGGGTGCTGTTGACGACATCACCGTTCTGGAACGTCTCGTCGTTGAGGTAGGCTACTATAGCAGGGCCGTTGCTGTCAAAGTCAAGGTTGTCCACCACGCCCCCTATTACAGCTCCGTCGCTGCTTCCGTTGGCCTCCGTAGTCCCTTCGTTGTTGATTCCGTAGAGGAAGAACTTGCCGGGCTCGTCGCTGAAGCTGATGTCAACCGGCACCACGAAATCGGTTTGGAACGTGCCGGAGGTTAGGCTGTCTTGTATATCCAGAAGCAGGTTCGTACGGTCTTTGTACTCAAAGGCTGTCTTGGCATCATCATTGTTGTTGCAGACGATTTGTTCCTCACTGTCGAAGAGACGTATCTTGACAGTGCCGTTGAAGTCTGGCACAAGAGCGCCGGAAGGAGAGTTGACATGTCCGGAAATCCGGGTCTTCTGACCTGCCTTCAGCTGCACGCGTTCTGACGACGACACTTTGTTGCCGTCGATGCTGTCTATGACGAGTTTGTGGAGAGGGTTGCCGATGACTACGGCCGGGTCGCCGAGAAGGGCGTACTGCAACTTGTTCTCGCGGTACAGCGACTCGGTGTTGTCGGATATTATGGAGTTCTTGGTGAGGCGTATGGCATCTCCCAGACGAAGGCGGTTGCCGTCTGAGCCCTGTGCGAAAAGATAGTTCATGAGGTATTGGTTCATCTTCTTGTTCTGGTTGGCATATACGGTACGCGCCGTGCCATAGAAAGCCAAGGCTCCGCCCTCGGCGTTGAGAACCGCCGTCTCGCCTATGTTGTCGCCCTGTCCGTCGAACGGCATGGCATCGCACGAACAAGTAACCCACAGCGGGAGGTTCTGGCTCTTGGTGTTCTGAAAGTCTTCCACGAGGAGAACATACTCATGACTGAGACCGTATGAAGCGGAGTGGCCGGTGTAGTTCATCACCATGGCTCCGTCCTCCATCACCTTCTTGATGTCCGCTGTAGCCTGCGGGTATGTGTTGCTCTTGGCTGTGGTGACCCTGGGGTAAGAGTCCCACATCACCTTGTGGACCTCCAGTTCGGGGTATTTCGACTTCACACTCTCCGCCACGTCGTTGGCATACTTCATGTGTTCGTTGTTGTCGCCGTCGTCTCCGAGGAAATATATGTAGTTCTTCCACGGCCCTGCGTTGCCGTTGCTCATATATGTGATGGACTTGTCCACCATGACTTTGGCATCGGCGTCGTTGGTAACAGGAAAGCGTCCGATGCCAAGGTCCGACTTCTCGCGGAGCAGGGTGCTGCCCTCCCCGTCGTCGAGAAGTCCGAAATAGTCTTCCATGCAATAGCTCTTGGTGTCGCTGAAACTCTCCTCGCTGGAATAGCAGAGCAGGTAGGTGTCAGGATCCGTCTTGCTCCAGGCACTGGATAACATACGGTTGTCCCATGCGCAGTCGCCCATCAGGAGCAGGTACTTGGGAGCCCTGCCGTCTGTGCCGGCCTTGTCGTAGAGCATCTTCAGGAACGTGCGGTACGCCGTGGCGTCGGGCGTTCCGCTGGAAAACTCATTGTATATCTCGTCGGCTCTGACGATGGCCGTCTTTATGCTGTCGTACTGCAGATGGGCGTCGGCCAGTCTCTGCGCCTGCGCCTGCAGCTTGCCCGAAGCAGGAGTGATGATAACCATATCTACGGAGTCTATGGCATGAAGGTCTTGGTTAGCCACCTCGGACACGTATGTGGGTTCGGGGAAAGAGTAAGAGGGCTGGAAGGCCACGTAGTCGGCTGTGGCGTCGTTGACAGTTACCTGATATGTGCTGGCGTTGTTGGTTCCCTTGACCAACGTAGCCGGGGACCCCGGAGTGCCTTTGCGCATGACACACAGGTCTGTACCCTCTATGTCGAAGCGTGTAACGCCACTGGAGTTGCGTGAGAACGAGACATATCCGCCAGCAGGCTTCAACTTTCGCTCGTACTGTATGAGTATGTAGTCGAGTCTGGCAGGGACGCTGGTCTTGGGAAGCCTTACAGTCCACTCCGTGGTGTTGCCCGGACTGGGGAACGAATATGTCGCCTCGTCGTACGCCGCGTATTCGTAGGTCTGCGACTTCAGGACTTCAAGCGGACTCTGCTCCTCACCGTTGATGGTAGGGACGAATTCCACGTCCACCTTGCTGTACGCCGTGAAATTGATGGTTACCTTGGCTGTGGAATTAACGATGTCAGGCGTTGAGAGCTTGAAGGTCTTGGCACCGTTTTGGAAGTCGTATTCCTCCACCAGCTTCCTCCCGGCGTGGAACCATGCGTATTGGTCGTTTTCGTGGAGGGCGTATGCCGTGTAGGTGTCGTAGACGTTGACACTCTGTTTGTCCGTGTTATCTTCCGTGGCTATACTGGAGGCATCGTCCTCCTCGTGCAGGAAATAGTAAGCATGGTTGGCGTAGTGGTTGAGGATGCGCTTACCGTCCTTCATGTAGACCAGTCCGTTGCCCCAGAAGAGCCAGCAGTCTTGGTCCTGCGAGTAGTACAACGGAACTTCCTCGAGGTCGTCGAAATTGTTGTTGGAAGGTAGCATTTCGTTCAACAGATGTCCTCCGTGACCATAGAGATGCACCTTGTCCGGATTGGCGAAGCCCATTTTCTTCAACGCCTTTCGGGTAAGGCGGTACATGCCGTCCGACGTAACGGAAACCTTCACCCATCGCCCTGTCTGAAGTACAGAGTGACTGGCGTATCTGTCAGCGGCCTTGGCCGACCTTATCTTGGCGACTGATTTGGGGGAAGAGGTTATGGATATCTGCGCACTTTTGAGTTTAAGGTAAGAACCGTTCCTCTTGACAACCGGAAGGAACGAGATGTCCAACATGCCCTTGCCTCTCTGTATTCCTACGTGTGTGTCTACCTCTATGTCTTCGTGAATGAGGGAATCGTATAGGGCTACCCTCTCCGCCTCTTCTTTGGTTAGCGAGGTATATTCGGGGTACTCTATCTTGACCCTATAGTCGTACAGACGGTAGTCGGTCTCCAGCGGCACCACCTCGGTGTAGACAGGGGGCACGGAGTCTATCTTGAGCGTCTCCCAGTCTATGGCGGTAATCTCCATATTCCCCTTGTCCTGAGCGGAAACGCAGAGGGGAAATAAAGTAGCCATAAGAAGGGCGCATAATGCCTTGTTCTTGTTCATGTGCGGATGTTTTGTCATTTCACGTTGAATTCGAGGACCTTCCTTCCTTCCAGATAACCGCAGAGGTGGTCTTCTATGTTCACCACGCCAGTGCCGGCAGGGGTGCCAGTGTAGATGAGGTCTCCAGTCTTGAGAGTGAAGAACTGGCTGATGTAGCTCACCAGTCTGTCTACGGAGAACACCATGTCGGCGGTATGTCCCTTTTGCACTTCCTGCCCGTTGATGTCGAGACTGAAATGCAGGTCTTGGATGTCGGGCAACTGGTCCTTGCTTACCCATTCTCCCACCACCGCGCTGCCGTCGAAACCCTTGCTAATCTCCCAAGGCAGTCCATGTGCCCTGAGCTTCCGCTGGAGGTCCCGTGCCGTGAAGTCTATGCCGACGGTCACCTCCTCGTAGTATCTGTGCGCGAACCGTTCTGGAATGCTGCGTCCGAGATGGCATATCTTTACCACCAGTTCCGTCTCGTACTCGCACCTCTGGGTGTAGTCGGGTACAAAGAAAGGTTTACCACCAAAGAGCAACGCCGAGTCGGCCTTGGTAAAGACCACCGGGTCTTCTATATTCAATAACGTACCGTGAAGCTCTTTATTGTGCTCCTGGTAGTTCATTCCTATTCCGAATATCTTCATAACAGGGGCAAAGATAGCAAAAAAAACAGAGAAAACGATACAACAAAAGATGAAAAATGAGCCTGTGCCGCTTATTGACACCAACCAAGGCGGCGACAGGACATCAACGGATTTCGACTTCTTCCTTAACGTCTATTTCTTGTCCGTTGGCGTCGAAGAATTCGTATTGAAGAAAGGCGAGTTTCTGGCTGGGTATCACCTTAACCCCGAAACCGTAACGCAACTGCCATTTGCGGCGTATGGAAAAAAGTCCTTGGTTGATGTAAGCGTACACATAGGGATGTACGTAAAGGGTGAGCTTTGTCATCTTCAGCTTCTTCACCAAGAGCTTGAGTTTGCCCTCAAGTACGCTGTCGAAGAAGATGCTGCTCTTGATGACACCGGTGCCGTGACAAGTGGGGCAGTCTTCCTCCACCTTGACATCCATGACGGGGCGTACTCTCTGGCGTGTAATCTGCATCAGTCCGAACTTGGAGAGCGGAAGTATGCTGTGTCTGGCAC
>CAVHNA010000113.1:0-8832 GCA_963637205.1 Bacteroidaceae bacterium
AGTGGCAAATAGTGTCGCCAGAAGCCAGTTTGGCTTCATTGGCCAGTTGCGACGGATATATCGCACAAGTATGGACTGGCACATCGCGTGCACAAAATTATTTCAACGGCGTAGCGAAGGAACGCGTATTTGAAACAGCCTATCTTGAATACGGATGCATGGAATCGATGATCCGGCCAACACACCGCAAGATGTATTTCCTCACCGACCCGATAGAAGACCGGCCCAATGACTGGAGCGACTACAAGCTCAACTACCAAGCCACATTCACCGCCGAACTGATGTGGCCTACGATAGACAACTTTGAGGTGATGCCGTGGCCCGACCGCATCTACGAGGGACTCTACAACGAGAGCTCCACCAGCGAGCGTCGCATACATATTCCACGGTTCTACTCAACGCAAATGCAAGTGATGATAAACGCGCTCAACGACGTGCCGGCTTCAAACAACGAGGTGTCCGGCTCGCAGGGGGTGAGCATAGCGATGGCAAACAGTCTGATGTTCCAGCGTTCACCGCAACCCGTTGAGGGGTATGACGACCCGCAATTGAGCAATTTCTACGGCGAAGCACTCCCTCTGTTAAAGCGCGGCGTGCCGGTAAACATTGTCCATCTTGAAAACACAGGCTACGCCGACACCTGGAAAAAGACAAAAGTGCTGCTGATGTCGTACTCCAACATAAAACCAATGTCCCCCACATGCCACACAGACATAGCCAACTGGGTGAAGGCGGGTGGCGTAATGATATACTCTGCACGCGACAATGACCCTTTCCAGAAAGTGAGCGAATGGTGGAATCAAGGCGGCAACGACTATGCGGCTCCCTCGCAGCATCTCTTTGAACTGATGGGCATGCCGCAAAATGCCAGCGAAGGGCGATATACGGTCGGCCATGGTGCGGTGTACGTCATACGCAAAGACCCAAAAGAGTTTGTATTGTCAGCAGACGCTGACCGCCAACTCATCTCTACGGTGACACAAGCCTACGAGCAAGACGCCAAGGCTGGTGCGCTGCAATTCAAGAATTCGTTCTACCTTGAGCGTGGCAATTACTGCTTGGCCAGCGTCGTCGACGAGGGTGTGGTGTCGAAAAAGCCGCTCACGCTGAAAGGACTGTTCATCGACTTGTACACCAACACCCTGCCAGTAGTGACCAGTAAGGTGGTGAAACCAGGCGAACAAGCATTCCTCTACAACATATCAAAGGTGGCCGGCAAAGACAAACCGCAGGTATTGGCAGCGGCATCAAGACAGTACGACGAACAAATCACTGCCAACAGCTATTCATTTGTATCCAAGAGCCCACAAAACACCACCAACGTAATGCGCGTGCTGCTGCCGAAAGCCCCTAAGCGGGTTGATATCAGCGGCGATAAATATTCATACAAATGGGACTCATGCAGCAAAACCCTGCTAATGGACTTTGAGAACAATCCCGATGGCGTAAAAGTCAACATAGGCTGGTAACGCCACAAGTTGTAGTTGTACAACATGGTCTTCCATGGTTGTACAACATGAGGTTGTATGAACGTACAACATGAGGTGCTATAGTTGTACAACGTGGGGAGCTGTGGTTGTACAACATGAGAAACCACCCTTCCCCATTCTTGGCATTTGCGCTTAATTCGCCTTTATTTTGTGAACGAGCAGTGAACAGAAATGAATATAGAGTGAACATTTATGAATGCTGAGTGAACGCTTATGAACGGTTTTGCCATTCGGCTCATGACGTACTTATGCTGCGTAGGTAGCAACCGACAGGAAAAGTGCAATAACTAAAGCAGGACTCTACCGCAGAAACTGAAGCCTACCAACGGACTGAACGGATATCACTGGAATTGGTGAACGCGTATTGACTGAAATACGCAATTATACTCTTGCGAAAAAAGTATACGGAATCACATCCTTCATCCGTAAACATTTCACGAATGTTTTTCTGTTTTCTGCAAACTCCGTTATTGACTTAGAAGGAAAATTATCTTCTATCACAACTAAAATTCTGCATGTTGTTGTAAGTAGATTTGCATATTATACTAAAGACACACCAAACTCTCTAATTGTTTCTTCACTGTCACGTCCTGCAACCGACTTGCCCATTGCCTTTTCTATGCGATTGAGTATTTGCTTGGTACGATCTGTGAAATATGAATCAAAGTCATCATTAGAAAGATATGTAAAATTAATCTTGTGGGATGAAAGGCTATACTTACCAACGCTGGGGCGAGCTTTTGCCCGATGTAAAAGACCTGCCTGAAGTGGACGACATGGTGGTTTTCATACATCAAGAGAAAGACGAAAACGTCATTTATCTAATGAAAGCCATAGCGGAAGGTGAAGACCAGGTGACACCTATACTTAGTCACGAAGAAGAATTGGACTATGTTGACGACTATAGCCCCTATGTGTTCACCGTTGTGAAAGGACCTGTGACATTTACTGACGGTGAGTTGAAATTCCTTGGCAATCCATGGAAAGACCATTGTCAACCAGATTTCAAGTTGAGAAAAACCGTCTCCGAGAAACTGGAGAATATGATAAAAAACAAAGGGTAAAGTGAACCTCTCTGAGCAGTAGTACTGCTCGGCGATATCGGTAGTACTGCTTTTCAATTGCAGTACTACCGCTCTGAAAGAGGGGCTTTACGCTTAGAAATCCCACCTGACGCCAAGGCAAGGACGACACTTGAATCCGCCAACGGAACCAAAGTTGTTCGACAGCTCCACCTCAGTACCAACGCTGAGATTGTCACAGCCGAAGAATCTGCCAACCTGATACCACAACTGCGGCTCGGTGGTGAACACCGTGTGTGCTATATCTGAAGAACCGTCCTCACGGTAGTCTACATTGTGCGTCTCCCACCAAAAATCCGCGAAGCCACAGAACTTAAGTCCTTTGGCACCGAACAAATCATTGCACGTCCATACGGCGGTAAACTGCATCGGCACTTTCTGATCCGCCTTGCGTATAGTCTTGTAGAGAACCTGAAGCGTAAGAGTGTTGTTGAAAGACTTGTCGTGAATGAAGTAATCAAGTCCGAAAAGCCAAGCGTTGTTGATGGGATAACTACGTGTGATACCGCCATTATATTCCGCATGCAGACTCCACGCCTTCAGCTTGCTCTTCTGCCAGAAGTTCAGCGAACGAGAAATCTCCGTGTATGTGCCTCCCTGCGCCAGGTTCGGACCTTCTACATGCTGGTTGTAGTTGAAATCATGGTCAACAAAGAAATATGTGCTACCCCACTTGTCTCCCTTGAACATCTCAAGGGTAAGAGTAGCGAACTTGCGGTCATCGCCGAAGTCGTAAAACAGTTGTGCGTTAACCTGGCCCCTTGCCACGCCAGAGACCAGAATGGCAGCCGCCATAGAGATTCCGCGTAAGAATCTTGAAAGTTTGTATGTCATGTAAACGTTGGTTTTTGAATGCGAACGCGAAGTTAGCTAAAATCCAAAGAATATCCTACAAAAGAAAAGAATATCCTACAAAAGAACAGAGATACGCTATTTTTTGGGGTAAATAATACTATCACGACCAATTTTCTTTCATTTATCGCTATCCGAACCATTCTTTCTGTAATTTATTTGCAGAAAGTCCGCTGTTCTTCGTAAATTTGCACAGTAAACATTTCCGCAATTATGAAACGTAACTTTCTATTGTCCGTATCGATATTGCCAATAGCAGCACACTCGCAGCAAAGACCCAACATTGTCTACATAATGACAGATGACCATACTGCACAGATGCTTTCGGCGTATGGGAACAGTCCCATACAGACACCCAACCTTGACCGCATTGCGCAGGAAGGCGTACTGTTTCGCAACAGCTTCGTGGCCAACAGCCTTTCGGGACCAAGCAGAGCGTGTCTCATAACAGGCAAGCACAGTCACAAAAACGGATTTACCAACAATGAGCACGGAATCTTTGACGGTTCGCAACAGACTATGCCAAAGCTGTTGCATGAGTCAGGATACCAGACTGCGCTGATAGGCAAATGGCATCTGGTAAGCGCTCCCACAGGGTTTGACTATTACGACATCTTGCCAGGCCAAGGAGACTACTACAACCCTGTATTCATCCATCAAGACGGAACACGCTCCAAATCGGAAGGCTACTGCACAGATGTCATAACGGACAAGGCGATAGACTGGATGGAACACAGGGACAAAGACAAGCCCTTCATACTCTTCGTCCACCACAAGGCGTGCCACCGCGACTGGCTTCCGCCCATGAAGTATCTACGGGAATACGAGGATGTCACCTTCCCTCTGCCCGAAAACTTCTGGGACAACTGGGAAGGGCGTATAGCAGCGCAACAGCAGGAGATGTCCATAGCCAGCAGTCACGACATGGACTTAGTCTACGACACCAAGATATACCGTGACGGCGACTCCACCCGTCTCTCCTCGTCCTACGAGTGGATGGTGGACAGACTGTCGCCGGAAGACAAGGAAACGTACCGTCAGTTCTACGACTCCATCACCAACGCATTTTACGCAAACCCACCCGAAGGAAAAGAACTGACCAAGTATAAGTTCCAACGGTATATGAGAGACTACGCCAAAGTGACCAAGAGTCTTGACGACAACGTAGGACGTCTGCTTGATTATCTGAGAGACAACCAAATGTTGGACAACACGCTGATAGTGTACGCCAGCGACCAAGGCTTCTATATGGGCGAACACGGATGGTTCGACAAGAGGTTCATGTACGAGGAGAGTCTCAACACGCCACTGCTGATGAGGCTGCCCAAAGGACTTGAACGCAGAGGAGAGATAAAGGAGATGGTGCAGAACATAGACTACGCTCCCACATTTCTCGAGCTGGCCGGTATTCCCATTCCTTCAGACGTACAGGGCGAGAGCCTCGTCCCTCTGCTAAAGGGGAAGAAGTCGCCTCGTCATTGGAGAGATGCCATATACTATCATTTTTATGAATATCCGGCAGAGCACGCCGTAAAACGTCACTACGGAATACGCACCAAGAGATACAAACTCATACACTTCTACAACGACATAGACACTTGGGAACTGTACGACTTGAAAAAAGACCCGACGGAAATGCACAACATGTACGACGAACCTTCAGCCAAACGTCTCACTGACCGTCTGATAAAACGCTTGCAAGCCATACAGCTCAAGTATGACGTGAAAGAAACTGACAGGTAATGGGTACTTTCAGGCTCTAAGTCCGGAATCACTCAAGGTCTTCGTTCAAGAGCCTGTTTCAGGAACGGAGCCGTGGCACCTTCTCCCTTCTTCGCCAATCCTTCCGGCGTGCCGGAATATATAAGCTGTCCGCCTCCGCATCCGCCGTCAGGACCCATGTCCAATATCCAGTCGGCGCACTTGATGACATCCAGATTGTGCTCTACTACTATCACCGTATTGCCCTTGTCCACCAAGCGTTCCAAAACGGAAAGCAAAGCCTTGATATCCTCGAAGTGGAGACCTGTGGTGGGTTCGTCAAGTATGTAGAGCGTGCTGCCTGTGTCTTTTTTACCAAGCTCCGTGGCGAGCTTCACACGCTGGCTCTCTCCTCCCGAGATGGTGTTGCAAGGCTGTCCCAAACGAAGGTAGCCAAGTCCGACCTCCTGTATAATCTTTATCTTGGAAAGGATGGCTGGTTGGTTTTCAAAAAATTCTACGGACTGGTTTACCGTCATGTCCAACACGTCGGCAATGCTCTTGCCGCGATAACGGACTTCCAACGTCTCGCGGTTGTATCTCTTGCCGCGGCATTCCTCACACGGCACGTACACATCCGGCAGAAAGTTCATCTCAATGGTACGGTAGCCGTTACCGCAGCATGTCTCGCATCTGCCGCCCTTGACATTGAATGAAAACCTGCCAGGTTTGTAACCTCTGATCTTAGCCTCTGGAAGTTGCACGAAAAGACTGCGGATATCGTTGAACACTCCACAGTAGGTGGCTGGATTGGAACGTGGTGTACGACCAAGTGGGCTCTGGTCCACACACACCACCTTGTCTATATGTTCAAGGCCCTCCACCTTGTCGTAAGGCAACGGATTCCTGAGCGAGCGATAGAAGTGCTGAGAGAGAATAGGATAAAGCGTGTCGTTGACAAGCGTACTCTTGCCACTTCCACTAACCCCGGTAACGCATATAAACATTCCGAGAGGGAACTCCACGTCAATATTCTTCAGGTTGTTTCCTCTAGCCCCTATAATGCGTATGACATCACCGTTGCCACCGCGACGGACAGTAGGTACTTCTATGCTACGCCTGCCGCTGAGATACTGGCTGGTGAGCGTATCTTGCTTTAGCATTCCGCTATAAGTGCCCTGAAATATAATCTCGCCTCCCTTGCGTCCGGCCATTGGTCCCACGTCCACAATATAGTCGGCGTTTTCCATCATCTCCTGGTCGTGCTCCACCACTATAACGGTGTTGCCTATGTCGCGCAGCTTCTTCAGCGAAGATATCAGCTTTATGTTATCCCGTTGATGCAGTCCTATGCTCGGTTCGTCCATTATATAGAGAACGTTGACCAGACGGCTTCCTATCTGCGTGGCGAGTCGTATGCGTTGACTTTCGCCACCGGAAAGACTAACCGAAGAACGAGAGAGCGAAAGGTAGTCCAGTCCCACATCAAGCAAGAAGCCAAGCCTCGTCTCTATCTCCTTTATTATCTCGGTGGCAATGTGTTTCTGTCGTTTAGGCAACAATTCGTCAAGCGACTGCACCCATTCGTAGAGGTGCTTCAAGTCCATAGACGACACGTCGGCTATGTTTTTGTCCGCTATGAAGAAATGCAGGGCCTCCCTGTTAAGCCGTCTTCCGCCACATTCCGGGCAAGTGGCCGTCATATTGAACTGTTCTGCCCATTTCCTCGCCGCCGTCCCTACTTCAGCATCCTGCATCTGGGCTATGTACTTGGATATGCCGTCGTATTCCATGTAGATGTCCTTGCCTAGACCGGACATGTCGGATGTAATCTTCAGTCTGTCCCGAGTACCGGATATTATCTCATCGACAGCCTCCTTAGGAACTTGGCTCATGGGTGTGTCGGCGGTGCATCCATAGCGTTCGAGTATTGCGCCTACCTGCCAGAATATCATTTGCTGCCGATATTTGCCCAAAGGAGCGATACCGCCTTTGCGGACGCTCAAGGACTTGTCCGGAATCACTTTGCCTACATCCACCATGGACACGCATCCAAGTCCCTTGCAACGCGGACAAGCTCCCTGCACACTGTTGAAAGAAAAATCATGAGGCGCAGGTTCACGATAAGATATTCCACTGGTAGGGCACATCAGATGCTTGCTGAAGAAACGAACCTGCGCCGCCTCCATGCCATATATAAGGATAAGTCCGTCTCCAAGCGACATGGCCGTGGCGACACTCTGCGAAAGACGCTTCATATCCTTTTCCTTGACAGAAAGACGGTCTACCACGACTTCTATATCATGGTTTCTGTAACGGTCGAGCTTCATGTTGGGAACTATCTCGCTGATAACACCATCTACACGGACATAAATGTACCCTTTGCGCATGATGGTCTCAAACAGTTCCTTGTAATGTCCCTTGCGATTTCTAACCAACGGAGCCAAGACGCACACGTTCTTGCCTTCGTACTGCTTTAGCACAAGGTTTACTATTTGTTCTTCGGTGTACTTCACCATCGGCTCGCCCGTAACGTACGAACGGGCCTCTCCCACCCTGGCATACAGCAAACGAAGGAAATCATATATCTCGGTGGTAGTGCCTACGGTGCTTCGCGGATTCTTGTTGGTGGTTTTCTGTTCTATACTGACAACAGGACTGAGACCTTTTATCTCATCCACGTCCGGACGCTCCATATTACCGAGGAAGTTACGGGCGTATGCGCTGAATGTGTCTATATAGCGTCTTTGCCCTTCGGCATATATGGTGTCAAACGCAAGCGAGGACTTTCCGCTTCCACTAAGTCCTGTGATAACGGTGAGGCTGTCTCTGGGTATCTGTACGTCTACGTTCTTGAGATTGTGTACTCTGGCTCCAAGAACCGTGATGTATTGTTTTTTACTCATTGGTGCCTGTATTGTTGCCTTCTCCGTTGTTGTAACCTGTAAGAACAGTTATAGTCTTTCTGATATTGAATTTTCTGCCATCGGCACCCTTGGCCTTCACGACAAGGAAATACACCCCGTCCTTGACAGTCTTGCCGTTGCACTTGCCGTCCCATTCGCTATTGACATCAGTCCAAGAATAGAGTTTGTTGCCCCAACGGTTGAAGACGGCGGCGTCAAACGACACAATACTCTGATAACCGTCCTTGGGACGAAGCGTGTCGTTGTACCCATCATTGTTTGGTGAAAAGGCGTTGGGGAACTCCAGTTTGCTCTCGCTGACGCTGAAGGTGATAGCCTTGCTGTCTCCCCCTTCCTCTGGAAACTCGGCGTATACCTGTCCGCTTGCGTCATAGAAAGTGACATAAAGCTGAACGACGAATGTTCCGCTTTCCGTGAAAATATATTCCAAGCTCTCTTCCGTGCGGTGCACTATGATATTGGAAGGGTCTTCGCTCTTCCATATTTTCCATTCATATCTGGGAGAACCCAAGTCGTCTATTCCTGTAGCGTTGGCATCAAACACCACCCTAACCGGAGCACCCTGTACAGTACCGTTGACATCGCCCGTCTCTTCCGCTCCGTCTCTGTCATACTTGAAATATGTGCCTGTAGGCTCAACCGTGGGAAAACTCTGCGACATGACCAACAAAGGCATGACAAACGAAAATATAGTCAGGAATAGCCTCATATAACCCTAAATCTTTTTGCAAAAGTAGCAAAAAAAAAGCACACCGATGTCGTTTTCCAACCCAAAATAGG
>CAVHNA010000114.1:0-8668 GCA_963637205.1 Bacteroidaceae bacterium
TACGACCGCCGTCCTAAGTTCGACGCCGCCAAATGGAAGGCTATCTTCGAGCTCATACCGTCGGAGATACAGATAGAGGAATGACAGATACAGTTTCGCCCCTGACTTACGGAAAGCCAGGGGCGAAATGTTCTCGGGACGTCGCGGTCCGCAGGTATGTGGTGACGGCTTATGCCGTCTTTTTTGTTGTCCGTTTATTTGAAGTGGCTATACACCACCTGCATGTTTACGGGCGACATAGGCGTAGAGCCGCCTATCAGCTTTGCGCTGTTGAGACTCATGTCGTGCGTCACGCTCGTCTCGTAGGTGCTGCCGTACGTGTCCTGGCTTGTAGCCACCTTTACGGGTATTATCAGCACCTTGTTCCAGTCTGGGTTCTCCGCTTCCCATTCCGCCTTGGTCTTGCCGCTGTCATTCATTCCCTTCGCCCTCTCGTAATAGCAGTAGGAGATGAGTCTGCCGATATTGGAGAACGTGTACGTGTTGTACGAACTTGAGAACGACGTGGTGAAGGATGTCTGCGAGTCGGACACCTCACGCTCCTTGAAGAATGTGGCCGCGTTCTGCTTCCTCACCATCAGTACGCTCTGCGGTATGTCCAGGGAGTATGCCGAGGAGGTGACGTCGTTGTAGCGTGTAAGCGTAATCTGCGCCTTGCTGATGCTGTCGCTCTCGTGGTTGAGGAACACGTCGTCCACAGGCAGGGTCAACTCGGTGCAGATGCCTGCCGGAGTCTTCAGATAGGTGCATGTGGGGTCGTTGATAAGCGAGGACAGATCACCGTTGCTGAAACGTGTGCTCTGTATCACCTCGGGCGTGGCGGCGAAACGGCAGATGGCGCTCGTGGCATCTTCCGCTCCTTCCTCCATATAGCGGAAGTGTATGTTGATGGTGCTGACGTATGCGCGTACCATAGTGCCCGAACCGGACTTGATGCGGAAGTACAGTCCCGGGAACACCTTGCGTATGAAGGTGTAGGAGTCTTTGTACTGCGACGGGTCTTCATAGTACGCCTGCATTATGGCGTTGCCCAGCTCGTCGGGCAGCATCATCTCTATGTTGTTGCTGTACGAAGACGCACCCACCTCGTCGTCCGAGAGGTTGAAGTCCCTCGGCGTGAACACCTTGGTGGCTATGGGCCCGCTCTCCATGTCGGCGTACTCCTCCAGGTTGGTGTCCGTGGCGTAGTCCATGCCCTCTTCCATTATCTTGTCTTTGCGCAGCATGAAGACTTCCAGCTTCATGGGGTTGTTCTTGTCGCCGTAGTATTCGTCTATGTATATTCGGGCGAAGATGGAGTCCATCACGGGCTGCTCCGTACCGGTAGCCGCCGTCACCTGCTCCTTGTCGGGGAACGAATAGTCCTCGAAGGTGTGGAACTGCGCGGCGAAACTTGCGCTTAGCTCAGCCTTTGTCTCAGGGTCTACCACCTTGCCGAGGTATGAGTACGTGTTGGTGTAGAGGATGGAGTTGAGCGCTGTGGACCTCGTGCTTACCTCATAGGTGGTGAAACTGTTGCGTATATCGTCCTGTTCGGGGTATACCCCCATGGTTCCCGTGTCTTCTGTGCAGGAGGAGTATGACATCAACGTCAAAAGCGCCCCTGCGATTATGTTGTATCGCTTCATTACGGAATTGTGTGGTGTCTGTTTCGCCAGACGGGTTACTGTCAGTCTTCTTCCTCCTCTTCCTCCACTTTGCCCTCGCTCCATATCTCGTCGTAGAAGGCGGAGAATGCCGTGCCGAAGTCCTCCGGCTTCTGTGCGGCAAGGCAGGGTATCCCTCTCTCGCTGGCGAACGCCTCGAAGGTGGCCTCTGGTTTGACAAGGCTTATGCCGTCGGCGTACTTCATGCCCAGACGGTTGAGCAGCTGCGTGTCCATGCTTCCCTTGATGTCTTCTATGGCGTCCGCTCCGGCGGTGCGGAACTTCAGTATGTCGCCGAAGTTGGAGGGTAGCGGCTCGTGCAGACCTTCCTCAGATGGGGTGTAGACCACTCTGCAGTCGCGGAAGGAGGGCTCCTCCTGGTACGCCGTCTTTATATACAGGGGCAGCACGCTGCTTATCCATCCTTGGCAGTGTATGATTTCCGGAGTCCACCTGAGCTTCTTCACGGTCTCCAGCACGCCGCGGGCATAGAACACGGCACGCTCGGCGTTGTCGGTGTACTCTTTGCCGCTCTCGTCGCACGCCATCTTGCGGTGCGAGAAGTAGTCGTCGTTGTCTATGAAGTAGACCTGCATCCTGGCCGACGCGATGCTTGCCACCTTGATGATAAGCGGGTGGTCTGTGTCGTCTATGATGAGGTTCATTCCGCTTAGCCTGATGACTTCGTGCAACTGGTTGCGCCTTTCGTTGATGATTCCCCATTTGGGCATGAAAGTGCGTATCTCGCGCTTCTTCTCCTGGATAGAGTGGGGCAACTCTCTCCCCAGTTTCGTCATGGCGGACTCTGGCACGTAGGGTGTCATCTCTTGTGTGATGAATAATATTTTCTTCGCTTTAGCCATCTGTATATAGATTACCACAATGATTAAACATAGGCAAAGTTACGAAGAAAAATTCGTATTTTGGGTCTCTTGGTGTAATTATTTATACATTAAGGTTTTATTTTCAAGGAAATGTTTCTCTATTCGGGCTTTTATGCTTTACTTTGCACGATTTTTCACTTTAGGATTATGTTATTGGTTCATAGAATAGCAGATTTGAAGGATGCGCTCGCGAAGCAGCGCAGCCAAGGGAAAAGTATCGGCTTGGTGCCTACCATGGGCGCCTTGCACGAGGGACACGCCTCTTTGGTTAGGCGCAGCGTGAAGGAGAACGATGTCACCGTGGTGAGCATCTTTCTCAACCCCACACAGTTCAACGACAAGAAAGACCTTGAGATATATCCTCGCACGTTGGAGTCGGACTGCGCTCTTCTGGAGAAGTACGGGGCGCAGATAGCGTTTGCGCCAAGTGTGGAGGAGGTTTATCCCGAAGAGGACACCAGGGTGTTCAGCTATCCGCCCACAGACAGCGTGATGGAGGGTGCCATGCGCCCGGGACATTTCAACGGAGTGTGCCAGATCGTCAGCAAGCTGTTCTCGTATGTGGAGCCTGACAGAGCCTATTTCGGGGAGAAGGACTACCAGCAGATAGCTGTCATACGGCGTATGGTGGCGGACCTCGACTTCAAGCTACAGATAGTGCCGTGCCCTGTGATAAGGGAGGAGAGCGGACTGGCCATGAGCAGCCGTAACGCCTTGCTTACACAGGACGAACGTGTCTTGGCGACCAACATATACCGCGTGCTGAAGGAGAGTCTGACTCTGGGCAAGGGCGTGGAGGAGACCAGACGTTATGTGCTGGACACCATCAACGCCATCGAAGGACTGGAGGTGCAGTACTTCAGCATCGTGGACGGCGACACTCTGGCGGACGTCGGCGCATGGGACGAGGCGGAGAGCGTGGTAGGGTGTATCACAGTCTTCTGCGGCGGCGTGCCCATAAGGCTGATAGACCATATACGGTACAAATAACTGGCGTAAGGTTATGATGATAGAAGTTCTGAAATCCAAGCTGCACTGCGTGACCGTTACGGAGGCCAACCTCAACTACATAGGTAGCATCACTATTGACGAGGACTTGATGGATGCCGCCGGCATGATAGCCGGGGAGAAGGTGCAGGTGGTGAACAACAACAACGGCGAGCGTTTCGAGACCTATATCATTAAGGGCGAGCGCGGCACTGGCTGTATCTGCCTCAACGGCGCGGCAGCGCGCAAGGTGCAGGTGGGCGACACAGTGATAATAATATCATATGCCCTGATGGACTTCGAAGAAGCCAAGACCTTCACCCCAAAAGTGGTGTTCCCCGAAAACAACAAGGTATAGTAGGAGCGTTCGCGTCCGCTCGGCGACGAAGAAGACGCTTGCCAATGCAAGAAGTGTGACCATAGTAGGAGCACTTGCGCCAAGTGCGACCCTCAGCGTGTTTTTTAGATTCTCTAGCATGTGCGCCGTTATCGGCGCACATATTCTAGTTATTCTAGGCTCTCTAGATTTTCTAGAGCTTCTAGTTATTCTAGAGCCTCTAGGGCCTCTAGATTTTCTAGCCCTACTACCATCCTTTCATCACTTTCTTGCCGCCTTGGATATATACTCCGGCGGGGAGGGACTGCGGGTCGTGGCCTACGGCAGTGCCTTGCAGGTTGTATATCGTGCTGTCGTCGGCGGTGATTGATGATGGTGCGTCGTCTATGCCTGTCGTCTCGCTGTCGTCGAAGATGAAGCGGAAGCCTTTGGCTTGCGATGCGTTCTCGCCGGGGATGTAGCAGCGGAAGGGATCGATGGTGCTGTGATTACCGCTCTGCCAAGGATAGAAGCCCACGGTCTCGGCCGATGCTGTCGGCTGCAGGGTATAAGGGCACTGCGTGCCGCTGTATACCGACGATGTGTTGATGGCTGGGAATGTTCCAGTCATGCCTGTCCAGAGGTCATCGAGCGTCTGCGTCTCGTCTATCACATAGAAGTTGTAGGTCTTCACCGTGGAGATGTCGCTCGCCTTGAGTACCAATGGTGTGTTGGCCGGCAATACGCCATGTAGAACCTCCTTCAGGGTGATGATATAGTCAACAGTCTGTGTAGCGTCTGCATTACGTTCGGTAGCATAGTAGGCGGTCACGCCGGCTGGGGTGCGCAGGTTCACCGGACTGTAGAGCGTTGAGTAGCCGTAGCCCGCGTCCTTGAATGTCACGGGCAGATATTCCACTTGCTCCACCGTCAGGTCGGTTGCGTTGCAGAGGTTGCTTGAGCCGGTGCTTATGGTGTAAGTTTCGCCGCTGCGTGCGAAGGTGAACGCCGTGCCTGCAGCGCCCTTGTCGCCCACTGCCGCCAACGACGGTGTGGCATCGCTGATGTAGTGGCCGTACTGGTAGAACAGCAGTGAGTGGTCCATACCATAATATATAATGTTGGACGCATCGGCGGTGGCGGAAGTCGTTATGTTTGTTCCGTCAGACGATAGGTAGCCGTCTGCCTTCTTTATGCGGATGAAGTCGCCCGGCATGGCTGTGCGCTTCACTGTTATCAGCTTGGAGTCGTGCGACCCTTCATACTTGTCGTCGCCCTCAAAGGTGACGGTGACGGTGGCGTCGCCTGCCCCCACCGGTGTTATCACCCACTGGCCCGATGCATTTTTGTTTACTGTCAGCACACCAGTGTTGCTACTGGTTTATATGTATTTGTCTGTCTTACCGCTCGCACCTGTATTGTTGACCGTCTCTTGGAGTGATACATTCAGTGGAATCTCGCCACTGTCGGTGTAGTATTCGCTTTCCAAGCCGCTGATGGTGAGCTTGGTGGGGTAGCGCTTCACGGTAACGGTGAATGTGACAGACATCGGGATATAGGTGTTATCACCTTCCATCTTGACGGTTACGTCTGCCGTACCCTCTTTCTTGGCGGTCATGGTTCCGTCAGCGGCAACTTCAAGCACGTTGGTGTTACTGCTTTCGTAGGTGACGTCTCCTGTGCTTCCTCCTTTATCCACCGTTATCTTATGGGTGTTGTCTTCCACATAGAGCGAGTTTTCCATATTAATAGAGAAATTCTCCGGTATTGCTCGTGTGCTGACGGTCAAGTCGTACGAGGCGGTTACTGCGTTATATTTGTCGTCGCCGGCAAATGTGGCAGTGATAGTGGCTGTGCCTTCCATGGTACCATTAACCTCGGCGAGAGTCACCTTGCCAGTATTTTGGTCTACCGTTACAAGACCTTCGGGATTGCTCGCACAATTGTAGGTCACGCTACCTGCTGTGCTTGGGTCAAGCGTAGCCTTTGGCGCATTGGAGAAACCGTCGGTGAACCTCACGAAGTAATTGTCTTCTGGGAATGTCAGTGTAGGCGTTGCCTTGTTCACGGTGATTTGGAACGAAGCCGTTGACTTCACATGCGTTGCGTCGCCGGCGTAGGTGGCAGTGATGACGGCGGTGCAAGCCTTCTTTATGGTAAGAGCGCCAGTGTTGTCCACTTCTATACCGGTATCGGATGATGTGTAAGTCACCGTCGCGCCCGTCACCGTGCTGTTGTCGTGAGTATCCGTCACCACGCACGATGTCAGCGTGGGCGCAGCCTCGCCGTAGCTGAGAATGTTCTTGTCGTAAGAGAGGGCAAGAGTTGTCGGATGCTTCTTCACGGTGACGGTGGCAGTGGCGGAACTTGCTGTATGGGTGGACGACTCGGCCACCGTGGCCGTTATGTTCACAAGGCTTACATCTTTTCCGCTCTCCACTCCCTTGCCCTTGATGGTGACGGGGCTTGCGGAAGTGTTCAGTTCGGCAAAGTCTTGGTTGTCCAACGAATAGTTGACAGTGCCTGTAGTGTTGTCGGTATTGAGAGTCACATTCACTGTTTCACCTATATACACCTCATGTGACGACAACGTCAACGTTGTCGTAGGCACAAGCAGATGGGACAGCGTGATGGTGGCCGTGCCGGAGAGCGTGGCATCGGCGGTCATGAAGTTGCCCGTCTTGGGCACAGTGATGGTGGCGGTGACGTTGTAACTGGTCTCAGCGTTCACCTTTGCCACATATTTAGCGTTAGCCGTAGCCTCAGTGGCTTTTGTAAGAGCGATGTTGCCGGTAGGCGCGTCAGTAGCCCAAGAGAAGGCGGAGGGTGTGACATCGCTTGTCGTGATATCTGTTGGAGTGGAGGTGCTTGAGTAAGACCCGTCGGTGCTACAGTTGTATGTGGTGTTGTTGAATTGGTATTGGTCATAGGCTGGGGTATAGCTGAACGACTTCACGGTGAAGTCGCAGTCGTCGCCTTGATGCATCGTCTTGGAAGCAGGGCCAACCGTCACCGAGCTGGCGGCTGGAACTGAAGAGAGCTTGTTGACAGAGTAGATGGAGGCAGCGTCACCAGAGGATGTGGTGACGCTCCAACCGTCACTATCATAATCACTATCATAATAATAGATGTAATATTTTCTACTACTACTACTACTATAAACCTTATTTCCGCTGATAGTCCAAGATGTATTATTAGACTTGTCTAACGACATTGTAAAGCTAGAACGCCTCAAATAATACGTTGTGCCATTTGCATTATTGCTCAGTGTGCCGCTTGTTGTTCCCGAGCACTTCCAAATACAAGTGCTGGGGTTGAAAGTCGTGCTATTATCGAGTGCCCCATTATTGTTGCACAAGAAGTTAGTACCATTGGTTATGACATAATCAGTAGCCCACGCGGCAGCGTTAGCGGTGAGTAAAGCGATGCAAATCAGCAATCTTTTTATGTAGTGTCTCATAACGTTATATTTTCGTTCATTCATATTTGTCTAGTAGGAGCGTTTCCGTGAAACGCGACCCCGGGCAGCTTGCGCCTTCTCCCTTGCGTAGCGCATTTCATGGAAATGCGCCTCCTATCCTTAGTAGGAGCACTTCCGTGAAGTGCGACCCTCGCTCGGCTGTGCAGCTTGCGCCTTCTCCCTTACATAGCGCATTTGGATTTCCCTTCGGCCGCCGACTTTCATTTCTCGGAAGTGCGCCTCCTATCCTTCATTTATCAAGGCCTTCCTCCAGATATTTTACTATCCATGGTTTCAACTCGGGGATATCATGTTCGATTGTTTCCCAAAGAGCCTCGGGGGCTATGGTATAGTAACCGTGGACGAGGACATGCCGCATCCGCTCTATCTGACGCCAGTTGACATCACTGTGTTCTGTGCGGAACTCGTCAGACAACATATACACAGCTTCACCGATAATCTCAACGAATTTCGTAAAGCCATAAAAGATGAGCTTATTCCGGCTTACATCCTCAAACGAATACATTGCCCGGTATTTCTCAATGCCTTTTATCGCATCAAGGATATGTGCCAGACGACCGTTGTCCCTAACCGTTTCTCTCATATATCAAGAGTTTATCCTTATTGGCGGTCTCCTGTGCGAAGGGGAGGAGGTGCTCAAGCTCCACCATGTCAACCCTATGGTGAAGCAAGTCCTCCAGTTCCAACATGATGCCAGCCATCTTCATCAAGGACATCTTGACGCCGTGGCGGTCGTACTCTACAAGGATGTCGACATCGCTGTCCGCAGTCTCCTCTCCCCGTGAGCACGAGCCAAAGAGCCATGCCTTCTTTATCGGCTGGTTGCGGAAGAACTCCTGCATCTTGGGAATCATGTTCCTTACATCCTTGCTTATCATATCCTTGTCTTCGCTTTCACGCTGCAAAGTTACCCTTTTCTCACAGCACCACAAAATATTACAGCCTTTTTGTGACGAGGAGGAGCGTTTACGACATGCACCTCGTAGTAGGAGCGTTTCCGTGAAATGCGACCCTGAGCAGCCTTGTGCCTTCTCCCTTGCGTGGGCGCACTTCTCGGAAATGCGCCTCCTATGAGCGTTTGCGTGAAACGCGACCCTCGCCCTGAAGGGGCAACTGTACTCAGCCCAGGGCAGAGTCCTGGAGCTTCAGCGGAAGGACGGCACCCTGGGGATGCCATGTCCCACACATATTGCTGCGCCCTGTAAGGGCAACTGCATCCCCCGTTGCGTTGTTATTCAGCTGCCCCTTCAGGGCGCACCGTTTATGTCTTGTTCCATGTCCCAGGGTGTCGTCACTTCATGACTTTGCCCTGGGCTAGGTGTAGCTGGGCCTTCAGCCCGTTCTTTGCCACCGC
>CAVHNA010000115.1:0-8621 GCA_963637205.1 Bacteroidaceae bacterium
TGTCAGGATGGTAACGCAAAGCCAACCGTTTGCAGGCCTGCCTTACCTCCTCGTCGGAAACGTGTTCGTCAACGCCAAGCGTTCGGTACGCCTCCCGTAACTTCTCTCCATACACCATAGACGAAGTACTCTCCGCCCTACTCTGCGAACTGCTGAAATCATCCGCAGTGAACGTACGGTACTTGAAATAAAATCTGCTTTTACCTCTCGTCATGTAGTCGACAAGACATCCAAACAGAAAACCGACAAGCATACCTCTCCCTCTTGCTATAAAAAAACCAACAATAGCAAATATCCACTTAAAACTCAGAAAGCATCCCATTTTACTCTATTTTCACGCAAAGGTAGAAATAAATGACGAATTCGCAAAACAAGACCGTTGCAAACAGAAGACAAAAGAATTCTTCGCCACGTATAGTTGTAGGCATGTGTTACTTCTCGCTTTAAGGTCTTGTCCCTGCATCTTGGTTATGAACGACATCCTCAAATGGCGAATTGGTCTTTTTCATGAAACAAAACAAGCGTGAATTCATGCCATATTGTTTAGCAAGAACTCACGCTTGTCCATATTATTCGTTCACCTGCCCTTTAATCACGCCTTCCCATATACATCATTATATAATATACGAGAGTTGCCAATGAGCTTAGGGCAGCCACAACGTATGTGTACGCAGCCGACTTCAGTGCGTCAACAGCGTATGGATAAGTGCCGTAGCTGACGATGCCGGCCTGCTTCAGCCATTGTGTAGCGCGGTAACTGGCGTTTACCTCCACAGGAAGCGTGACGAAACTGAAAATCGTAGTCATGGCAAATAGCAAAATGCCGCCAAGCATTATCTGGGGATATACGTTTATAGTGAAGATACCGGCCAAGATAACCCATGTCACCCATTTGCCGGCAAAGCAAACGGCAGGCACCAAGGCACTGCGAAGCTTTAACGGGCCGTATGCACAGGCGTGCTGGACAGCATGCCCGCACTCATGCGCAGCCACGGCAGCGGCCGCAATACTCCGCTCATAATAGACATCTTCACTCAAGTTCACCGTCTTCGTAGCCGGATTGTAATGATCGGTAAGCGTGCCAGGAGTACATGTCACCGACACGTCATAGATGCCATTGTCATACAGCATCTTCTTCGCCACCTCACATCCGGTCATTCCATTGTCAACAGGGATGCGTCCGTATTTCTCAAACTTGTTCTTCAGATTGGCCTGCACCAAATAACTTATCAGGGCAATGCCAATAAATAAAATCCAATACGTCATTCTCTTTTCTATCTGATTAACCTTCTATACGCTTGTCCAAGGATTCATTTCCCGTTTACCACGGGGCATACGATGAGCTGAGTCTCCTCGTTGCGGCTCACCACGTTCTCCACCGTAAACTCCATAGCTCCGTCGTTATTCTTGCAGAAATCTATACACGAATACAGAAATTTGGTATAGTCAGTCCCTGACGGTACCATCTTCGTGATATTGTGGAAATCCACCTTGTCACCTATCCCTTTCACCGTGTTCAACAAAACCACGATTGAGGAGTTCAACTTACCTTTCAAAATTGCCTTTACCATATCTCCTAACGTTTATATTTCCTAGTCTACACTCTTATAACGACAAACGACATGCCATTGTTACACCACGAGCAAAGAATTAAGGAATATTTGACCATTTTTCGTTTTGTTCACAGTTTGCCAGTCCGCAGTGACCGTCACGGCATTTCATCTGTGTCAGCATTTGCGACACAATGGGCGAAAATCCTTGGCAAAAGGAAAAAGTAAGTGCGTTTCCTTTGCCATACCGAAAAATAGAATTACCTTTGCACCATACTAAACTGCGCTTGTGGTGGAATTGGTAGACACGCCAGACTTAGGATCTGGTGCAGAGATGCGTGTAGGTTCGAGTCCTATCAGGCGTACAAGACTAAACCTTAACAATACAAGAGAGCGAAGAAAACATCGCCCCTCCTTTGTCGTTTCGCAAAAAACATATAACTTTGTTGCGACTTTTAGCTAAAAAACATCAAAAATAATCGTTATATGAAAGCTCTATCGCTTTTCCTTACGGCATTGACCGCTACGCTATGTGCAAGCGCTCAGTCCACCTACAAGAATCCCGTTTACGGCAGTGACTTCCCCGACCCAACAGTACAACGTGCGCCGGACGGCACGTTCTATGCCTACGCCACCGGCTGCCAATGTAAAAAAAGTAAGGACCTTGTGCACTGGACCAATGTGTCAAACGTGATATCGCGCCCCACATGGAACGACAGCATCAAGCCCGACGGCTCGAAGGACTACTACAGCCTATGGGCTGCGGACGTAAACTATATAGACGGCAAATACGTTCTCTACTACGCCTCAGCCCTTTGGGGCAACGGCACACGTACAGGAATAGGAGTGGCAACGGGCAATACGCCAGAGAAGTTCTCAGACCATGGCAAGATGTTCCGCAGTACGGAGATAGGAGTACATAACAGCATAGACCCCGTCTACATAGAAGAATTCGATAAAAAATATCTGGCATGGGGCAGTTTCCATGACATATACATAGCCGAACTGACAGATGACGCCCTGTCGGTGAAAAGCTTCAGCAAGAAGACCAAAATAGCAGGCGGTGCCTTTGAGGGAGCCATGCTGTACAAGAGAGGCAACTATTACTATCTCTTTGCCAGCGTAGGCAGTTGCTGCGAAGGGAAGAACAGCACATACCGCACCGTGGTAGGGCGATCCACAAAGCTGACAGGGCCGTATGTGAACAAACAGGGCGGCAGCATGATAAACAATAATTACACGACCATCATCACAGGAGACGACAGGTGGCGTGGCCCGGGACATAACAGCGAGATAATAACCGACGACAACGGAGACGACTGGCTGCTATATCACTCGTACGACCAAAACAACGGATACGACGGTCGACTTATGTTGCTCGACAAGATAACATGGAGCGAAGACGGATGGCCGTCTATCAACGACGGACATCCCAGTAGCGATGCCCAGCCAGCGCCTGTCTTCTATAGCGGAGACGGAGCCAACATCACATACAAGTTCACAAACATGGATTTGATGAAGAGCCAATGGAAGGGATGGAACGTGACGAAGTCCGAAAGCATCGCCATGGCCTCCGCAAGGGGAACGGCCTTCATGCCTATAGCGTACGCTAAGACATCCGGCAAGTTTGACGCATCACAGACCGTGAAAGGACTTGCCAACGGGATATACGAATTGTCCATCAACGGATTCTCCACAGAAGGAAGCGTAGACGCATATGTCAACAAGGTGGCCACGCCAGTCATACATCCTGCAGCACAGGGCCTAACGGCTCCGACTTCAGAGACAGTGGTGTCCAACAACTTCCTGAGAGGTAAATTCGCCCAGAAAGCCTATGGGCTGGTGGTGGACGGCAAGCTCACCATAGGCTTGCGCACCCGAGACAGTCTGGCGCAAGACGAGAAGTTCTTTGTAGGCAACGTCCAGGTGGTGTATCGTGAGAAGAACGCTGAAGCCGTGAAGAGCGTGCTCGCCTCATACTGTCAAATAGCAGACAAGACACTCGCTTCCACAAAACAGTACTATAAAGAATACGCTACACGAATCGCATCCTTGAGGGCTGCCGCAGAAGCCGCCGAAGACAACGACGAACGGTATGAGACGCTGGTAAATATCCATCTGACATTGGATAGCATCAAGTCTAGCTCAGAGAATTACGAAAAGCTAAACGGCAAATACACTCAGTTGCTCAAGACTGTGGAAGAGGCCAAGAAAGGCGGATATTGCAGTCAGGAAACCTCTGACATATTGGATGAAATGTCCAATGTCCTCGCCGACTGCAAGTACACCGACAAAGAATTGGAAGACCTCTTTGAACGCATGGAGAAGGCTGTGCATGAGATGAACTACGCCTACCAGAAAGGAGACGGGACGAAAGACAACCCATATATAATATCACGTCCCGAGCAACTGGACAACATGCGCAACGTGATGGTGAAGGAGCAGATGGTCTACTTTGAGATGGACGCTGACGTGGACATGGCAGGATATACATGGCAGCAGCTCAACACCATGAACAACAACTACCGGAACTGGTTCTCGCTGGACGGGAAAGGACATGTCATATACAACCTTACACCCGAAGGGACAAAATACTACCCAAGCTTTGCCGGTATACTGTGCGGAGAAATCCGCAATGTGGGATTTGTAAACGCACATGTGGAGTCCACCGCATCCGGCGCAGGAGTGATTTGCGGATATATGGGTCACAGCACGTTCAAAGATGCGGACGGCAACTACTATCCCGTATTGGTGGAAAACTGCTATATGACGGGCGATATCGTCAGCAAAGGTTATGTAGGTTCTGTCTGCGGAACCATGCAATACTCTCCCGCCACAATACGCAACTGTTATAGTGCCGTGAGCATAACAGGCAACGGCGGTGGCGGCAACTACTCCGGCGGACTGGTGGGCAGGATACGCACGGACCTTACCATAGAGAAGTGCTATGCGGCAGGTGACGTGAGTTCGCCAGTAGCGGGCGGAGTAGTGGCTGGAGGACAGAACTCCTCTACGCCAGCATCTACATATAACAATGTGATAGCATGGAACAAAAGCGTATCGGGGAAAACTGCTGCAGCCTTTGGCGCAACCGCCGCCAATGATGTCATGACAGACGTGTATGTGCTTGCTGACATGACCGTAAACGAGGAAAAGGTAGCAGAAGGCAAGACACACGAAGAACTGCAGACGATAGCCTCACATTGGGGCAGCCCATGGCATTCTGCCCCCAGTGCCGGCAACGGTTATCCAATACTGGAGTGGCAGTACCAACGCGGAGACTATCGTGATATATGCGGATTTGAATTTGCTGACGGAATCGCTTCCCCATACGCCAACATCACTACCACATCCGACATATATGACCTTACAGGCCGGAAAATAGCGAAACCGTCGAAAGGCATATATATCAAGGACGGCAAAAAAATGCTGGGACTTTAACAAAGAGCCCATTTAACCATATCTATATCCAAACAAAAAATTAACCGTATCAAAAAATGAAGCAGGAAAGGCTCAAGGGTCTGATAGCCGCCGTTATGTCTTGTCTTACCGTAAACGCCACAGCGCAGGCGGACGACAAAACATTGTTCCTTATATCAGACACGCACCTTGACACGCAGTGGAACTGGGAGGTAACGACTACTATCAACGAGTACATAAAGAACACCCTCGTCCAGAACATGGCACTGATGGACAAGTATCCGCTGTTCCGTCTCAACTACGAAGGGTCCATCAAGTATATGTGGATGAAGGAATACTATCCCTCGGAGTATGAGAAACTGAAAGGCTACATCTCTTCAGGCCAGTGGCACGTGAGCGGAATGTCTCTGGACGCCACAGACGTGATGATCTCCTCGGCGGAAAGTATACTGCACAGCATGCTGTACGCCAACAGATTCTATCAGAAGGAGTTTGGCGTAAGAGGAGGATACGACATCATGTTGCCCGACTGCTTCGGTTTCTCATACGCTTTGCCGACACTGGCACGGCACGCAGGCATTAAAGGATTTCACACCAACAAGCTGAGCTGGGGATGCTCCGTATATGACAAGCTGCCGCCGTTCGGAATCTGGCAGGGCATAGACGGAAGCCAGATATACGCCATCTTCAAAGGTGGGGCATACGACGCACACGAAGAGTTCAACAAAGACCTTACCGAAGACGACAGCTGGAAAAGCACGACTGAGGAAAACTACAACAAGTACGGAGCTCCCATCGCTGTCAGATACGTGGGAACACGTGGAGACAGGGGCGGCGGAATGAAAGACGACTCTTCCGAAGAAGGGAATAACACACCATATTGGCTCAACTATTGCGCAGGCAAGGATGACGGAAAGATAAAGGTAAAGCTGGCCACACCCGACGAGATATTTGACTACCTTGACGAACATCGCAATTCCAAATACCAAGTTTGGGACGGAGAGCTGCCTATGCGAAGCCATGGAGTGGGTGCATATACCAGCTGGGGGCTGTTGAAAAAATGGAACAGACAGAACGAGCTGCTTGCCGACGCCGCGGAAAAAGCGTCATCACTGGCATACTGGTTGGGAGTATCCGACTACCCGTCCTTACAGTTGCAGGAGGCATGGGTGAGGACTATATGGCAGCAACATCACGACGGCATCACAGGCACGTCCACGCTGAAGGCAAATGACTACTCCACCAACGAATACTACATAGCCAACAGAAGTTTCGCTCGCACGCTTACAAGTGCCGTCAGCCAGTCCTCACAACTTCTGGACACTCGGACAGAAGGCATACCTATTGTAGTATACAACCCCTTGTCACATGACAGGACTGACATAGTGGAAGGGGCTCTGCCAATGGAAGACAGACCACAGTCCATTAAGGTCATTGGTCCGGACGGAGAGGAGACATTAGCCCAGATAACTGAATATGATCAACAGGCAGGACAGCTGCATTTCATATTCGCCGCCAGTGTGCCGTCTTTGGGCATGGCAGTATATGACGTAATACCCGACGAAAGTTCTTCGCTTGGCTCGTCACTCACTGTAGACGAGTCCGCCCGCACAATAAGCAACGGCAGATATACCGTCACCATAGGCGCAACAGGAGATGTCAGCAGGATATACGACGAGCAAAACAAACGTACGCTCATCAACGGCACAGTGCGTCAGCAACTCATATACGACCACGAAGACACTTGGCCGGCATGGGAAATCAGTTATACCGACGTGTGCAGGACACCTTCGTCGTTTGTCGGTAGCGGAGCGGAGATAACCCTTGTGGAAGACGGGCCACTGCGCAAGTCATTCCGCGTGAAGAGGGAAAAGGACAACTCCTCGTTCATCCAATATATCAGAATGAACGCCCTCTCACCACGTGTAGACTGTGTGAACGAGGTGGACTGGCAAACCACAGAAAGAATGCTCAAAGTAAACTTCCCCTTTTCTTTCAGCAATTCGAACGACACCTACGACATCTCTCTCGGAACCATAAAGAGAGGTATACGCAGCAGCAGTGAGTATGAGGTAAACGCCAACCAGTGGGCAGACCACAGTGCCACGACAGGAAAGTACGGAGTATCCATACTGACAGACTGCAAGTACGGATGGGACAAGCCAAACGACAAGTCGCTGAGGCTTACCTTGCTGCACACTCCTTCGTGCAAGGACTACAAGCACCAAGCCAACATGGATCTTGGTCCCAACAATTTCACATACTCAATCTTCCCTCACGATGGAGACTGGACTGAGAGCACACAGATTGAGGCTGGGCATCTCAACCAGCCGCTCATAGGTTTCGTCGCCGACAAACACAGCGGCACGATGGGTAAACAGATATCATTCGCCGTGCCAAGTACCGAAAAGGTATCAATAAAGGCTCTGAAGAAAGCGGAAGACACGGATGAACTGATAGTACGACTCTATGAATGGGCTGGAGAAGACCAGAAAGGTGTCTCCGTATCATTCCCGGCCAATGTTGTTTCCGCCCGTGAAGTCAATGCTTTGGAAGAAGAAGTGGGAGACGTAACGGTGGAAGGCAAGAGCATCAGGTTTGACATCGGCCACTACAGTCCCAAGACTTTTGCCGTAAGACTTGCCGCGCCAGACCTTGCGCAAGATGTCCAAAAACTCTCTTGGAGTGCGGCGACATTCACGTCAAACGTAGACGTGATGTCATACGACAGTTCTCGTGGCAATGCCTCGGCACAATACACATACGCATACCCTGCCGACCTCATACCAGACACGCTGACAGCCGACGGCGTTCCCTTCGTAATGGGCAACAGGAGCAACAACAAGTCTAACGCTATGCGAATATACAAGAGCAAGGTCTCCCTCAACCGCAAAGAAGGCGAGAACAGGCTCTTCCTCTTGATGGCGAGCACGGCAGAAGAAGGGACAAAGGTAAAAGTGGCGTTGGGAGACAGCACGGCGGAAATAGACGTTCCATATTTCTCGGGTAAAATAGGAGAGCCACTTACATGCACCAACCTACAGGAATCATACAGGATGGAGGATATAGCTTTCACCTCATCACACACACACGAAGTGTCGTCGAAGTCCAATAAGACAATGACGATGATGTATATGTACAAGTACTCCATGCCTGTCCCTGAAGGAGTGTCGGAAGTTACGCTCACCAGCTCCGCCCCCAAGTGTCTACTTTTTGCAGCCACCACGTCTGACGCCAAGACAGACGATTTGGCGGAGTTCACACACCTCACCACAGAAATAGACTACAAAGAGTTGGAGGGCAACAGCACGGACAAACGTCTTGTCCCCAAGACTGTGACGGCATCACACCAAAACGGAACATCGGAGGCAGGCAAAAACGCCAATGACATGAACCCATCCACCAAATGGTGCGTAACAGAGTCGCAGAGCAAGACTCCCTACTTGACATACACTTTCGCCACTCCAGTGCGCATAGAGAAATGGATGGTGATAGGAGCCGCTAAGGAAAGCGGCAACTATGTGCCTGCCACGTTCTCCCTGCAATACCAAAAGGAAGACGGCACGTGGGCGGATGCTGATTGCGTGAAAGACAACCAACAGAACAAAGTGGTACGCACCATTTCCCCAATAACGGCCACCAATGTACGCC
>CAVHNA010000116.1:0-6313 GCA_963637205.1 Bacteroidaceae bacterium
CGTGTGCTCTCAGAGAGGTTGATAAGTTCCCAGCACTGCTCCAGGTTCATGGCCGATGGAACCTCAATGGCGGTGTTCTTTCCGTTCTGGAGCGCGCACTTGGCCACAGGGAAATGGTGAACCCAGTCTGTGGCTACATATACCAGATCTATGTCGGCGCGTTTGCAGAGTTCTTCGTAACCGTTGGCACCGTAGTAGATGTTGGCTGGCGGTAGTCCAGCTTCGCGGAGGTACTTCTGGCATGCTTCGGCGCGAGCCTCTTCATAGTCACACAGCGCCACTATCTGTACTCCGGGTATGTGTGTGAAACGCTCTACGGCACCCGGTCCTCTCATGCCAAGGCCTACGAATCCCACTCTTACAGTGGTCATCTTTGGCGTGGTCAGTCCCACCACATGCGTTTGTCCTGCCGGTCTTGTCGGAGTCTCCACGACGATGGTGCCTTTGTCCCAGTGCCACTTGGTGCTTGGGCTGAGACTCTGTGCGTAAGACACTGCGCAGAGCATCAGTGTGATCGCTGCGCCTGAAAATCTTTTGAAATTCATATCAATCTATGTAGGTTTAGTTTAGTCTTCGTGGCAAAGGTATAAAAAATAAAGGGTGTATAGCCATACATGTATATGTTTTTTATGCAAAATATATTAAAAAATGTTTGTACGGACGAATGAGGCACTTTTATTCGCCAAAAAAACTTATCTTTGCAGAATATAATTATGCAAGTCAAGGAAATAGTAAACGGAAAGAAAGCTCTCTTGGGTATGACGCTGTGCGATTTGCGCATGGTGGCTGACGAGCTGGGCATGCCCAGGTTCACTGCGGGTCAGATAGCGAAGTGGCTTTACGTGAAACATGTCGGCAACATAGACGGTATGACCGACATCTCGCTTCGTAACCGGGAGCTGCTGAAGGAACGCTATCAGGTGGGCTGTGTAGAGCCGTGCGACAGCCAGCGCAGTGTGGACGGCACTTGCAAATATCTGTTTCCAGCCCCTGACGGTCAGATGGTGGAGACTGTGTTTATCCCTGACGGCGACCGTGCCACTGTATGCGTAAGCAGTCAGGTGGGTTGTCGTATGGGGTGCAAGTTTTGCATGACAGGCAGGCAAGGGTTTCACGGCAATTTGCAGGTGTCGGACATCCTCAACCAGATATATTCGCTGCCGGAAAGGGACAAACTCACCAATGTGGTTTTCATGGGACAGGGGGAGCCGATGGACAATGTGGACAATGTGCTGAAGGCTACGGAGATACTGACAGCTGACTACGGTTATGCGTGGAGTCCTAAGAGGATAACGGTATCTTCCGTAGGTGTGAAGGCCGGACTTACGAGGTTCCTTGACGAGAGTGAGTGCCATCTTGCCATAAGTCTGCATTCTCCGTTCCCCTCCGAGCGTCTTTCCATGATGCCAGCCGAAAAGGCGTATGGGATGAACGAACTGCTTGAAGACTTGAAGCGGCGCGACTGGACGCATCAGCGCAGACTTAGCTTTGAGTATATCGTTTTCGGCGGACTTAACGACGATGTCTCGCACATACGCGAACTGGTTCGCTTGCTCTCGCCTATGGAGTGCCGTGTTAACCTGATACGATTCCATCAGATAACGGATACGACTTTCCGTGGAGCCGACGAGGAGAAGATGACGTGGATACGCGACTATCTGGTCAGCCATGGCGTGACAGTCACTATACGCGCAAGTAGAGGGCAGGACATATATGCCGCCTGCGGTCTTCTGCATAGCATAAGGTCGGGGACAAAGTCGCTCTAATTAGAATACTATGTGTATACATTATATATTATGAGCATGAAGACGAAAACAAGGAAGTTGTCAGTCATAAGCCTCGTTTGTGCGATAGTGTGCATTTTGGGGGGCTGCTCCAACGGCATGATTTTTCCACAGTCAAGTGGAAAGCCTTATGAGGTGCTTGTCGTCTTGGATACCAAGACATGGGAGGGGCCGGCAGGTAGAGCTCTGTTTGATATACTTGACACCGACGTGCCTGGGTTGCCACAGAGTGAGAGGTCGTTCATCATATCACATGCTGACCCCAAGCATTTGAGTTATGCCATGAAGATATTCCGCAACATCATACAGGTGAACATGGACAAGACGCAGTTCACACGTACGAGGATGCATTTCGTAAGGGACAAGTATGCCACAGATCAGGTGGTGCTCACCATCAACACCCCTAATGAGGAAAGCATGCGCCAGTTTTGCGTCGAGCATCGCCAGGAGGTGGTGGACTTCCTTACGCGTACGGAGATGAACCGACTTGTCAAGGAGTTGACGAAAAAGTATTCCAAGGTGACATACGACTTGGCATGGAATACGTTTACATGCAAGATGTACGCTCCGGACGAACTGAAGAACTACAAGTTGGGCGACCATTTCCTGTGGACGAGCAACAATGCGGCGTCTGGGATGGAGAATATCTGCATGTACAGCTACGAATACGAAGGACCGCAGACGTTTACCAAGGAGTATCTTATACACAAGCGCGACTCCGTGATGAAGGAGAACCTCCCGGGTGAGAAACCTGGCATGTATATGCAGACCGATACGCTCTGCACGCTGGTGAAGCCGATAGTGGTACACCACAGGTATGCCATGGAGATGCGAGGTCTTTGGATAATGAAGGACGACGCTATGGGCGGTCCGTTCGTTAGCCACAGCAGAGTGGATGCCGAGACCAACCGGGTAGTGGTGGTGGAAGGCTTCGTGTACGCTCCCGAAAAGATGAAGCGCGGTCTTATGAGACGTTTGGAAGGTTCGCTCTACACTTTACAACTGCCGGAGGAACAGTACACGCTCATAGATCCTGGCGTGGAAGAGGAAAAGGATTCGCTTAACAGAGAGAAGAAAGAGAAATAAGTGTCGGCCTATTGGTTAACGGGTACACGTTGCACGAGACATAGGTGACGACAGGTTAGAGGTACAAAAAATGGACAGATTGAAGATAGGAATTATAATAGAAGGCTCAGAAGGATATGAGACAGTACTGAGGGCTTTTGAGAACCCTGGGCTTCAGGAACTCTGCACTGCCATAGCGTATGGAGACAAGGATGAGGCTTTGGCGTGCCGTAAGTCGCTGGATATACAGACCAATTTTCTGTGCATACAGAACATGGACGAAGTGGCGGACAACAGGCTCAACTTGTACCAGTTGCCCAGTGAAGGAACGTCTGCGGAAGCGGTTGCTGTTCAGGCTCTGGAAGATAAACACATAGACGCCTTGGTGGTCTGTCGTGGCGACGGTATGTCTGCAGGCAAGGGTGGCGAGGTGTTGCTTACTGATGATGTCTGTATGTACGTGGCTGACAGCCTTGACGTGTCAGACCTTCAGAATTTCAGGCGGACATTGGAGCGTGATTTCGGTTGCTGTGGTCCGCGCGTTGCCATACTGACGGACGACAGACAGACTGTGAACGCTTTGGAAGCGCAGATGGACGAGGCCAAGCTCATCAGCTACGGAGTGTACGGCTTCGATGCGTTTTTTGACGACGAAGTGTACAAGTGTTTTGACGGTGCTGTCACTATGCAGGAGGCACAGGCGGAGGAATGGTTCGGGAAGATGTCCGAAGAGTACGGAGTGCGTTGTGTCACAGTGGGCGGCAGGCTTGTACCCTGCACCACACATACCATGGCCGAAGACAGAGACGCGACAGTGGCAGACCTTTGCCATGCCGTATACATAGCCATTGACATTGTACGTTCGCAGCACGATTACGACATGGTGCACGCCAATCCGTTGCAGAAGATGTATCATGACAAGAGAGAAGACTACAGAAAGAATATAGAATGATTCTCTATGCGGTAAAGTGACGATAGTATGACTTTACAACTTCATGAATTATGACCAATATAGACAAGGAACTCATAGCACTGAAAAACAACTACAGCATCATCGGCTTCGACCCTTCGCTCATGGATGTGCTGAAGACGGCGCTGAAGGTGGCTTCAACAGACCTTTCTGTACTCATACAAGGAGAAAGTGGAGTGGGAAAGGAGGTGGTGCCACGGCTTATACACGACTATAGTCTCCGGAAAAAAAAAGGTGGCAAGTACATAGCCATCAACTGCGGTTCCATACCCGAGGGGACTATAGACAGCGAGTTGTTCGGTCATGAGAAGGGGTCGTTCACCAGCGCCATAGGTGAACACAAAGGATATTTTGAGGTTGCCGACGGTGGTACTCTGTTCCTTGACGAGGTAGGCGAGTTGCCTATGAGTACACAGGCCCGTCTGCTGCGCGTGCTGGAGACAGGAGAGTTCATAAGGGTGGGAAGCAATACGCCTCAGAAAACGAATGTGCGCATAGTGGCTGCCACCAACGTCAACATACCCAACGCTATACGTGAAGGGCGTTTCCGCGAAGACCTCTATTACAGACTCTGTACCATCAATATCAGCATTCCGCCATTGCGAAAGAGGGGTAGGGATATTCTGTTGCTCTTTAAGTATTTCGCCAACATCACGGCAGAGAAATACAATATACACGACCTCTTGTCCATCACCAAAGAAGGCGAGGATGTGCTGATGAGCTATAAGTGGCCGGGTAACATACGCCAGCTGAAGAATGTGGTGGAGCAGATAAGCATACTATCCGACGAGAGAGAGCTTACTCCGCAGGTTCTTGCCAAGTACGGCATTGTGCCCAATTCGGATACTGAGCGCAGTATTGCCATTGTCTCTCCGCATTCCAACAGCGGAGGCCAGTACAACTACGAGCAGGAACTGAAGATGCTCGTGCACGCCGTGATGGAGCTTAGGAATGAGGTTGACATCCTCAAGCAGAAGGTCGAAGGAGGCGAAGTTTCCACCCACGCACTTTCTGTGGTGTCGCATACTCCGACGATAACGCCTGTCACTGCGTCTGTTCATCCCGTGCAGACAGCCGCAACTCCTGTGCATGGCGTGCAGGAAGAAACGGACATCCAGACCGCAGAGGAGATAAAGGACGAGGATGTGCTTAACATCAACGAGATGGAGAAAAGAAACATATTGAAGGCGTTGCAGCGCAACCATTACAAGCGAAATGCCGCTGCCAAGGAGCTTGGCTTCAGCGAGCGTACACTGTACAGAAAGATAAAGGCCTATGGAATCGACAATTAAGAGAGGCCTCCTTGCCGGCGGTGTAGTTTTCCTCTGTCTGTCCTGCATGATGTTGAACGCGTGCAAGATTAGCTACAAGTTCAATGGGGCGAGCATTGACTACGAGAAGACGAAGACCATACAGATTGACAACTTCCCCATACGTAGTGCCTACGTGTGGGCACCCATGCAGAGCATATTCCAGAACAAGATAACCGACTTGTTTGCCTCTCAGACCAAGTTGAGACAGGTGAAGAAGAACGGTGACTTGCAGCTGGCCGGAGAGATAACTGGATTTGACCAGTATAACAAGGGTATCTCCAGCGATGGCTACAGCAGTCAGGTACAGCTTAAGATGACCGTTAACGTGCGCTTTACCAATAACAAAAATCACGCCGAGGATTTCGAAAGGCAGTTCTCCGCCGTTGCGGAATACGGTGCCAGTCAGCAGTTGACGTCTGTCCAGGAAGAACTCGTCACGCAGATGGTCAAGGATATAGCTGAGCAGATATTCAACGCCACCGTCGCCAATTGGTAACTATCTCTTATTCTTTTTTCACATAAACGACACTAAAGATGCAAAGACACCTTGTAGACTATATGAGACGGCCTGACTCCATGGGACCGCAGGCGGTGACGCAGTTGGAGGCCATGGTGAACGAGTATCCGTATTTTCATGCGGCGCGCATCCTTTTGCTGCATGCCATGTACAGACAGCACTCTCCGCAGTTCGACGAACGGTTGCGCAACAGTTCTGTGCTGATACCGGACCGCAGCGCCATTTTCCGTCTCATAGAGGAGCCCAATTATTCCAAGGTGGAGGAACGCCGCAAGAATGTAGGCGGAGTGTATAACGAAGACAGGTCACGTGTCACGGAAGACGTCATCCAGGATTTCTTGGAGCGACAGCCTCCTCAGGAAGACACAGGCAGACGTCGTCATCGCATAGACGCCACGCAGGACTATATCGGGTATCTGATGCAGAACGAGGAGATGGCTTCGCAACAGCGCGAGGACATACCGCTCAACGGTGGCGGTGCGGTGGAGAAGTTTCTCGAGGACGACACGTGCCGTATAGTACTGCAGGAAAACCCTTCGGGGGCGGCACCGCAAAACCTGCCCGAAAATGACGACAGCTCGCCTCGTAGTGAGATTTTGACTGAGGTTATGGCTGGAATTTACATCAAACAGGGGAAATTTGAGAATCCTGTCAAAATATTAAG
>CAVHNA010000116.1:6323-7137 GCA_963637205.1 Bacteroidaceae bacterium
GGCAATTATCCTTGAAATATCCGAAAAAAAATCGTTACTTTGCAGACCAAATAAGATTTTTGGAAAAAATAATTATAAACAACAAAAACAAGTAAAATTACAAAACATGTACAATTCCATCGTTATTCTCGTTGTTTTGGCATCGGTGCTCATGTGTCTTATTGTGCTCATTCAGGAGTCCAAGGGCGGAGGTTTGGCTGCCGACTATTCCAACAACAACCAAATACTTGGAGCCCCCAAGACGACAAATTTCATTGAGAAGGCTACATGGACGCTTGCCGCCACCATGATAGTTCTCAGCGTTCTTAGTGTCGCTTTTCTTCCCGACAGCACCACTGCCACAGACTCTGTCATGATGCAGCAGGCTACGGAGCAGGCTGCCACCAACCCCAACAATGTTCCGGGCATGGCACAGCCGTCGGCTACAGACGCTCCGGCGGAAGCTCCTGCAGAGGCACCCGCCGAGACTCCTGCCAACAACTGACCTCTTCTACAGCTAGACCGATGACAGACTGCATACTTGTTGCGGACAGCGGTTCTACTAAGACAGACTGGATAGCGATATCCCGAGAAAATGGTATTCTGGAATTCAAGACCGCAGGCATCAATCCTGTGAGGGATTCGCAGAATGCCATTTCCTTGGTTTTGAGAGACGGTTTAGTGCCGCTTTTTCCCGATACGTGGCGTTGCACTGGCGTATATTTCTACGGTGCAGGTTGCATATCCCCTTTTTCCGGTATTGTGGAGAGATGCCTCGAACAGGTCTTTCCACAGGCCACGGTGTCAGTGAATACCGATATGCTTGGTGCCGCGC
>CAVHNA010000116.1:7147-8536 GCA_963637205.1 Bacteroidaceae bacterium
GCGCGCGCTTTGTGCGGAACCAATCCGGGTATAGCTTGCATCATCGGTACGGGTTCCAACAGTTGCCTATACGACGGCGACAAGATTGTCGCCAACGTTCCTCCTCTCGGCTATATACTTGGTGACGAGGGGAGTGGAGCCGTACTCGGGCGTACAGTCGTAGGCTTGTTGCTCAAAGGTGTTTTGCCTTCTTCTTTGCGCAACAAGTTCATGGAGCAGTATGGCCTTACCACAGAGTTAGTCATAGAGAATGTCTACAGACAGCCGCAGCCCAATCGTTTTCTCGCTTCGTTGGCACCTTTTATAGCGGAATACAGAGAAGAGCCCGGCATACAGGAGATGCTGGTACAGTCGTTCCGCCTTTTCTTCACACGCAACGTAAAGATGTACGGTCATCCGGAGATGCCGGTAAATTTTGTTGGAAGCATAGCGTACGTCTTCATGGAAGAACTCAAGAGTGCCGCATCGCTGGAAGGACTTAAAATGGGAAAAATACTCCGTAGTCCCATAGCCGAAATCGCCGCCTTTCACGGAAAAGTTTAATCAGGGCACGCCTTTTTATATAAATTCACATTTATGTTAAATAACATATACAGCACGCTTGCGTGTTGTCAGAATTACTTGTAACTTTGCAATCGTTATCCTGAAAACAATCTTTTTACCTTAGACAAGGCTAATACCTAAATAATGGGAGTGACTGTGAAGTTGCTCCCATTTTTGGTAGTATGCTCGGCATGACACTAACCATGATTCCCCCACAGATGTCCTACAGGATACGACGATGGTAATCTTCAATACTTGTCAGTGGTTGTCGGTAGAGGTTGAGCGTAGTTGTCTTGGTTTTGTCATACAAGCTTCCTATGCGTTGCAGCAACCGCCTTTATGAGTTTGTCAAGTTGTACAACATGAGATTGTATGAACGTACAACATGAGCTGTCATAGTTGTACAACATGGGTAGCTATAGTTGTACAACTATGGAATGTCTGCTTCTCAATTCATGTTTTTTATGAATGCGGAGTGAACGAAAATGAACCAGGAATGAATATTTATGAACGAGGGGTGAACGAAAGTGAACGCCTGGCGTTGTTCACATTCTTTTGTTAGACCAACTTTTGACTCTCTGGCCTCGTTTTTGTTGCTGTATCAGTAGTTTGACAATTGCGGTTTGCCTTGCTGTGTACTACAGATTTTTTTCGGAAGTGTATAGTTTGGAGGCTTTCCCTCATGCTGTTCATCCCCATCTTCTGGTTCCCTCGCGCATATATATAGACAAGGTATAGTACAAAGCAAAAAGTACCCCTTTCAGAGCAGTAGTACTGCTCGGCGATATCGGTAGTACTGCTTTTCAATATCGGTAGTACTGCTTTTCAAAATCGGTAGTACTGCTC
>CAVHNA010000117.1:0-8366 GCA_963637205.1 Bacteroidaceae bacterium
GTCGTACTGCGTGAGTTCCACGGTCTTCTTTATCTCGCCCTGCGCCTCGGTATATACATACTTCGTCATGTCGTCGGCAGAGCCCTGTGCGGTGAAGCGTACTGTCGGGCCTTCAACGTTCGGACTTTGGGAGGTCGCATTTGACGCAAACGCTCCTACTAACAATACTCCGTTATTGGCTGATGTCGTTGCATCGGAAGCCTGAGCCGTCCAGTATTCAGAGTCCGTCTTGTAGAACTTGGAGTTCCATGCCGAGCGGCCCACGCCGTTGTAGTTGTATGCCTCTACGGTAGATGGGGTGACGGTGAGCACGCCATTGGTGTCGTATGCTGGAGTACCCACACCGTTGGTGGCTGCGTCGGTGCCCTCATACTGCATGGTGAACGGCATGCTCACCATTGCGCCGCCCGACCTCACGCCACGCTCCACACTCACGTAAGCCACGTTCACCGTGTTGCCCTCGCCATAGAGCGAAGCGCCGTCCTGCAGGAGCAGGTAGCCGGGGATGAACGAGGTGCCGGAGGTCTGTGTGGCGGTTGTGCCGCTTGTGGTCTCGGCGTACTTCTCCATCACGAGGCTCTTGCCCTCCATGACATATACCACCGAACCCTGATGCGGGTAGTAGTTGGTGAGAGACTTGTTGCCCTCGCCGTCTGTAGTCGAAGAGGTACACTGTACATCGTTCTCCACCTTCCATGTCTCGAACGCTCCGCGGTCTATCTTGTTCTCTGAGCTTACGTTCTTCAGCAGACGCAGGTTGCCCAGCAGGTCGCGGTCGGTGTCGTAGTTGATGGCCCACGACAGGTTGGCTATACTAGCAAGAGGATTGGCGGTCGAGCACTGGTCTATGTGCGTTGACTTCTCCGTGAGTTGGTAGTTGAGGTTCTTGTCGCTCACCTTATAGTTATAGCCCGAGAGAGTGTTCTCCGTTACAGCCTGACCCTTGTAGTTCACGAGCGAACTGTAGAGGTGGTCGGCGTGGTCGCCGGTGCCGGCATACTCCCTGCCGTTATATTCCGATGAGCCGTCAGCGCCGCGTGTCTTGCCCTCCACGGTGAGGTTCACGCCGTAGCCGTTGTCGCCGAGATGCAGCACATGGCCGTTGTCGCCCACCGTGTTGTCGCGGAACAGAGCCTCATAGATGAGGGCGTTGTTCACTATGGCTATGTCCTTGTCGTCCACTGCCGACAGGTCGTTGTCGTGAACTATGATGTTGCGCAGAGCCACACGTCCGTCGTTGTTGATGGGTTGCACGTCAATGACAGGCGAGGTGACAGTACCCGTAGTGTTGTTGGCGTTCTTTGCCGTCACGTCGAAGCCGTCGATGAGAGCCACGATGTTCGCACCGTTCTTGTTGTCAAACGTGGTGGCGGTGGAGGTCTTTATACCGCTGATGGTAGTCTTGTTGCCTCCAGGGCTTGCCACGCCTCCGCGCTCGGCGGTCACTGTGGCTATATAGTCTTTTATGTCGTCCTCGTCGTATGTACGCACGTTCTTGTTGCCTTGTGTGGTGGTGCTGAACTTGCAGTCCTCGTTGCGTGTGGAGAGTATGCTGCCGTAGATGCTCACACCGTCGCGCAGTGTGACGGTCTCGCCCAGGTGCAGACCGGCGCTGCTCTGTCCTGCTCCCTTCACGAAGACGTAAGCCTCCTGGGTCACATTGTTCACATGATATACGGCGGCGAGGTCGATGGCTGCCTGCAGGTTGCCGTAAGCCACAGGCGAAGCCCATGAGTTGCCCAGACCCGTCACGCTCTGGTTCGGGTTGACGTAGATGATGCGGTTGAGGTCGTTCTGGTACTCGTATGCACCGAGGTCTATGTCGTACACGAAGCGTGAGTCGCCGGCTGCGTCCATGCGCGTGGTGGTGTGCCAAGCGAGGTCGTAGATGTTGTAGTCGTTGGTCTCGTTGTATTTGGCATCCACCACCTTGTCGTTGTAGAGTGCGTCCTTACCCTTGTTGAGCAGTCGGAGCGACGGCTGCAGGGTGAAGTCGCGCGCCTCTATGTCGGCGGCAGTTGTGGCATCGACCTTCGGGTCGGTGAAGTTAGGACCGTTTATCACGTCGCCGTTCTCGTCGGACAGCCCCACGTTGTAGTTGTTCGCCTGGATGACGTTGCCCTGGTAGTCGCTGTTGGCGGTGTTGCCTCCTGTGAAGGCGTTGTAGGCGAAGATGTCTTCAGATGCCTGCACGCTCACGAAGCCCGGCAGGATGAACTGGTTACCGTTGTCGTTGTTGCGCCAGAACACGGAGTTGAATATCATTGAGCCTGTCGGCACATTCTTGGCTGTGGTGCGGTGCTGTGGCGCGAGCATAGGCCCGTCGTCGTCGTTGCCAGAGCCGTTCTGGTTGAGGTCGAGGCTCGATGTCTGCGTGTTCTCACCGTTCAGGTCCACACGTCCGTGGTTGAGCGCGTAGGTGTTGTTGACTATGGTGGTGGGCACAGCCGACACGAGTGGGTTGCCGAGGTTGCTGTGCATCACATCGTTGTAGAGCAGGGCGTTGCCGCCGTTCTTACCTATATATACTGCGCACGTGCTGTAGTCGGGAGTATAAGAGCCTCCGTTATGATAAGAACCGCTGTTCATTATCTTGCTCTTGCTGATGATAATCTTGTTGTTGGGGTTCTCCACATACTTGTAGGTGGCGAAAGCGGTCGGCTCGCTTGACTCCGTCTGGTAGGTGGCGTCTGTGTAGTACTTGTCAATGGTGCGTTCATAGTAGAGCGTAGGCTCGTTGTCCTCTGACAAGTCGGCAGCGGTACGGTTCTCCGAGTCTGTGGTGTAGTAGGTGTTCACGGAGATGTTGGCCGCCGTAGGCGCGGTGATGGCGTCATCCACATCGGCATAGTAGATGGCGGCACCGTTTTTGTCTGGCAGAGCCTGGTTGTTCACCACTGTCACGCCGTCAATCTGTATCGGTATGAGGCTGACGGTCTTGTCGTAGGTGCTACCGTCATCGTTTACCTTCCAACTACCGTTACCGTTGTTGTCATCATAACCCACATTCGGGTCATAACCATAGCGCTGTGTAGCGTCGGCAATGTAGAAGAGGTGGTCCCAACGGTCGGATGTCTCGTTGGTACGTGCCTGCTGACGGATGACGGCAGGATAATGGTACGGGTCGTGTACGTTCTCGATGTCGTTGCTGTAGCCACCCTTAATGGTTAGTGACTTCACGCCGAGGTTAGTGTTCCATTCAGTCACTTCGCCAGTCTGCTCGTTCTTTTTCTTCACCGTCATCGTCACCGACTTGTTGAGGTACTTGGTGTCGATGTAGAAGGCGAGGTGGTCGTCTATATTATATATAGGTGTAAACGTACCGTCCATGAGGCGTATCTCCTTGCGGTGGCCGTTGCGGCTGGCGAGCAGGGTCTCTATGGCGCGCTGCAGGTCGGACGTAGGCTGGCTCCACGCACTGCCGTCGGGCAGACCGTTGTCTGGCTTCTCGGTGGCCGACACCCAGAGGATATCTACCTCGTCGCCGCTGGTGGTGTATTGCAGCTCGGTGTGCGGATACTCATACACGCCTATGTCGATGTAGGTCTGGTCGTGCGTCGGGTTGGGGTCGTAGGATATGCGGTAGAGCTTCTGCCCTGTGGCGGCGGAGGTCATATACTCCTGATTTCCTGCCGGCATGTAGGTGCGGTGGGTGTCGTAGCCGTAGAGCACACGGGTTACGGAATATACACCCTTGGCATTAAGGTCACCAGGCATCTCTGATGTGTAACCGTTTAAGTTGCCGCCATTGTAATAGACAGAGCGGTCAGGCAAAGATGCCGCGTCAGGGTAGGTATTGAACGACGCCTCATATTTCTCGTTCACGAGCTTCACCGTCTGCGATATCTGTCCGCTACCGTTGTCGGTGAGGTTGGTGAGTCGTGCGGGGCTCCAGTCGGACGCTTCGTTGTAGCCGTCGTAGCCGGGCTTGGAGGTAGGGTTGATGAAGTTGGGACCTTCAAGGTCGAAGTTCTCCGAAGAGAGCAGGATGTTACAGTTCTGGTAAGAACCTTTACCATTATTTATTTCGGATATACCCACTGTACCGTTATATACCATGTCGCGTGCATAGGTGAACGGGGTATATGTTGCGGCACGCAAGTCGGCATCGTTGAGCGGTGTGGTGCCGCGGCCTTTCTCGTAGGCGCTGAACCATGCCACTTCGCCGTAAGCGCTCTTTGCCTTGTCGTTGTCCTTGTCAAGCTCTTCTTGGTTCTTGGGCAAATCGTCGGCGTCAGTGAATGAAGGTGACGTGTATTTGTTGTTCGGGTCATTCTCAGGAGCATAGTTTCCCTTCACGTAGTTGCAGATGAGGCGGGCGTTGAACTTGAACAGTTCATTGCCGTCGTTAGCCTTGCTCATGGCATCATTGATGTCATTGCCCCACACCACGGTGTTGATAATCTGGTTGTAATAGACGCTTGACGGGCGCAAAGTGTTAGTCAAGCCGACACCTTCGTTGCGACCATTAGTGAAGTCTGGGTTCGGGTTAAGCGTGAACACCGCCGGATAGAGGTTGGCTTGGTTGCGCACGATGTCGCAGTTCATCAGGTGGAAGAAGCCGTAGGGACCCATATACACCGCGCCGCCGCTGCCGGCATGCATCTGGGTGGTTCCGCCGTTCGCTATATTCTGATAGAGCTTCGGAGTGATGGACGTGCCTTCGCTGTAAGACTCGTTGTTGGCGAAGATGGTGTTGTAGGCTCCCAATTGGTGTGTACATACTATGGCACCGCCGTTGCCAGGATACTGCACCTCGCGGTCGTTGTCGTCTTTGTCCTTCATGGTCTCCTCCCCGCTCTCCGCCATGTTGTGCTCAAAGGTTGACTTGTAGATGTTGAGCGTACCGTTGGAGTAGATGGCACCGCCGAGACCTGCCACATTGTCGGTGAACTTGCAGTTGACGATGTTCACAGGTATGTCGCGGTAGGCTGCCGTTCCGACGTAGCCGCCGTGCTTGCCAACGACAGTGCCCCATGTGGTACCTTTGGAATTCTGTCCGCTATAAGTCGAGCCGTCCCAGTTGTTGAAGTCATTGCAATAGCGGTTACCGTCCACAAGCATTCCGCCTCCGCAATAGAAGGTGTACTTGTCGGCGAATCCTGTGGAGCCTTCCACATAGCTGCGGGCATTGCCGCCGGTTATTTGCAGGCCGTCGAGGGTGATGTACTGACCCTCCTCGTAGTCGAAGGCACCTTCACCAAACGTCTTATTGTAGTCAGCATAGGACATTGTGTGATAGATTGTGTTCTCTGTCTCATGGCAGGTCAGCTGCTTTGGCAGCATGCCCACCACGTTCTGGTCGGCAAATGCGGACACCACATGATAAACGCCCGAGTTGGTCTGGTTCTCGGCGTCACCGGAGAGTATGGTCTGGTTGGTGAACTCCCACGGCTCTATGATGTTGTTGCCGTTGTTGTCGTTGCTGCGGCGACGGGGAAGCATATCGTCGATGGACACTTGGTCTATCTTGTATGTTTGGACAGTGATGGTCTTGCCAGTGTTATCAACCGGCTCCACGTTGCCTGCTATGGTGCCGGGGGTGGCGTTGCTTGCTATTGTGGTCACATCGGAGACTTTCTTGTTGTATCGTCCGAAGAAAGAGCCTGCGGTATCGGGGTTGCCCACAGCGAAGCCGCCGTAGATGCTCACGCCCTCGGGTATGGCGAAGGTGTTGGCCGGCGAGTTGCCATACACACCGGTAGTGGTACGTGTGGGATAGAATGTACCTCGACCCATACATATCTCAAACGGCAGGTTGTTGGCTCCCTCCTCTTCAAGACCTGAACCGTCTGATTTGATGGAACGTTTCTTTATGATATAGTCAAGGGCGTCCTGCAGACTCTGCATCGGGTAGGCAAACGACGAGCCTTCCTGACTGTAGTATTCCTCGTCGCCTGTACCCGTCATCGCCATCATGGTCTCCGCTGCGTCCATGTCGATGTCGGTAGGCTGTGCCACGAAGAGGCGGAGCATGAGTTGCTTGTCCTTCATCACCTTGTTGAGGGCGCGTGCTCCCATGTCTATATAGGAGCGGTTGCCAGTGGTAGAGGCAAAACGGTCGAGAGTCTTGAAGTCTGTCTGCGACAGTCCGCTGTTGTCCACAAGTTCTGTGTATTCGGAGGTAGGCATACCCGTATGCACGAGTATGGAGTAGTTGGTGAGGGCGTAGTAGCCGAAGTCGTCAAACTTGGTGAAGTCGGAGACAGCGTTGTCCTCCACGGCGAGCTGGGTCTGGTCGTCGCCATCTTTATCATTAGCCGTCTTGCGGAAGCGTGCTCCCGACTTGTTGAGGTTGCCGAGGGAGAGGTTGTTCACACCCGACATACGCAGGTTCTGCACGGCGCAGTAGCTGAACGGGAAGTACTCCAGGGTGCTGACATTGCTTCCCTTGTTCGAGGGGTTGTAGAGTCCCGACACGTTGGCCATGTTTGAGCTGTTGTTCTGCCAGATCACCGTTGAGTTCACACGCACATTGGTGTTGTCGTCGTCCTGACCGAACATGATGCCGCCACCCTGCTGGTTGGCGGTGTTGTTCACGATGGTGGAGGTATAGACGTGCGCCATGTTCTTGTCCATGGCTTCGCCCGTGGCGGCCTTTGAGTCAATGACTGTTCCGTCGGAAAGCGTCTTTCCGTTCTCAAACACATATATGGCGCCGCCGTAGTCGGCTGTGTTTTGGTCGATGAGGCAGCCGGACACGAGTGCGCCGTGGGTGAGGGCGAGCGCACCGCCGTAGGTTCCCTTGTTGTTGCGCACTATGCAGTTGCGCACATGGGCGTAGTCGGTCACGATGGCAGCACCGCCATACTGGTTGATGTTCACCTCCGACCCGGCGGTCTTCGCGTCGGCATTGCCGCCGGTGATGAAGATGCCGTCGATGACGGCGCGGTCGGTGGTCTTCGTCTTCATGGAGAGGTAGGTATTGCCTTCTGTATAGGTACTGCTACCGCTTACCGATTGGCTTCCATCATTGGTTGAATAAGCCTTGCCGTCACCGTCGAACACCTTGTCGGTGAACGACACCACGTGGTAGGTGTAGGCATCGGCCTTCTCGCTGGAGTTGTAGTAGTAGGAGTCGAAGTAGGTGGGGTGACCTACGATGTCGCGGTTGTCGGTCACGACATTGTTCTCCTTTTTATAGAAACCGTTGTTGTCGGAAGAAGTGTAGGCGTCGGTATAGCCGCCCCACACCTCAACGCCGCGCGGCACAATGATGGACCATATACGCACGTCGTCGTTGTTGTCGTCGGTGGTACGGCAGGCGTAGTACTGGAACTTGGTGCCGTCTTCATAGGTAGCCACCTTTACTATCACGCGCTTACCAGGGTTGTTGAACTTGTAGCGTCCTGCAGCGTCGAGCACCTTCTGCAGCTTGCTTGCACAAGCGGCGTTGTCCGGGTTAGCCGCCGACGCATTGCCACGGCCCTCGGGAGTGACGTAGAAGATGGCTTCGTTGTCGGCAGAATTTGTAGTAACGTCCGGCTCGATGCTGTAGGCACCATTGTACTCGTAAGCTCCCATGTCAATCTCGCAGTCCTGAACACGGTCGGCATAGTCCATATCGAAGCTGGGGATTTCTATGTCAACGCCACCAATGGTAATGTCTTGTGTACCGGCATTCACTGCGTTGTACACATCCTTCTGCTCGATACGGTAGTCGAAATCTTTTACGGCATCGGCATACGATTTGGCGAATGGGTTGTAGGTGTCAGCGGAATAAGCAGAACCACAATACCATTTGTTTGTCTCGTCAACTAAGTAATTTGTCTCATTTCTCGCATCATTGGCGGTGGCAGTGCTCTGCAGGAAACAGTTCTTGAACGTGATGACGGTGCTGTTGTTTCGGTCAACAAGTTTGTTGGTACCTGCCATAATGATGGAGTTGTAAAGTGTCAAGTGGGCATCGGCTGCTGAAGCAGTCCACACCTCAATGGAACCACAACCTGTATTGTTCACCACTGTGTTGTTGAAGAAGTCGGCAGACTCGAAGAATGCGCCGGCACCATTTATAGCGTTTCCGCTAAGAGAGTTTCCTGCAATGACAGAATTGTATATGGTACCTTTTATCATGTACATTCCACCTCCGTAAATTTCACTTCCAGAACCTGTGTTGTTCATGATGTAGCAGTTGATAATGGTAGAACCATCTACATAGACTCCTGCACCACGTCCCTTGACACCATCTTTCAACACATTGTCACGGATGACACAGTTGGACACGGTCACATTCTCATAGAGTCGCAGACCTGCACCACCGTCACGACCACCGCCGCTTCCTGCTGAAGATATACCAGTCTTGTAACCATAACGTATGGTGAAGCCGTCCCATTCGGCACCTTCATACACTACACGGTCAGCAGGCA
>CAVHNA010000118.1:0-5811 GCA_963637205.1 Bacteroidaceae bacterium
GTGTAACGCTATACGCAGTCGGAATGTCTGGCCTTCAGGAATGGCTCTGAAGTCAGTTCCTATATTCTCGTTATTCTCGTTTTTGGGAAGTTCGGTAGTAGTGTTTCCTTTATGAATGCGGTACAGTTTCCTTCCTGCTATGCCGCTTAGGCTGTCGTACGTCTTGTATGGCGAATGCTGCTGCTTTATGTACAGTGGATAGAAAGAGACTTTGGGAGCGCCAAGTATACCGGATGCAGGTTTCAGGTCTTTGTCATCCACAATGCCGTCCATAAAAGCATGTCCTACCAAAACTCTTCCTTTGAGCGACTTCTCTGTGCCAGTGTATCCAAAGAGAGTCTCCGCCAAATCCGGTCTTTCCAGATCCGCATTCTGGATACACTCGACCTGTTCCTTGACATTATATTTATATGGTACACGGAACATCTTGGACATGCCAAGGTATGTCTTGCCGTCTCTCTTCATTTTAAATACCGGAATTTCCTTGCCTTCTTCCAGTGCCTTAAGATAACACCCTTGCCCTTTTACTTTTTCTTCGGCAAACCCGGGAGTGTTTTGGTATAGGGTCTTGAAGGCTACAATGGTGTACTCGTCCAGTTCCTCAGGGTAGTCTGTATCAACAGGAAAAAGCAACTCGTGTTTTTTCTTGGCTATCTTACCGGTACATACCAGCCTATACGTATATCCGTCTTTCTCCACTTCAGGGTAGGTCGGGGAAATTCTGTCACTGCCTTTTTCTACCGATGCATTAACGTTCCATACAGAGACATCAGGGGTGTAGCCCGGATACATTTCCTTAACTTCCGACATCGGAATCATTCCCACTGCGCCTATACATGGGGAGAACATATATTTGTCTCCATCTTTTTTCAGCCAACCGGCTTTGCCGTGCTTTACGATATTGGTATATTCCGTGTTATTCGATTTGTTGGTCGTTTTTGCGACATCCCTCCATCCGAAATATCTGTTCTGATAGTCCTTTCCCTCCAACATCTTGCCGAACGACATCATCTCCACCATCTCGCGCAGCATGCCCTTTATGGTAGTGGCAGGGATGAAATAGTGACGTTTGCCGTCCGTTCCCATGACGTGCGAGGAGAACACGCTTTTTTTGCCGTTAATCTCTTTGCCGTCACGTGAGAAGAAAGGTGACACGGTGTGTATGGCCACCTCTATGATGCCGTCCTCGGAATTTGAGAACGGAAGGTCTTGCGACGCCTCTTCGCTCCACGACGGATAAAATACGTAGGGGCTGAGCGGCACGAAGTTATATGGCGATGTTATTTTCATCTTGTTGTCCTCCATTATTTTTTGAATCCTACAAACACACTGTTCTGCAACTGAAGTGCCGGCATGTCCTCGCAAAGAGAATCTGGCGTTTCCTTCCATATGCGCAAGAATTTAAGTCCCTCCACTCCCTTAAGGCGGTGTGGAATATAGCTTACCGTTGGTTCTTTGAGCTGTTCTTCCGTCACCAGTGTTTCCGATATGATGTATCTGCCGTCTACGTAACGGATGGAAACACTGCGACGCTGCGAAGCGTCCCAGAGTTGTCCTTCAGCCACAAAAGGATTCTCACCGTCTGTAAGCGTCAAAGTCTTTTCTTCTGCGCCGTCGATGACTTGCGGAGCGGTTTGGTCGCTCATCCACACGTAGCCTTCGTATTTTGCTTTTGATATCCGATGTTCCATGATTATTCCTCTATGGTTAATGTTCCTGTAAAAGTGCCGTTGCCGCGGTTGGTACTTCCGCCAAGTGGAAGCATTCCCTTACAGATGTCGTCAAGAGACTTCTCGAAGGCTTCTCGCACAGTGGAGTCTGTGAAAGAACTTTTCTCCACCAATATCTCCTCAATGATTTGCTGGCCTTGCGCATTGGTCACCTTCTCTTGGAAGAGAGCACCGTCCTGCACTCCGCCGGAGAACTTGTCTATCTTAACGTGTGGAATCACCTTCTCGTCCGGTATCCGAACCGTAACGTCAGAGAATATGCCTTTGCCGCGTTTCGGCTTTATGTCATCCTCGTCTGTCGCCGTGCCGAAAATTTCCACTACGGCGGGGTTCTTTTCGCATGTCAAAGCATTGCCTGTGTCTGCAAAACGATTGTTGAGCCTGTTCCAATGGTAGGCTGTACGATGAGCCACAGCCCCTTTTACGGAAGTGCCTGGCATAAGGGAATACTCTTCGCTCATGGCAGGGACACCGCCAGACCACGATATATGCTGTTCCTTAACAGGAGTCATGTCGGCGTCGTCGTCTCCAAAGCCGGAAGAGAAGAGGAAGAAGTCCGAGGGGCTCAGCGTGAGGGTATAGCGTATCCAACCGTCCGGTTTCTGCCGTTTAATGTCCTTTACTTCCGGCGTGTCCCATTCTTCCGCCAAGCAGGAAGACTTGGTAAGGTAAGACTGCAAGTCTTCCTTTCGGGTAAGGTCATATACGGCATACTGTACACCCACGGCCTTCATTGATCCGAAACCGTTTCTTGTTCCGCTGCCTAGCCGGAATGTCGGAGAGGATATGGTCTGTATGATGTCCTGCATCTGTGCATCGCTGCCGTCTTCCGCCAGAATCTCCATCTCAAAGCGAAATCTTGTGCCGGCATATACTACTTCCTCATCAAACTTTCCATGTTTCTTGGCGGATCCCATTTCATTTATACACACATGTTGGCGTACAGGAAGTACTCTGAAATTGTCAAGGTACTCGCTCTCTGACGTATCAGCCAAGCCGTCAACGGCTCTTCCGTCTTCGCCTACGAGAAGAGCGTCGGACACAATAACCCTTGAACCTTTTCCCCGTTCTCTCTTCTGAAAACCGAAAAGGTCGTCGGCATACGGCTTGTCTCCGAGACTGTGGCGTATAACGCCGACGATGGATGTCCCAGGTATGTATGGCAAGTCGTTGATGTCTCTTGCCACAGGGGCGTCCGTTATGATATCTTTGTCGCCCGAGCCCACAGACAAGGGCGAAACAGCTTCCAAAGTGATACGCGCGACAAGGCGGTATTTGTATTTTGTCATTTCCATCGTATATTCATTTTTTTGCCATCTCCGATGACAGGTTTATCAACGCTTTTTGCGAGAGGTCGCCGTATTCTGTAGACCTCATTTTGTCCACGAAGTCCCTCAAGACCTTTATCCTTCCGCGTTCTTTCCATTTCGCGGCTGCGACTCCATGAGTAAGGAACGCGGTCGGCGAGGTCACGTCTGTACGCCGGTCGGTGGGGGTTGGCTTGCGTGGCACAGTCTCCGTTTTGTCAAAGAGTTCATGCACAATCTTGTCGTACGAAATGCACTGTATTGCAATGTTGCGGATGGCACCCCATTGAGATTTGAACTTGTCTGTCGGGAAAAGCCTGCCATTATGTTTCACGAAGCCGTTCACTTCTCCGTATATATACGAGGAGGCCTCTTTCTCTTTTTGCTTCCTTCCGAGATACGAAAGCAAAGGAGTGTGAACAGGCGACGCTTTCTCAGTGAAGGTTGGTTGAGCCGCTTTTTTCACGTGCAGGTTCAGGCGTCCGTTGTTACTGGCTTTCTGTAACAAATTCCATCCGTAGACAACTTTGCCGAACCCTTCGTTCCTGTAGCAGCCCACGTGTGTTGGCAACGCCGCTGGCAGTTTTCCGTCATTCAAGCGAACAACGAACACAGACCCTTTTTCCAGACCTGTCCTGTCAGTGTCTCTCGTTTGGCGTTTGCCGTTCCATGGCGCATATTGGAAAGTTCTGAGCTGGCATTTGTCCCATAGAATCTCGGCGTCCTCACCAAACCCGAGGTCATTGGCTGTGGGTGTGTATGTCGGTTCGCCTGCAGCGTCAAGGAAGATGAGTCGTCCGTCAGCATAGACTGTGATGCATTCGTCGCCATTCAGCGAGAAGGTGCTCGCCGCAGACTCCATTTCTTTATAGTCGCATGGAGTTATTTTCGCAAGGCCGTATTGTGCGGTACGCGACCTGCCAATGTGCTTGACACCTGAAAGGACTTCCGCAATCTTCGTGGCCATGTTGTCATCGTCGCATTCTACGGAGAACAGAAACTCAGCCCCTTTGTCAAGCGACTCGTAGCCATACATCTTGCTGTCATCAGAACGACGCAGTTCTCTGTTGTATGCGCTTTTGACGGCAAAGCTCTTGGACAAGGACACTTCGGTCATATAATCGTCGCTGAAAGTGAAGAATCCGTGACGGCACTGCTTCAGCTGAAGCGGTTTGCCGGCATCCTCTTCCTTGCGGTTATGGAGATAGCTGAGATAGCACGAAGAGAACAGTCCTGTCAATTTGGGATAATAAAGAGCGGCAGGAATGTGCAGCGACCGAACCTTGTCTTGTGTCACAGCAGGGTGTGCGTCGCCGAACCTTACATTGCCGCTGTGGAACAACGCAGCTTGTTCCTGTGGGGAATATTTGTCGTACTCCACTGCCGCAATACCCAGAAACACGCTTCCTGGGATAAAGTCAAGAGTTTCCTGACTTCCTTCTGTCGCCGCCTTCTGACTCAAGATGACATCCGACAGCAGTTTGCATCTGAACTGTAGTTTCTTCATGCCTTGCCTCCTTTCTCAATAGAGAATCTGCATCTTCCCATTCCCCTGTTTCTGCCTGTGCCCATACGCTTTATCAGTCCCAGTGCCTGTCCCATAATCTGTGCCAATTCGTCGTCAGTATGCAGCACGTGGGCGTATAGTGTGCATGGTACGGCCACTTCCACGGTGCGCAGGCTATGGTCTTGTGCCATGCCTGTCTTTTGGTCTATCGCAGTGGACACCTTATTTCTGTAAAGGTAGTCTGACAGATTGTTGGCGAGTATCGTTTGGGCTTCGCTGCGCTCCAGTGTCGCATCACTAAAGAACAGATATCCTTTTTGCGGTAATCTGTCGGCGGACTCTTCCGCATCCTTGCCGAATGCTTCATCAAGAGAGGCCGTCAAGCCCGACAGTGCCACGTAGTCCTCTACAGCTTCCTTAATCAAGCCTTTTACAGTCTTGCCAGGTATATACGGCAGACCATTGCCGTCTTTTATTACCAGGCTGTCGGCATCTGCGCCTGCGGAGAGCCCCGACGAGCAGTTCCACGGCGAGAAGAATTCTATCTTTATGGTTATATCGTTCATATGTTAGTCTTATTTGGTTTTCTGATTTTGTATGGTAAACAAGTCCAAAATGTCGCTCGCAGGATAGTAGTCCACAGAGCAGCCCGGACGTTGTTGAGGTTCAGGGGCGATATTGAAAATCTCCCTTTGACGGCCTTGCAGTATCTGTAGACTACGTTTTCTGTCCTGCGAGGCCTGATTCTGGTCTTGGTGAATGGATGTCATCCATCTCCTTATCGCCGTTTTCACCACATTGCCGTCGTCTTCCGAGAACTTAGCCACGGTTTCTTGCAGTTTGTCAATAGTCCAATAGTGCTCTGTCGGATGCAGAAAATAAGGACCTGCATTCAACGAGGTTTCTTTCTGTGGAGTTTTCTCCTTTTCTATTAAACGGTCGTAGTTCTCGACGAAACTGCTCTGCACCTTATAGAACATCACGCTGGAAGGAGCTGGCTTGCCGTCGCAACACAAATCTGGAGACTTGGACGATTTCTTGGCTTGCGAACAAAGCGTCTCAGCCAATTCATACCCATAGTGGAATGGATAAGACGACTTGATATAGGCGATTCCGGCACAAGCGGTAAGACCATTGTCCGCTCCAAGCAGAAGCTTCGTGGCCTCCTCAAACTTTCCCAGATAGGCTTTCGTGTATGGAAGCGCCAATGAAGCCTTGCATATCATCGTCATGTCGTCACCTCCAAGGACAACGGGACGGAACGGAA
>CAVHNA010000118.1:5821-8359 GCA_963637205.1 Bacteroidaceae bacterium
GCGTGAATGATGGCTATCCAGTCGTTTTTCTCAGTCATGTCCGCAATGTTCATGGCGATGTTGCGTGGACTAAGGTCTTTCTGTCCGAAACTCTTTTCGCATAGTTTTATCGTGACTTTGACTCCATCGGACAACTCACGTTTCCGCAGTGTAGCTTCATCAATGTAGTCGCCGCCGTTGCAGGCTACAGCCGGAAGCCCCGTTTTTCTTGAACGTTCCATGGACATAAGTCCAAGTGTCATGCTCTTTGGCTGTTTGTTGCGTTGGACATGTAGTTTTTCCTCCAGTGAGTTCATTACGGAGCGAAAGTCTTTTTCCAGTTCCGTTCTTGTGGCCTTTACTACCGCTTGGGATATGGTAATGCCTGGGGCGGTCTTCATCACTTTTTGGGGAAATGTTTTCACTGTCTTCTCACATTCCTCCCTGTTGTAATAGACGCACTTGATGTTGCCTGCGGCGTTCACCAGCGGCTCTCCTCCTTGCAGGAAGTCTTCAAAGAGACTGGTGCAGATTCGCTCCACCAGCTCGCTGGCACCGACGATATCCTTCAGTTCATTAGTACGGAAAATGAAGCTTTGGATTCCCTGAACGGCTGCTCCGTATACATATAATTCTTCTTCCATAATTTTTTAGGTTGAAAGTGGTGTTGTTTGCTTAGCTTTGGTTGCAAAGTTAGGAAAAAATGAAGACATTATCACTTTTTCCAAATAAAATATTGACACCAACAGTTTTTTTCGTACCTTAGCCTTAAAAAATGGTTTATGGAGTCTACATACATCGTGGTTCTGAAATTTGAAGAGACCCTTAGTGATGCGGAAATAAGGTGTTTCCGTGGAGCTGTGGTTGACCTCGTAGGGAAAGAGAAGGTTGCGTACCACAACCATTTGGAAGGCGAGCGGTTGGCATATTCATATCCGCTTGTTCAGTACAAGCGAATTGACGGCAAGTTGGCTGTGGTGGGCATTGGGGCAGCGGCGGAAAGCGTGATGCAGTTGGCGTATCAGTTCCCACACAGTTTGAAGATAGGTAGAAAGGAGATGACTTTCCACGCACAGAGTTGTACGATGGAGAGTTACCGCCCGTCCATGGAAGTAAAGCCGAAGCTATACAGTATAAAGGACTACATAGCTCTTACGGACGACAACCTCAAAAAATACAATTCTATGCTTGCTCTTACGGACAAGCTCTCTTTCCTTGAAGATATTCTGGCAGGTAACATATTGTCTTTTCTCAAGGGTATAGACTATCATGCAGACGAAAGGGTGTTCTGCGCCATCACGACATTTGCCGAACCTCACGTCAAATACTACAAGGAGGTGCACTTCAATGTGTTTGACTTGAGTTTTGTGAGCAATATAGAGTTGCCTTCGGGTATCGGCCTTGGCAAAAGCGGCAGCGTGGGTTTCGGTGTTGTCAAAAAAGAAATATTGCCGAGCAGATTTGAAAAATTTGAATCAGAAAACTAAAACATCCAGATTATGGCAAAAATACTTGTGTCTTTCGTCGGAACAGGCGGTTTGATACGTAAAGAGAAACAGGGGGGAAGTTTTCTCGCTTCTGAAAGGCAGTACAAAACCACCAGGTATCACCTTGGCGAAGAAGATTTGGGAGAGTTCCCGTTCGTAGTCGCCGCTCTCACGCAATATCACAAAGTGGACAAAGTAATCCTTATAGGGACTGTGCGCTCTATGTGGGAGGAGGTTTATCGTTATTTCGGAGAAAAGAAGTTTGGAACCATCGACGACGACAAATACTACGAAATAGCGGAGCACTGCGGAAACGCCACCCATGAGAGCGATCTGACATTACCCCATAAGGAAGAAATCGAAAAAGTTCTTGGCGGTGAGTCTAAGATTATGCTTATTCGTTATGGGCTGAATGAAGCGGAGATAACGGACAACATCAGCATTGTGCTCGGCCTTAATGGCCTTATCAATACTGGCGACGAGATAATAGTGGACGTAACCCACTCCTTCAGGTCGTTGCCCATATTCATGATGAACCTTTTGCTGTATCTTACCAATGTCAGCAGCAAGAAGCCAAGGATTTCCCATATATATTATGGTATGCTGGAAATGGCGAATGCGTTGAGTTATGCGCCTGTCGTTGACCTGAAGAAGATTATGGAGCTCAACAAATGGATAGTGGGAGCGGCAGCTTTCAAAAACTATGGTAACGCTTACCAGATATCGGAACTGTTGGAGGACGTGAATACGAGTTTGTCGACAGACTTGAAACGTTTTTCCGACTTGCTCAACCTCAATCATCTTGACATGATAGAGAAGGAAGTGGAGGTACTGAAAACGAAGAAAAACATGGAGTACAACGATCCTCTTCCTGAACTTACTGTAAAGCCTGTGCTCAATGACTTCCTGAGGAAGTTCGGCACTGTAAAGGGCAATCCAGCCTTGTTCCAGTACAAGTTAGCGAAATGGCAGTTTGACAACATGAACTATGCACTTTCGCTGATTTCACTCTCAGAGGCGATTCTCACGCATGCCTGTATGACTGTAGGCGTGGATTGGAACAGTCAAGAAG
>CAVHNA010000119.1:0-8329 GCA_963637205.1 Bacteroidaceae bacterium
TGGCCCTTACCGCGAGGCGCAGACGGAGTGGCTTCGTGCGGCGCTCAAGAGTAAGGAGATATCCTCCGCCAAACATCTCATTGCCTTTTGTCATATTCCGCTGCTTGACTCTAATCCCAAGGCCAACCCCGGTGACCTTGCTCCGGCGGACAAGGGCGAAGGCTACAGTAGCGACTTCGCCGCATGGCAGCGAACATGCGCCGAGCTATGGACACCGCTTTTGGAGAAGGCCGGATGTAAGTTGATTGTCACGGCTCACCAGCATCACTACCGTTGGTACGCTCCTGCAGAAGGCCGCAAGTGGGCGCAGATAGTGGGCGGAGGTCCAGACTGCAGCGACAAGTATCCCGATCGCTTCCCCACAGTGATAGAAGGAAAGTCGGAGAACGGCAAGCTACGTATAGACGTATATAACGTGTACGCAGGCACACTTCTGGACACCTTCTTCCTCTGATTTAGCAGATTCAGACTCCACGTAAATTATGGAAGGGCGTTGCCTCACGGCGACGCCCCTCCTGTTTGTGTTTGGAAAAAGTCTAATTTGAAATAATGGTTTGTGAATTGATTTAAGCCTCTGCGGGAGTTTCTGTTGTTTCACCCTCAGCTGCCCCTGCACTCTCAGCCTCTGCTTCTGCCTTAGCGGCAGCTTCTGCTTCAGCCTTTGCAACAGCCTCGGCGGCCTTCTTGTCAGCCACTTTCTTAGCTATCTCTTCGTTGGTCTTCTTTTCAGCCTCGATGCGGGCAGCGTAAGCCGCCTTCTTCTCAGCCTCAAGCTTGGCCTCAAGAGCCTTCAAGCCGCTCTGTCTGTTGGCCTTCCACGCAGCGAACTTCTCTTCGCAGGCAGCCTCGTCGAAAGCGCCCTTCTTCACGCCTCCGCGCAGGTGCTTCATCATGTACACACCTTCGTGTGAGAGGATGTTGCGAACCGTGTCGGTGGGCTGTGCGCCGACCTCAACCCAGTAGAGGGCGCGGTCGAATTTCAAATCTACAGTGGCGGGATTGGTGTTCGGGTTGTACGTACCAATCTTCTCTGTAAACTTACCATCGCGTGGAGCTCTTACGTCAGCGATTACGATGCTGTAGAAAGCATAGTTCTTACGGCCGTGACGCTGCAATCTGATTTTTGTTGCCATAATTTTTAATTAAACTTTTATTTATAGGTTTGAAATATGCCGCCAACTCGTGACGGCGCGCAAATTTACGACAAAATGTCGGAATTTATGCTTGATAATGAGTTTTTTTTCGTCACGGAGTCCAATTTACTATGTTTTCAGATTATTTGACCCTCATACTTGACCTCACGAAATACACTAACAGCATGCAGTACATGCCCAGTGAGAGCAGTTCGCTCAGTGGGTTGTCCCACCACATTCCGTAGTTGAATGACACTCCGGCGAATCTGAGCGCAGCGCTTACCACTCCCATCAGCGCACCGCCTGCTATGAAGCCGCTGGCTATGAGAGTGCCCTTTTCGGTGCGTGCGGTGCACAGTGCCTTGTCCTTGCTGCGTGTGGAGACAAACCAGCTGACGAGTCCGCCTGCCAGCAAAGGAAGGTTAAGTTCCAGAGGTATGAACATTCCCAACGCAAAGGCCAGTGCGGGCACTCCCACCGCATTGAGTACAAGGGCAAGAACTGCGCCTATGCCATAGAGCAACCACGGTGCGCCGTTGCCGTTCATCAGAGGTTCTATGACGGCTGCCATGGCGTTGGCCTGTGGAGCCGACAGTTGTCCGTCGGTGAAGCCGTAGGTGCTGTTGAGTATCATTATCACGCCAGCCACAGTGGCTGCGCTTACCAGAGTGCCCAGGAATTTCCATGTCTCCTGCTTTCTGGGCGTAGTCCCGAGCCAATAGCCTATCTTAAGGTCTGTGACGAAGCCGCCTGCCATGCTAAGCGCCGTGCACACCACGCCGCCCATGATGAGGGCCGCCACCATGCCGCCCGTGCCGCTCAGACCAACGGCCACCATGATGACGGATGCCAGGATGAGTGTCATCAGCGTCATTCCGCTCACAGGGTTGGTGCCTACTATGGCTATGGCGTTGGCCGCTACGGTGGTGAAGAGGAATGTGACGACGGCAGCCACCACTAATGCGGTGACGCTATAAGCCCATACGCCGTCCATCACGCTGAAGTGGAAAAACAGGAATACGGCTACCAAGGCGCATACTATGCCTATGCTTACCAGACGCATGGGCAGATCGCGCTGGGTACGTCCACCCACTGCCGTGCCTCCGCTATTGCCTTTCATCTCATTGGCAGCCAGCTTCACGGCACCTGTTATCAGTCCGCGACTCTTGAAGATGCCTATCACGCCGGCCATGGCTATACCGCCGATGCCTATGCTCTTGGCGTATCTGAAGATCTGTTCGGGAGAGGCCATAGCCGCCGCCACGCCGCTCTCCACCTCCACGTCAGGGAACAGGAAAGCGATGGCTGGCACTATCACCCACCACACCAGCGCACTGCCGCAGCAGATGATGAAGGCGTACTTGAGTCCCACTATGTAGCCCATGCCCAGCACCGCCGCGCCTGTGTTGCACTTGAACACAAGTTTGGCCTTCTCTGCCAGAGTGTCGCCCCAGAGCAGGGCGCGCGAGGTGAAGTTCTCGTTCCACAGACCGAAGGTGGCCACCACGAAGTCGTACAGTCCTCCAGCCAGCCCGGCTGCCAACAGCGGTTTGGCCTGTCCGCCTCCCTTCGCTCCGCTCACCAGCACCTGTGTGCTCGCCGTGGCTTCGGGGAACGGGTACTTTCCGTGCATGTCCTTTACGAAGTACTTGCGGAACGGTATGAGGAACAGTATGCCCAGTATGCCGCCAAGAAGGCTGGAGAGGAACACCTGCATGAAGGAGACCGTCATCTCCGGGTACTTGGCCTGCAGGATGTAGAGCGCTGGCAGGGTGAAGATGGCTCCAGCCACTATCACGCCGCTGCATGCGCCAATGCTCTGTATTATCACGTTCTCGCCTAACGAGTTCTTGCGTCGTGTGGCGGAGGATACCCCCACGGCTATGATGGCGATGGGGATGGCGGCCTCGAACACCTGACCCACCTTCAGTCCCAGATATGCCGCCGCCGCACTGAAGACCACTGCCATGAGTATACCCCAGCACACCGACCATGCGTTCACTTCCCTCGGATTGCTGTCCTCGGGCATCAGAGGCGAGTATTCCTCGCCTTCGGCCAGCTCCCTGAATGCGTTGTCGGGGAGCGAGTCTTTCATTTCCTTGTCCATAACATTATATTATATATGCGGTTTGATTGTTGTCTCTTTACAAAAGTACAAACAAAAGGCTTACTCTCGCATGCGACTGTACGAAAAAGAATGGAAAGGAGAATTTTTTTGTATGGGTGCGCTTCGCAAAAGGAAATAATGTCGTACCTTCGCGGCCAAACGACGTGATAATGACTAACAGAAGCCAGACAGTCAGTGCCGGCACTTTGTGCGTGGACAGGTTAAAGACGGACTTGTTCGGCACGGTTAGTTTTCCGTCGCAATGCAAACAGATGCCACCCATGCCATACACGGCGACGGTGGCTTTTTATTGGTCGTCATTTCACACACACATACACGATATATGTCTAAGAAAATAATATTGAGATTGGAGGACGGCACCGAGTTCACTGGAAGGTCCTTCGGTGCGGACAGCCCCGTGACAGGCGAGGTGGTCTTCAATACGGCAATGACCGGATACCCGGAGAGTCTCACCGACCCCTCTTATGCGGGGCAGATAATGGTGATGACGTTTCCGCTGGTGGGCAACTATGGTGTTCCGGCTCTGTCGACGGAAAAGAACGGACTCGCCACGTACATGGAAAGCGACCGCATCTATGCCAAAGCCATAGTGTGCCAAGACTACAGCGAGGAGTATTCGCACTGGAACGCCAGCACGAGCCTTGCCGAATGGCTTAAGAAAGAGGGCGTGCCCGGCGTGACGGGTATAGACACCAGGGAGCTTACCAAAGTGCTGCGCGAGAACGGTAGCATGATGGGTAAGATAATATTCGGAAGCGACGACAGCACCGATTTCGGTAGATACGACGGCGAGAACTATGTGGCCCAGGTTTCGTGCAAGGAAGTGATAAGGTACTGCGCAAGCGACTACCGTGAGCCCGCCAACAGACTCTCCGAGGACATCCCTCCGTTCATCAGTGCCGACAGCGGCAAAAGGCCTACGGTGGTATTGGTGGACTGCGGAGTGAAGAACAATATCATCCGCTGTCTGCTGAAACGCAACGTGGACGTGGTGAGGGTACCTTGGGACTACGACTTCACCGAAATGGATTTTGACGGACTCTTCTTGGCCAACGGTCCCGGCGACCCCAATACCTGCTCGGTCACGGTGGACCACATACGCGCCTTCATGGACAAGGAAGCGGCGTGCGGAGACAGAGTGCGTCCCATAATGGGTATCTGCATGGGCAACCAGTTGCTGGCCAAGGCAGCCGGAGCCACCATATACAAGCTGAAGTACGGACACCGTTCGCACAACCAGCCTGTACGCATGGAAGGCACCGAGCGTTGCTACATTACCACGCAGAACCACGGCTATGCGGTGGACACCACCACACTTGACAAGGACTGGGAACCGCTCTTTACCAACATGAACGACGGCTCCAACGAGGGAGTAAGACACAAGCGTTACCCCTGGTTCTCCGCGCAGTTCCACCCGGAGGCTTGCGCAGGCCCTACAGACACGGAGTTCCTGTTCGACAAGTTCGTGGAGAAATTGAGGGGAGAGTAAGTGCACAGGCTGTTTTGAAGGGACACACAAGTTAAAAAACGACTGAAGACAATGAAAGACTACGAAATAAAGAAAGTCCTGCTTCTGGGTTCAGGAGCTTTGAAGATAGGCGAGGCCGGAGAGTTCGACTACTCTGGTTCACAGGCACTGAAGGCTCTGCGCGAGGAAGGCATAGAGACGATACTCATCAACCCCAACATCGCCACTGTGCAGACCTCGGAGGGCGTGGCGGACCAGGTGTATTTCCTCCCCGTGACTCCATACTTCGTGGAGCGTGTCATAGAGAAGGAGCGTCCGCAAGGCATACTACTGTCGTTCGGCGGACAGACCGCGCTCAACTGCGGTGTGGAGCTGTTCCGTCAGGGCACGCTGGAGAAATATGGCGTCAGGGTGCTGGGAACGCCGGTGCAGGCCATAATGGACACCGAAGACCGCGAACTCTTCGTGGAGAAGCTGGATGAGATAGGCGTGAAGACCATCAAGAGCAACGCCTGCTCCAATGTGGAGGAAGCCCGCGCCGCAGCGCAGTCGCTCGGATACCCCGTTATACTGCGTGCCGCATACGCGTTGGGCGGACTCGGGTCAGGCTTCTGCGACAACCAGGAAGAACTGGACAAGCTGGCCGAGAAGGCCTTCTCATTCTCTCCGCAGGTGCTTGTGGAGAAAAGCCTCAAGGGCTGGAAGGAGATAGAGTACGAAGTGGTGCGCGACCGTTTCGACAACTGCATCACGGTGTGCAACATGGAGAACTTCGACCCGCTCGGCATCCATACCGGCGAGAGCATAGTGATAGCTCCTTCGCAGACGCTCACCAACAGCGAGTACCACAAGTTGCGCGCTCTCTCCATAGCCATCGTGCGCCATATAGGCATAGTTGGCGAGTGCAACGTGCAGTACGCCTTTGACCCCTCCAGCGAGGACTACAGGGTCATAGAGGTCAACGCAAGGCTCAGCCGCAGCTCCGCCCTGGCGTCCAAGGCCACAGGTTACCCTCTCGCCTTCGTGGCGGCCAAACTGGGACTCGGCTACGGCCTCTTCGAGCTCAAGAACTCCGTTACCAAGACCACGTCGGCATTCTTCGAGCCAGCCCTCGACTATGTGGTATGCAAGATACCGCGTTGGGACCTCGGCAAGTTCCGTGGCGTGGACCGCGAGCTGGGCAGCAGCATGAAGAGCGTGGGCGAGGTGATGGCCATAGGACGCACGTTCGAGGAAGCCATACAGAAGGGACTGCGCATGATAGGACAGGGCATGCACGGCTTCGTGGGCAACAAGGAGCTGAGGATTGACGACCTGGACAATGCGCTCAAGTCGCCCACCGACAAGCGCATCTTCATGATAGAAAAGGCGTTCTTCGCAGGCTACAGCGTAGACCAGATACACGAGCTGACGAAGATAGACAAGTGGTTCCTGAAGAAGTTGCTCAACATCTACAATATCAACACTGAGCTGCGTGCGGCGCACATCAACACCATAGACAAGGACCTGCTCCGCAAGGCCAAGGTCTATGGCTTCACCGACTTCCAAATAGCCCGTGCGCTCCACATGGAGAAGAGCATGGACATAGAGGAGGCGATGCTTCTGGTGCGCAGCAAGCGCAAGCAGTTGGGCATACACCCCTACGTGAAGCAGATAGACACGCTGGCCGCGGAGTACCCCGCCATGACCAACTACCTCTACCTCACTTACGCGGCCTCAGCCCACGACATCTCCTACGGCGGACAGCGTTCGGTGATAGTGCTCGGGTCGGGTGCTTACAGAATAGGCAGCAGCGTGGAGTTCGACTGGTGCGGAGTGCAGGCTCTTAACACCATTCGCAAGGAAGGCTATCACTCTGTGATGATAAACTACAATCCGGAGACAGTGTCCACCGACTACGATATGTGCGACCGTCTGTATTTCGACGAGCTCACCTTCGAGAGGGTGATGGACATCGTGGAGCTGGAAAGCCCCGTGGGCGTCATCGTCAGCACCGGCGGACAGATACCCAACAACCTGGCCATGAAGCTCGACTCACAGCGTGTGCCCATCCTCGGTACGCAGGCCAAGTACATCGACAACGCCGAAGACAGGGACAAGTTCTCCGCCATGCTCGACCGCATCGGTGTGGACCAGCCCGAGTGGAGAGCCCTCACCAACATGGACGACGTCAACGAGTTCATCTCGCGTGTCGGCTTTCCGGTTCTGGTGCGTCCCTCGTACGTACTCTCAGGTGCCGCCATGAACGTCTGCTCCAACCAGGAGGAGTTGGAGCGTTTCCTCACCCTGGCCGCCAACGTCAGCAAGAAGCACCCCGTGGTGATAAGCAAGTTCATGCAGAACACCAAGGAGGTGGAAATGGACGCCGTGGCGCAGAACGGCGAGATAATGGCCTACGCCATCAGTGAGCACATAGAGTTCGCCGGCGTGCACAGTGGTGACGCCACCATACAGTTCCCGGCGCAGAAGCTCTACGTGGAGACCGTCCGCCGAATCAAGAAGATTTCCGCTCAGATAGCCAGGGAGCTGAACATCAGCGGGCCGTTCAACATTCAGTATCTGGCGCGCGACAACGAGATAAAGGTCATAGAGTGCAACCTGCGTGCCAGCCGTTCGTTCCCGTTCGTAAGCAAGGTCTTGAAGATAAACCTCATCGAGCTTGCCACCAAGGTGATGCTCGGACTGCCGGTGAAGAAACCCAACAAGAGCTTCTTCGACTTCGACTACGTGGGCATCAAGGCGAGCCAGTTCTCGTTCAACCGTCTTCAGAACGCCGACCCCGTGCTCGGCGTGGACATGAGCTCCACCGGCGAGGTGGGATGCCTTGGCGACGACACGAACTGCGCCCTGCTGAAGGCTATGCTGAGCGTGGGACAGCACGTGCCCGAGAAGACAGTGCTCCTCTCCACCGGCACCGCCAAGAACAAGGCCGACATGCTGGAAGCCGCCAGGATGCTGGTGGAGCACGGCTACGAGCTGTACGCCACCACCGGCACAAGCGTCTACCTGACGCAGAACGGAATAGCCAACACGAAGGTCTACTGGCCCAGCGAGGAGGGAACGCCGCAGGCTCTCGACCTCCTTCACCAGAAGAAGATAGACATGGTGGTCAACGTACCCAAGAACCTCACCGCCGGCGAGTTGAACGACGGCTACAAGGTTCGTCGCGCCGCGGTAGACCTCAACATTCCGCTCATCACCAACACACGTCTGGCCGCCGCCTTCATCAACGCTTTCTGCACCGTTCCCCTGGACAAGCTGGCCATCAAGAGCTGGAGCGAATACAAGTAGCATCCCCATTCCGCTGTATATAGAAACGTGCGTACAGACCTCAGCGTCTGTACGCACGTTTCGCATATCATGTCCGACGTGTTTATCAGAGGAGCATCCCGGAAGTAGTAGGCGCGTTTGCGTCCGCTCGGCGACGAAGGAGACGCTTGCCAGAGCAAGAAATGCGCTCTTCAATAAAGAAATCGCCGGTAAACATTCTCGCATGAGCCTAACAGAGTCTTGTCTCGGCGATGTGCTCCTACTACTGCAACAAAGGCGCATTTCTTGCTCTGGCAAGCGTCTCCTTCGTCGCCGAGCGGACGCAAACGC
>CAVHNA010000120.1:0-8287 GCA_963637205.1 Bacteroidaceae bacterium
ACCTCACGCTGTCCAACGTGACATTCGGCTACACGCTGCCTAAGGACATACTGAAGAAGGCTTACATCAACAAGGTGAGAATCTACCTCGTGGGTGACAACCTCTTCACATGGTCGGCACGCAAGGGTCTTGACCCGCGCCAGAGCGTCACAGGCTCAAACAGCACGTACTACTACAGCACCATACGCACTATAAGTGGTGGCGTACAGGTGACATTCTAAGAGATAGACAAAAGATAAAACAATCATATTACAACAGGAAAGAGTATGAAAATATCTTATAATAAATTACTTTTGGCTTCCGCCGTTACATTCGGCACCGTGTCTCTGACGGGATGTATAGAGGAGACCTTCCCCTCGTCAGATACGGCGACCACCGAACAGGTGGAACAGTCCGCCACGGCCACAGAAGCCATGGTGTCAGCCATACCCGCCAAGTCCATCAGTGTCTGGGCTACGGACATGCATTCATTCTTCGGCCTACCTGCCATGATGATTACCCGCGATATGATGACCGGCGACTACTGCCAGAACGGCAGCGGTCTCGGCTATGGATGGCATTTCTACTCCTGGGCAAGAAACAAGAGCATGGACGAGAACAAGTTGATTACCCAGTTCGTATGGAATTTCCACAGCGGCCTCTTGCTTAGCATCAACAACGTGATTTCCGCTGTCAACCCCGACAACGCCACAGACGAGCAGTTGGGCTACCGTGCGGCGGCTTTGGCATACCGTGCCCTCGTCTATCTGGACCTGGCACGTATGTACGAGTTCCTGCCCAACGACAAGTTCACCAAGAACTCCGACGGAGCTGACGTCACCAACCTTACTGTGCCCTGGGTTTCCGAGGCTACCACTCCCGAAGAGGCTTCCAACAACCCGCGCGTTCCACGCGCCGAGATGGCAACACATATACTCTCCGACCTCGACGAGTCGCTGGAGAACATAGACAAGCTGACCAGCACACAGGGCAATACACTGCCCGACAAGGCTGTGGCTCTGGGTCTGAAGGCACGTCTCTACATGTGGTTGGAGGACTACCCCAAGGCTGAGGAGTTCGCACGCAAGGCCATAGACGCAGCCAGCGTAAACCCCTACACGGAGGCACGCGGACTTAGCAAGACCAATGGATTCAATACCGCCAGCGACTTCATGCTCTGCGGACAGCAGACTTCTGAAAGCTACAGCGTCACTTCTGGTATCATCAACTTCGCTTCATGGGCAACCAACCAGACCAGCTTCGGTTACATGGGTCCTGCCACAGACCTCTATATCTGTATGGACAAGAATATGTACGAGCGTATCTCAGATACCGACTGGCGTAAGAAGATGTGGATGGCTCCCGAAGGCTCCAAGCTGGCTGGCACTGAACCTACACTCACCGTCAGTGGAGAAGATGTCAGGGAATACCTTCCCGCTTATGCGTCCATCAAGTTCCGCCCGGGTGACGGCAACGGCGACGACTATCTGACTGGTGCCGCCACGGCTGTTCCCTACATGCGTGTGGAGGAAATGTACTTCATAGAGGCTGAGGCTGCCGCACACCAGGATGCCGAAAGAGGCAAGGAGTTGCTCACCTCGTTCATGACCACATATCGTGACCCCTCGTATGTATGCAGAGATGAGGGTGAGGACGCAGTGGTAGAGGAGATAGTCTTCCAGAAGCGCATAGAGCTCTGGGGTGAGGGTCAGACCTTCTTCGACATCAAGCGTCTCAACATGTCCGTAACACGCGGATACGAAGGTACCAACTGGGAGGACGACCTCGCCCTTCTGAACACTAACGGCCGTCCCGCATGGACGAACCTCGTGATAGTAGTCACCGAAGCCAACAACAATTCAGCGCTGAAGGGTAAGAACAATCCTGATCCCACGGACTGCTACACAGCATGGACAGGAGCAGAATAATCACAATCTTTAAATGCAAAAAATCATGAACAAGAATATCAAATGCGCATTAGCCGTTTTGTTCGCCATGGCAGGTCTTGCGTCATGCAGCGAGAGCGACTATGAATATACGGCGGCTTCCGCTGTGGAAGGTTCGCAGGTGTATTTCCCGACTTCCAATTCTTCTACCGTTGAGTTGAAAGGTAAGGAAGGAACTTTCACGCTGCCCATCGCACGTGTAGACAGCACGTCCGCCGTCACAGTGCCCTTGACCGTTACGTCCACGTCCGACAGCTATACTGTCCCCGAGAGCGTAGCTTTTGAGGCAGGTAAGGGCACGGCTGAAATCAACGTCGGCTACACAGGACTGGAGTACGACCTCATGGACACCATCACCATCACTCTGCCTGAGGGTGTGACCACGCCGTACGGAATGTCTGAATACACTTTCTATGTAGGTTGCCCCGCACCTTGGACAGCGTGGTGCAACAGCAAGGCTCAGTGGGTTTCTCTCGGCATGGACGCTGAGGACTGGCCTCTGGGTGACATGGATAACGTGACATGTACTTATACGTACGTCAACTACTGGAGCGGCGAAGACAAGGGACTCAGCATCTACTACCGTCAGTCTACTGTCGACGCTACTCAGGCTCAGTTCAAGGTTCTGAACTGGGGTGCAGGCACAGACCTAGTCATAGAGTACAACCCTGAGACTTCCAATTGTCAGATACTGCCGCAGTACGTTGTAGATAACTCCAGCTATGGAGCTGTCAACATCATGGATCTTCCCAATATGAACCCCGAGAAATACACGTATCAGTACTACCCCTGCTATTACGACAAAGAAGCTGGTTTGTTCACCTTGTGTAATGCGTATGTGGTGTCAGCTGGAGCTTGGGGAGGCAATCCCGAGTACATTCAGGTTGACGGATTCTATATTCCCGACTATTCTCTGACAGCAGGTTATGAGGGTGTCCTTACCGTTTCTTCCGGTGACGTGTTCGCATTGCTCAACGTTAGCGCCATCGGAGCTGACGTAACGTCCGCAAAGGCCGTTATCGTAAACAGGGAAGACGACGACAACGCAGTGGCTGACGCTCTTGTGGCAGGCGACTTGGAAGGCGTAGACCTCGTGCTTGGCAGCAACAGGCTGGCACTGGATGACATGACCGGCGAGCTGAAGGTTGTGGTTGTGGCCATAGCCGGCGAGGAAGTAATGACACTGAAGTCTTTCAACTTCTCTTACTACAGTGGCGGAGATGACGCCAATCCTTGGAAGTCCATCGGTACAGGCAAGTATTCCGACGACATCATATCCACGATGTTCACGAGTGTAACTGAGAGTCCTGTATACGACGTGGAAATAAAGGAGAGCAAGGACAATCCTGGTCTCTACCGCGTCATGAACCCCTATGGAAAGGACGTATATCCCTTGTATGACGACCTCGTTGGAGCCGGCTATACGCTCCCCGAAAGCGAGATGTACCTTGAGGTGAACGCTTGCGACCCCGAAAATGTCTACATTGAGAGCCAGTCGCTCGGAGTAAACCTTGGCGACGGTGTCATCGGATTTGTTTCATACGGTGCGGCTCTGCTCGCAAACGGCTACACGCTTGACCAGCTGGCTGGCTATTTGGGAACTCTCAAAGACGGTGTCGTCACTTTCCCCGCTTTCTATACAGACGAAAATAGGACGACTGTCTTCCAGGGATATGCCACATACGACGGAGAGATTGGATCCTACGTCGGCAGGAACCACGGTATCCAGATAACTCTTCCCGGAGCTGAGGAGCCTGCAGAGATGAAGGCTCGCATGGCCAAGAAGCGCAGCACAATGGGTTCGTTCCGTCTGAACAAGAACTTTAAGATGGGCGACGGCAAGAGACTGACATCTCCCATGCCTAAGAAGAATCTGTAAGTTCGGTTTTTATAAGACCTTTTGTGGAGGCGCGTCGCATACAGCGGCGCGCCTCTGTTGTAGGTACACGCCACCGACTTACCCTCAACCTATGCGGCTTCCTAAAAAGCGGTGTAAATCATTGTCATGTCGTGGAAAGTTCGTAACTTCGCGAGGCGTGTTCAGGAATATAAGTATATACATAATATAAGATCATTTACAGGATGAAGAAGTTTTTACTTTCGTTGATGGCGGGGCTGTGCGGCACTGCCATGACGTGGGCAGTCCCGGCTTATCCCACCAAGAAGACAGTGGTAAGGAGCGACGGCACTACGGTGGAGGTTACTCTGCGCGGTGACGAGTACTTCCATTTTTGGCAGGACGCGGAAGGCAACGCCTTGCAGCTGGACGGCAACAAGGTGACGCGCAGCTATACCGTGGACGAGATGAGGGAGCTGCTCACCAAGGCGAGCGAAGAGCAGTCGGCAGCCAACGCAAGCAGAAAGGCGCGCAGGAAGAGCGTAGGCAGCTTCAGCGACATAAAGGGAACGAAGAAGGGACTGGTAATACTGATGCAATACCAAGACACGAAATTCACCATGACCAACCCCAATAATTTCTACAACAGGTTCTTCAACGAAAGAGGCTTCTCTGAAGACGGCTTCTGCGGCAGCGCATCCGACTATTTCAGGGAGCAGAGCTACGGGCAGTTCGAGCTGGACTTCGACGTGGTAGGCCCTTTCACTGCCACTCACGACATGGAGTACTATAGCGGCAAGGAAAGCGGCAATGCGCAGAAATTGATGAATGAGGCAGTGAACAAAGCCGACGACTTCGTCAACTACAGCGACTACGACTGGGATGGCGACGGCGAGGTGGAGCAGCTGTTCATCATCTACGCCGGCATAGGAGCCAACTACAAGGGCGAGAGCTATCCCAATATATGGCCGCACTCTTCTTCTTTGTCAAGCAACGGTGAAAGGAAAGACGGCGTGTTGCTGAAGACATACGCCTGCAGCTGCGAGCTGTACGCCGACGGCAAGACGGTGGACGGCATAGGCACGGCCTGCCACGAGTTCAGCCACTGCCTCGGCTACCCCGACACATACGACGTTGCGTACGGCGGCAACAACGGCCCTCTGAACTGGGATGTGATGTGCAACGGCAGCTACAAGAACATAAGTCGCAGCCCGGTGGGCTATACGGCGTACGAGAAATGGATGGCGGGCTGGCTGACACCTACGGAGGTGAAGACGAAGACGCAAATTACGGACATGAAGCCTCTGACGCAAAGCCCCGAAGCCTACATCCTCTACAACGACGGCAACCGCAACGAATACTACCTCTTGGAGAACAGACAGCAGGAAGGCTTCGACTCTTACCTGCCCGGACACGGACTTCTGGTCTTCCACATAGACTATGACAAGGCTTCATGGATCAACAACGTGGTAAACTCGGGTGACGTGGAGCGTTTGACTATCATCCCTGCGGACAACGAAGTGTCAGGATCAAATGAGTCCGGCGACCCGTTCCCTGGCGCCGACAACGTTACAGCACTTACCGACTACACCACTCCCGCCGCCACGCTGCACAACAGAAACTCAGACCGAAAGTACTTCATGCACAAGGCCATTGAGGCTGTGCAGGAGAAGGACGGCAAGATATCCATGATTCTGTGCGCCGAGCCTCTGGCAACTCCCGAACCTACAGGCCTCGTGCGGAAGGACGACACGTCAGCCGAATTGTCATGGACTGCCGTGGACGGTGCTACCGCATACGAGCTGACTCTCAGCGGTGCGTCCAAGAAGAAGTCGCCGGAGGAGTCGCTGGTGTTGTACGAGGACTTCTCGGGATGCTACAGCAAGAAAGCAGGGTTTACGGATATCAGTTCAAAAATCAACAGTTACACTTCCACGACAGGTTTCTCTGGTTCGTCTCTTTTTTTGTCGCCCGACTTGCTTCGTATAGGCTCGTCCACAAAGAAGGGCTATCTGCAGTCTCCCGTGTATACGTCCACAGAGACCGGTGACCTGACTATCGTGATACGGGCGAAGTCTCAGAAGTCAGGGAACACTGTATCGGGCAATGTGATGGTGTACACCGAGAGCGATGATACTTATCAGGAGCTGCCGTTCGAGTTCACCGACGCCGACACATTGGTGCTGCATACCACCAAGCAGTTCTTCTCCAGATACAGAATACGCATCAGTCCCGATACGGGCATGAGTGTAAATGGACTTTACATCTACGACGGCAACTTCACGGAAGAGGAGCTCGGCCTTGTGTCGGCTGCGAAGTCACCTCGCCGTGCCAGCGAGACGAAGTCGGTGACTACCGAGGACACCCATTGCGTAATCAGCAATCTGAATCCGGACTTCGACTACACCGTGGCAGTACGTGCCATAGACGGCTTGCGCCACTCTCTGTGGTCCGGGGCTCTGGTGATACCCGATGTCTCCGAAGACCCCGACGGCATAGATGCGGTATTAGACGGGAAGTCCGGCAAGCACACCGGCATCTACGACTTGAAGGGATGCCGTGTAGATGCCGATCATCTGCAGCCGGGCATATATATCCGTGACGGCAAGAAGGTGACGGTGAAGTAAAACAAGTAGGGTGCGCATCACGTGATGCGCACCCTACTAAGTTTAGTACGGCTCCCTGTCAATGTCAAGAGCCGTGTCAGTCTTTCAAACTGCAGACGGGAACCACCCACACGCCGTCTTCGCGCTGATAGGCGAAGGAGCCGACGGCAGTGAGCACCATGAGGAAGGATGGGGATTCCATCTTTTCAGTATCTATTTTCCCTGCCAACGTCTTGAGCGAAGATGCTCCTTCCTCCACGAGATTGCTTCCTCCAAGTTTAATCTCTATCAGGCCGTAATCCCCGTTGCGCAGGTGTACCACGGCGTCACATTCCAATCCGTTCTTGTCACGGTAGTGATACACCATACCTCCGAGTGCATCGGCGTACACACGCAGGTCCCGCACACACATAGTCTCAAATATATTGCTGTCCGGTAAAACTTTTCTGAGCAAACAAAATTAGGGCTGACACTTCTCACGAGGTATCAGCCCTTTTGACTATCTTTGAATTTGCAATAAAAAAGATTAGTCTATGAACAAAAGTACTCATTTTACCGGACAGCCGGTCTATAGTCAAGTATTAAAGTTGCTCGACAAGGAGAAAATTCTTCAAATAAGCCGCAAAACTGAAGGAAGCGAAGCTTATGTGAAGCGTTTTGACGGCTATCAACACCTTGTAGTTATGCTGTTCGGGATACTCAAGCACTTTGATTCTTTGCGTGAACTCGAGATAGGAATGAAGGCAGAAGCCCACAAGCTTGGACACCTCGGAATGGACTATTTGGTACGCCGTAGCACGCTTGCAGAAGCCAATATACGTCGCCCCCAAGAGTTCTTTGCAAGTGTTTATGCCTACCTTTTGGAGAAATATGCCAAATTTTTAGCGGACAGCCGGCCGCCCAAGGCCTACAAAGGTCAGACGCATGAGCCGAAAGACTGGGAAAAGTTGCTCTACATGATGGATTCCACCACAATATCCCTTTTCGACAACATCCTCAAGGGAGTAGGAAGGCATCCCAAATCAGGAAAGAAGAAGGGAGGCATGAAAGTGCATACGGTAATGAAATACCATGTAGGCGTACCAATGGTGGTGCAGCTCACATCCGCTGCGAAACACGACCATTACCTGCTGAAAGAGGTACATCTGCCCAAAGACTCCACTTTGGCGATGGATCGCGGATACATCGACATTGCACAATTCCAACGTCTTACAGAAGAAGGGGTATGCTATGTAACCAAGATGAAGAAAAACCTTAAGTTTGAGGAGCTTGATTCTGTTACGTATGTAAACACGGAGGGACTTGTAACGCATATCGACCAGAAAGTGCGTTTCACAAGAGGGGAACTCACCCATGAAGCGCGAAGGGTTGAGATATTCTGCGAGAAAAAGAGACCTGTTGTACTGTTGACCAACAACTTTGACTTCAGCGTAGAGGATATTTCTGAAATCTACCGACTCAGATGGGCTATCGAGTCGCTGTACAAGCAACTCAAACAGAACTTCCCGCTCCATTTTTTCTATGGTGACAGTGTCAATGCCATACAAATACAGACATGGGTGGTTTTGATAGCCAATTTGCTGATAACAGTGCTGTCAAGAAGCATCAAGCGGCATTGTGCATTTTCGCAGCTCGTGACCATGGTACGGCTTATGCTCATGTACTACGTGGATATTATCGCATTTATGGAAAATCCGGAGAAAACATGGAACGAAATCCGTGAAAAGGAGATGCAAAAAGCACCGCCGGAGCCAACTCTTTTCGATTAGGGGGCTTACTTTTCAAAAGACAAAGCCCGAAGCACGGTTTTATTGGGCTTCGGGCAGGATTTTTGTGCACTTTTGAGTTTTACCGGACAGCAATAATATAAAAGTTATTTCTTCCTCCAAAGCACGAAAGAGGGATTGACGCGCAGGCAG
>CAVHNA010000121.1:0-8258 GCA_963637205.1 Bacteroidaceae bacterium
AGCAAGGAACGCGCCTAATAGGAGGCGCATTTGCGTCAAATGCGCCCTCGCAAGGAGAGAGATTAGCCATGCGTGCTGGGGGTCGCGTTTCTTGCTCTGGCAAGCGTCTCCTTCGTCGCCGAGCGGATTCAAACGCTCCTACTACCTTTCCTCTTGTGTGGTTGCACCTCATAAATGCATTATGATTTCTATCACCACTTTATCCTTTTATGAGGTTTTGGTGCGTGCCCCGGGTCTGCTGCAGGCTTGTCTGCGGACGTTTAGCCGTAAAAACAGCGTACCTCCCTGTCCGCGTTTACAGGAATAGTCGTACCTTAGCGTCGTGAAATGCAAACAACAGAAAAAAAATGATAAAGAGAACATTGGCCGCAGCCTGCCTGATGCTGGCGACCGCGGCAGCTACAGTGAACGCACAGGAGACAGTGAACCCCGTGTGGAGCCACAACTGGCCCGACCCTACTATATGGAAAGCCTACGACGGAAGGTACTACAGCGTCTGCACCAATCCCAGGCATTGCATAGCGAGCGATGACCTCGTCCACTGGGAAATGACAGACGTCAGTCCAATCTACAGGGAGTCGTGGGAGAAGATGAAGAAGATATCCTCGCGCTACTGGGCGCCTGACGTTACTACCGTGAACGGCCACCGCCTTATGTACATCACGCTCTACAATGCGGCCGAGGACAGCAACATCGGCGTGCTGCAGGAAAAGGAGCCGGGAAGGTTTGAACTGAAAGACGTGGTCACCCGTGGAAAGGAGACAGGCATAGACGACACCATAGACCCCGAAGTGGTTACAGACCCAAAGACGGGGAAGGTGTGGCTGTTTTTCGGCTCTGTGGGAGGCATACACCGGGTGGAGCTCACCCCGGACGGGCTCTCCGTGAAAGAAGGAGCGCAATACGTGCACGTGGCGGGGAAGACGGTGAAGGAGAATCCCGACAGGAGCAAAGTGTTCGAGGGCGCATACCTGCACCGCAGGAAAGGCTACTGGTACCTGTTCGTCAGCTCGGGATGGTTCAGCAACCACACATACAGCCTGCGCGTGGGGAGAAGCAAGAAACTGACGGGCGTGTTCAGAGACCGAGACGGACAGCCCATGACGGAAGGCAACGCCACGCCGGTGCTGTGGAGCGACGAAGGCGACAACTTCTTCGGGCCGGGCCACTGCGGCGAGATATTCCAGGACGAGGACGGCAACGACTGCATCTTCTATCACTGCCACGTACGCGACAGCGAAAGGCCGCAGGAACGTTACATGCTGATGTCGCGCATACAATGGGACAAGAAAGGATGGCCCTACATAGAGGGCGGCAAACCCAAATGACATAACGCTCCGCACGGGAGCCGCGAGTCCGCCGCCGCCACTTTATCCGTTACCGGTCTCTTTTTGTTATGGTAGTGTCGCGGTCGGACTTATACTCGCCACCTTGTGTGCGGACGAAGCCTTTGCCGTTTCCCGACTTTCCCCCGTTGGTCTTTATCAGTCCATTGCACACGGCGATGTCCCAGTCCAGACGTTCCCTCCATTGCTGTTCCGCCGCACTGTCGCCTACCGTAGCCTGGCCTACCACGCCGTTTGCGGAAAAAGAGAAATAAGTCCACACTCCGGGCACGTCGGGAACGACGCACACCTGCTGCGCAGACGGACTGTAGTTGTCCTGTGAGCAGGCGAGAGAAAGGGCGGCTGCGAGCGGCAACATCAACAAATCACGTGTCTTCATTCTTTTTCGTGTCTTATGGTTATGGTGTTTTTGTCGGAGTTGCGGTTGGAGAACGTAACCGAGTGTATGTTTCCCTCAGCATCCGCAATCTCGTAATTGCGAGGTATCACGTTGCCCGACCCGTCAAGATAGGTTACGGGCGAGGCTGTAGTGCTCACATAACGCTGACCGCGGATGGCGAAGATGTTGTCGCCGTCATTCAGCGTTGCCGGCAGCGACATCGCGCATTCCGTCTCCACTGGTTCTCCCTTCCTGTAGTCAATGACGGACAACGCCAGGAGACGCCCTTCCCCTTTCTTCTTGCCTATCATGGAACGTACGACGTTAAGGAAATAGACAGGGTAGTCCGCAGTGGTGTCAGGCAAAGCTTCCGTGGCGTCGAGAGCCAGTTCTATGGTGCCGCTCTCTCCGTTGCCCTGCATGGGATAGTCGCCTCCCTGGTGGTAGAAGGCATAGGAATAGTAGAACTGTCCGGGTCTGTCGGCGTCGGCGTTTTCCGAGCACCCCATGCCAAGGCGCAGGTCGTTGCGCGAGGAATAGTCGAGTTTTACCTTCAGCACAACCTGCGGCCGGTATGTCTGCACACGCAGTGCCACTACCTGGTCGCTGAGCACGCTGCCCGGCACGCTCTCGTCAAGGAAGAAGTCATAAGGCAGGTAGAAGCGTCCGTTGTCGTGCGAGAACGTCCCCCATGTGTTCACCACTATGAACGCCCCTTCGTGCACTACGCCAGCCTCGTCGGTATAGGCCACCGTGTCGTCATATCCGGCTATGGTCATGGCGTGCGACCCGCTTGTGGCGAGTGAGGTGAGCAAAGAGTGGTATCCCGTTTCGCTGGGTCCTTGGTAGCCGTTGTCTATATGCCAGCCGGTGCTGGTGCCCGAGAATGTGAGAAGGCCTCCGTGCGCACTGCCGTCGCCCGCGTCGTAAAGCCAACGTTTCATCAGAGGCACGCTTCCCTCGAAAGTGAGAATCTCCTTGCTGCGGTATCGCATGGAACGCAGATATTTGTCATATCCCGTAGCCCAACGGAACTGATACGTTGAAGATGTGCCGTAGTCCGACTCCGCCATGATGCCGTAGCGCAGGGCAAGGGAAAGCCCTTCGTCAACGAAGCCGCCCTCGTCCTCACCTCCGTTCACCATGTTCCATGAGAACTGGTAGGAGAAACGGTTGTCGGCGGACGCTGACGCATTGCGGCCGAGCAAGCGGTTTACCTCGTAAGTGTAGAGATAGCCGATACCCGACGCCTGTGCGCACGAATTGCCTCGCTGGTCGATGACGGGAGGAAAATAAGGCAGAACGGAGTTGTCGACGGATTTGGGCAGTGACGCCACTTCCTTGGCTGGAGAGAAAAGCTTCGTCCGCCACTGGCCGTGGACATCCGCGTCGTACACAGAAGACGTGTCCTGCGCATTCACAGACACGAACTGCAGGGAGAGCAGTATGGCTGCGCTTATACTTACAAACTTGTGCGGCATGTTCTTGTTGTCTTATTTGGCCATAAGCCTGTTATACGTTTTAAGTGCCTCGTTGCGCACCCTTACCGGCATGGCGGCGTCTTCACTCACCTTCAGAGCCTCACTCGCCATCTCCCCGGCATGGCACGACAAGGGGTGCCAGCCAAGCATCTCCCACAGGACCACCTGCAGCTCCTCATCCTTTGCCTTGCGGGAATAGTCGAGAAGTTTCGGCACGAGGTGGTGCGGCAGGTTGTTGCGCATGGCACGCAGCATGGACTCCATGTATTTGGAGTCGTCTACGCCGTTGTCTATCAGCGAGTCCACCTCATGTGCGATACGGTCGGCACTGTGTACTATGGCTGTTTCTATAAGCGTGCGGACGGAATCCTTGCGTATATACTGCACGGAGGCGTCGTCAAACTGCAACGCGAACTCCTTCAGCAGCGCGTCCTTGGGGAAGCATGCCAGGGCATTGCTGGCGTTGAAGTTGCAACGCACGCTGGTGTTGTTGCTTATGCAGAGACGTATGAGCGACGGTATGAGACGGCTGTCGCCGCTTTCGGCGAAGTAGCGTATGGCTTGTCTCTGCACAAACTCATAGCTGTCTTGCGAGGCTTCCTCCAGACAGGTGATGAAGTTGTCGTCGTGAATGGAAGACAGCGAGAGCAACGCCTGCATCCTGACGATGCCGTAGGGCGACTGGCGGTATATGTCCAGCAGTTCGGACGAAGAGATGCCTCCAAGAGCCGTCAGCCTGTCCAGTGCCAACGACTGTATGTCGGGAATGTCTTTCTTGAGCAGTTTGCGCCATACTGAAGGCTTGTTTTCAAGAAGCAAAGCGTTGATGTCGTACTGCGCGCCGGACGGCTTGTACGAGAATGTGGGGTCGCCGATGACGTGCGACTCCAGGAAACCGGAGAAACGCACGGCGTCGGCCACGCATCCGCCGAGTGCCGTCAGTCCCACCAGACGGTCACTCCATTTGTCCTGCAAGGCGTTGACGGTATTGGCCACCACGGCTACCGTGCCACCTGGCTGGAAGATGTACTCGTTGGCTATGCAGTTGTCTTGATGAAACGAACCGCAGAAGCAGGCGTCGATGAATACCACCGGGACATTAGGCTTGTAACCATACACTCCGAAGTCTTCAAGATGCAGGTCCGAAAGAGCCTCATAGGCGGAGTCGGCGAGAGCCAGACTGTCGCTGAGAGCGTCCTGAAGCCATGAAGCCGGCAGGCTGAAACGTTGCTCCATAGCCAGGCGCAGAGAGTCCGCGTTACGTCCGTTCTGCATTGCCGCATACACATGTTCGCGGCAGTTGCGTACGATAAACTCCTTCGCTTCTCTGACGGTCTGTACTTGTTGGGACGAGTTGAGGTATTCTGTGTCGAAATAACCATGGTGATGGAGAATAGCCAAATCGAGGTCGGTGCGCATGACCTCGTTCATAAGACGTTCCTTTATGGGATTCTGGTCGGTATGGTCGACATAACTGATAACATTGCGCCGTCCTCTCATCCATGGGAAATGCTCCAGATAAGCTGTTTTCTCGTCTATGCGCGCCACCTTGGATTCGCTGATGTATCCGTGTCCGCTGAAGTAGAACATTCTGTCCAGACTGCTGCCTTGCGATTTTACGGCAATAGCCTTGCGCAAATAGTCGCGCAGTTTCACGTAGCGCGACGTGCCGTTGGCGTCTGTCGGTCTGATGCGCCCGCTGAAGATGTCTGGATGTATGCGCTGGTCGCCGTCCGCCCTTAGGGAATAGTAGAAATACTGCCGTTGGGGGTCTTTGTCCAAAAAGTCGAACTTTAGTCCGAAATCGTCGTAGTAACGGTCGGAAGGTACCGACGATTCCTCGCGTGGCTGCGACTGCCTCATCTTGAAGGCACTGGTCATGTGTTGTGCGTCGCGTACCATAGGTATTGGTATGTCGCCGACAAACACTGCGCCCGCCAACGGCGCTTTTTTTCGCGAATGCAAGCGGATCAGTTCCGCACGTATGCTGTCTGGTATACCCCAGCGGTCGACAACGATTGTCGTCTTCAGTCCGTCGTACGTCTCCACGGCGGAAGCGTATGCCAGCACCTCGTCCTTCGCCTCTTCGTAACTTTTGGAGTCTATCACAATGGCAAAACCCTCTCCTGTGGCCATACCGCGGACGGCGGCTACAGAACAGAGCAAAGTGGTAACGATAGTTCTTTTCATCATTTGTTTTGTTGGGAAGCAGATAGTGTTTTTTGTATGTTTACTTCAGTCTCTTGTATGTCTTCAGTGCCTCGTGGCGCACTTCTTCGGGCAGCGACATGTCGGTGCTCTGTCTGAGAGCTGACTCCCTTGCCACACCCGAATTGTACGCGAGGCGATGCCATCCCAGGGCCTCCAGCAAATCTTTGCGGAGGGTCATATCCTGGCACGTTTCCGTATACCTGACGACATCCTCAAGCAGATAAGACGGGAGGTATATGCGCATGAAGTTAGCCTGTAGCAAGGCGCGCTTCTCGCTCAGTTGGCCGTTGCAGAGCTTGTTGACATCCTCGTCCCAGCGCCCGCAGAACCGTCCGGCCTTGTCTGTGCGGGTTTGCCGGTATGTGGAGTCACATACCACATAGCGGCTCACGCTGTCTATGGCAGAGGAAAGGTCTGCCATGAATGCGCTGTCAGGGAAGAACTGCACTCCCTGCATGGCGTTGAAAAGCACGCGTGTAGATGTGTTGTTTGACGCTATTACCTCTGCCATCTTGCGCATGGACTGCCGCGACCCGTTGTCGCGGAGCGCATTTACCGCCAGTCTCTGCAACAGCTCATAATTGTCAGCGGCGGCGACAAGCATAGCCGCTTGCAGATGGGAAGGCCTTCTGTAGAGCAGTATCTTGAAAGCCTGCAAGCGTTCAGTGCCTGCCACGGCAGTCTTCAGGCATTTCATGAGTTGGTCGTTTGTGAGGGAAAGCGTGTCGTCGCGCAGCATCTCCATGGCAAGAACACGCTGGTCGGGCGCGGTATTCCGCCGGAGCACCTTCTTCCATACTGAAGGTGAAACGGACTTGATGTCCTCCTTGTTCCACACTACCTCCTCGTCGGCGGCGAAACAAAATGTGGGGTCGCCCACTACATGGGTCTCAAGGTCGATGTTCAGCATGTTCAGATAGCCCACCATTACGCCGTCGGCAAGTAAGCCGGCGAGCTTGTCGGGCCACTTGTCCTGCAACACGTTGACGGTGCCTCCGATACCTGCGATGGCCTTGCCGGGCTGGAAGATATATTCGTTGGCAATGCAGTCTTCACGCTGGAAGGCCCCGTTGTAACAAGCATCGTAAAGCATGACACGGCAGTTGGGACGGAAATTGTAGCCGGCGAAGTCTGGTAAGGTGAGCCGCGCCTTGCGCATTGACACGGAATCATGTCCGTCAGGAGCGAGATACTGTGTGTCGTAGTCGCCATGGTGATGGAGAACGGAAAGGCTGAGGTCGGGGCGCATGAGTTCGTTCATCAGCCGTGGCTTTACTATCGTGTCGTCGGCGTAGTCAAGGCAACTCAATGCGTGCGGTTCGTTCCTCAACTGCGGGAAATGGTCATACATGGCACGCACCTCGTCTGTATGCGCCACTTTGGACTCGTTGAGGCTGCCGCTGCCTGTGAAGACAAGGAGTCTGCGCAGTGGCTCCGGGTTTTTCTTCGCCTCCGTAGCCTTGCGAAGGTATAGACGTAGTTTCATGTACCTGTCGCTGTCGCCTGTATCTGTGGGGCGTATTCGTCCGCTGAAGATATCGGGACGCAAGGTTTGGTCGCCATCCCCTGTCAGGGAATAGTAAAACAGGGACGCCTCCGTGCTGTCGCGTTGAAGATAGCGGAAAGTAAGTCCGAAATCATCGTAAAAACGGTCTGAAGGCACCGACGACTGTTTCCAGTCCATACCTTGGTTCATCTTGAAGGCACTTGTCAGATGCTGTGCGTCGCGTATCATGGGCACGGGGATGTCGCCAATGAGGACTGCTCCAACTATCGGGTCGGATTTCAGGCTGTGAAGTTGCCGCAGTACGTCGCGTATGCTGTCTGGTACTCCCCACTGGTCGACAACTGTATATACATGGAATCCCTGGATGTCTTCCAGAGCCTTTACGTATCCTTCAACCTCTGTCCTTGCCTGCTGCATGCTGCCAGAGTCTATGACAACGGCAAGTCCGGGCTTGTGTTTGCCTGCCGAGACACTCGTAGCAAGTGTCAGCAACAAGGCTGTTATGGCGTTTCGTGAAAAGAGATTCATAATTTCCTGCACATTATGTAATATATATGGTGTGGTGCGGTCGCTGTTATCAGAAGCGGAGATAAAGTCCGGTCTCTACGGTGGTGTAAGCTGCGGACTCCAACCCCGATTCGTATTTGTCGTCGCCGCAGAAGAAACGGCTGTCTGCCTTGACATACGCACCCACCATTACCTTCGACACAGGTAGCGAGGCGTTGACAGTGGCACCCACACGAACTTGCGACGCTGTTTCATAAGCATACAAAGGACGTGAATATGCTGACGAGATGTTTTCAGAAGCGTATGACGAGGCATCGGCATAGCTGTCGCCAGCAGGCATGGTATATCCTGCACGGAGAACAGCTTGCCATTTCACATTGGCAGTATGGAAGTCGTAGCCACCGGCTATGTCCGCTCCAAACAGTGTGGCTTTCTGTACGGCGTTGTTTCTGCTGCCGTAATGTGTGCGTTTGAAGTTCTCCGCCGACAGCGCGGCATCCACGAAGAACAGCCGTTGCCGGTCGTTCATGTAGTCGAGGCGGTATTCCAGTTGTCCTTTCGCCGTTTTGTTTTTCTGTACGGTGTATGAACTGAGCACTTGATAGTAGTTGCGGTTGGCGTGTTCGGTGTCTACGACCTTCTTCTGGTCGTACCATATGGCGTTGCCCGAGATATAGTCGGCGGACAGAATGACGTTGTGGATGTGACCGTTTTGGCCGTCGAGCATCAGACGGTTGCTGAAAGACAGGGAGCTGGGCTTATAGTCTCCGCCGTGAAAAGGTGTGGACCCTTCGTCCATGGCATTTTCGTTGCCTGTCTCGTAGGAG